>NZ_JBXAFV010000005.1:0-372481 GCF_058793475.1 Pigmentiphaga sp. MLSB6-MA01 | reverse complement strand
GGCCGCCCCAAGATGAAAAAGCGCCCCCTCGGGGGGCAGCGCCGCCGCGAAGCGGCAAGCGTGGGGGCTTTTTTTCATTGCCGGGCCGCCCCAAGATGAAAAAGCGCCCCCTCGGGGGGCAGCGCCGCCGCGAAGCGGCAAGCGTGGGGGCTTTTTTTCATGCCGCGCCGGCGTCGCGGTATTCCGTCGCGGGTAGGTGCGGGCGGGTCAGGCAGCAAGGACGATTGTGGTTTCCAGGCAATTAACATACATGACTGAATCTTGTATATTGATTTATTTCATTATTCGCGATTGGGAAATATCAGGATTTGTCATGGAATTGCGGAAAACCCGCCGGGACGAGGATAATGACACGCCGCGTTCACATGACGCCTCGTATGAGGCGCTAGCCGATGACAACCGACCTCCTGCGCGACGGCGCCGATCCTCTTCCTCTCAAAGCAACGCACGCGCATGAGCTGGACGATCTATTGGCTCCCAAAGTGGCGATGCTGACCAGGGCCTTGGCACGGGCTTCGCAGGCGGAGGCTCGTACGCAGTTCGGGTTTTCTCAGACGGAATGGCAGGTCGTCACGCTGCTTGCGAGTTCCCAACCCGCCTCGATACGTAAGCTTGCCGGGTTCGCCATGGTGGATGCCGCGCAGATCAGCCGGGCGGTTGTTTCGTTGTCCAGGCAAGGCCTGGTCGAAAGACGAACGTCGGAACGGGACAATCGCCAGGCCGCATTGAGATTGAGCCCCCCAGGCATGGACATTGCCGTTTCCTTGCGCCAATTGTCCAGGCAGCGCAACACCCGTTTGCTGGGCGGGTTTTCAGCCGAGCAGGTCCGTGAATTGTTCGACATGATGGATGTGCTGATCGCTCGGGCAATGCGGGAAGAAGTGGATGGCGCCCGGGAAGGGTAGAAAGCAGCGATCGTTGTCGGGAAACATGGGTAACGTCTTAAGGTAGCAGGGTGTGCCTGAAAACCTGGAGTACCACAGGGAAGGGACCCGATGTCTTGTGAAGTCGAGTTTTGGCAATTCGGCGTAGCGGCGCGCAAGCACTCCTACTATCGGTAGCGTGGCGGGTACGAGATATCCACCATCCATGGCATCGACACGCGTGCTGGCGGACGTGCCCCTGCGCTACGACCTTCCAATGTTTCACGTGAAACATCCGCGTGCCACGGCATCCCCGGAAGTCGGTTTGTGGCCAACAGGCGGCGGTCTATCCTTGTGTCGCGAATCCCCCATCCCTATGGCAGCGACACATCTTTGAGCCCTGGTCCAACTGCTGTCATGCCATCCGTTGCAACGATTGCCACATAGAACGGATAAGCTGGTCCGTCCGTGACCATCGTGTTGTTCGGTCTCCGCTTTTCGATGGCTGCCCAGAATTTTCCCAAATTGTTCCACGTGAAACACGCTAGAGCAGTCTGACCAGGGTATTGCTCGCCTTGGCGGGGCGAGAATCCTATAATCCCTAGTTACCGTGGCGTTTCTTTCTCCATGCCCGGACATTTTCCTGGCCATGCAGGCCAGGTCGCCAGCTTAGCGCTGGTCTTTTGTGGACCCCACCATGCTGTATCCAACCGAATTTGATGTGATCGTTGTAGGCGGTGGCCATGCCGGTACCGAGGCTGCGCTGGCCGCGGCGCGTGCTGGCTGCAAGACACTGCTGCTCACGCATAACATCGAGACCCTCGGGCAGATGTCCTGCAATCCCTCGATAGGAGGGATAGGCAAAGGCCATCTGGTGAAAGAGGTCGATGCGTTGGGGGGGGCCATGGCCTTGGCTACGGACGAGGCAGGGATCCAGTTCCGCATCCTGAATGCATCGAAGGGCCCCGCGGTACGGGCGACTCGGGCACAAGCCGACCGCGTGCTCTACCGTAAGGCGATCCGGCATCGCCTGGAGAACCAGCCCAACCTCTGGCTGTTCCAGCAGGCCGTGGACGATCTGATGCTGGAAGGGGACAAGGTGGTGGGTGCGATCACCCAGATCGGCCTGCGCTTTCGTGCGCGGGCGGTCGTCTTGACTGCGGGTACCTTCCTGAATGGCCGGGTGCACGTGGGTTTGCAGAACTATTCAGCAGGGCGGGCGGGTGATCCTCCCGCCATCTCGCTAGGCAAGCGGCTACAGGAACTCAACCTGGGCCAGGGACGCCTGAAAACCGGAACGCCGCCTCGCATCGATGGCCGCTCCATCGACTTCAGCGTGCTGGAGGAACAGCCCGGGGATCTGGATCCGGTACCGGTCTTCTCCTATCTGGGCGATGCCGCCATGCACCCGCGCCAGCTTCCGTGCTGGATTACGCATACCAATGCGCGGACGCACGAGATCATCCGCGGCGGCCTGGACCGTTCGCCCATGTACACCGGCGTTATCGAAGGGGTGGGGCCACGTTATTGCCCCTCTATCGAGGACAAGATCCATCGTTTCGCGGACAAATCTTCCCACCAGGTCTTCCTGGAACCAGAAGGGCTGACGACCCACGAGTTCTATCCGAACGGGGTATCGACCAGTCTGCCGTTCGATGTCCAGCTCGATCTGATCCATTCGCTGCCGGGGCTGGAAAATGCCCATATCCTGCGTCCCGGGTATGCCATCGAGTATGACTACTTTGATCCGCGTGGCTTGAAAACGTCGTTGGAGACACGAGCCATCTCCGGACTGTTCTTCGCCGGACAGATCAATGGCACGACGGGATACGAAGAAGCCGCAGCACAGGGGCTGTTGGCCGGGATCAATGCCGCCCTGAAGGTCAAGGGCGAAGAAGCCTGGGTGCCGCGCCGGGACGAAGCCTACCTGGGTGTCCTGGCCGACGACCTGGTCACGCGTGGCGTGACCGAGCCCTATCGCATGTTCACGTCGCGGGCGGAGTACCGCCTGAGCCTGCGCGAAGACAATGCCGATTGGCGCCTGACGGAAGCTGGCCGCCGGCTCGGGCTGGTGGACGACGCGCGCTGGGACGCGTTCAATCGCAAACGGGATGCCGTCGCGGGCGAGGTCGAGCGCCTGCGTTCCACGTGGATCAATCCCCGGATTTTCCCGGCCCACGTCGCCGAGCCGTTATTGGGCAAGGCGATTGAGCGTGAGTACACACTATTCGACTTGCTCAAGCGCCCTGACGTTTCCTATGATGCGCTTATGCAAGCGAAGAATGTGGACGAGGAATTGCTGGCGGGTCCAGGCGTCACGGACCGGATCGTTGCCGAACAGGTGGAGATCCAGGTCAAGTACGCGGGCTACATCGCGCGCCAGCAGAACGAGATCGACAAGCAGGCCGGACACGAGAACCAGCGTATCCCGGACGACATCGACTACGACTCGGTGCGCAGCCTGTCCTTCGAAGTTCGCCAGAAGCTCAAGACCCATCGGCCGCAAACCATCGGCCAGGCTGCCCGCATCTCGGGCATTACGCCTGCCGCCATCTCGCTCCTGCTGATACACCTGAAGCGCCGGCAATACGGACGGCTGGCTGCCGATTCCGCCGCCGACGCCAACCGGGCGGCATGAGCGTGCGGCACGGCCTATCGACAACGACACGCCTTCTCCCGGGAGAAAAGCCGCGCCACGACGAGACGGGAGGCTCGTCGGTATCGACGCGTGGCTTGCGGGGAAGCGTGTCCGCTTCCCCGGCAAGGGAAGCTCCCGACGGCCGGAGGGTCGTCCCATGAACATGTCCCGGAAACCGATCCCGATGCAGGAACCTTTCAATGGCGCCGTATTCGCGGCCCAGCTCGAGTCGGACTGCGCGGTGTTGCGCCTGCCGCTCGATCATGCGCGCATCGATCTGCTGCTGAATTACCTGGCGCAGATGCTGCGCTGGAATCGCACCTACAACCTCACGGCCATACGCGAGCCGGAGCAGATGCTTTTGCATCACATAACAGATAGTCTGTCGGTAGTGCCGGAACTCGCCCAGTGTCTTGCCGGCCAGCCTGCCAGCATCCTGGACGTGGGTTCGGGTGGCGGGCTGCCCGGCGTGGTCCTGGCCATCTGCCGGCCGGAATGGGAAGTGCTCTGCGTGGACGCGGTCGAGAAGAAGACCGCGTTCATCAAGCACGTGGCCGGCGTGCTGCGGTTGCCCAACCTGGATGCGACGCACGCGCGGGTCGAAGAGCTCGAACCCGCCGGGTGCGACATCGTCGTCTCGCGCGCGTTCGCGTCGCTGCACGACTTTGCCGCGCTGGCCGGGCGCCACGTCAAGCCGGGGGGAAGGCTGGTCGCCATGAAGGGCCATCCGCCGGAAGACGAGATGCAGGCGCTGAAGGACCAGGGAGCATGGCAGGTGGAAGGCGTCACGACACTTTATGTGCCAAGATTGTCCGCCCGTCGTTGCCTGGTCTGGATGGACCGTGTCGAAGACGGGGCGAGCGAGAGTTAGCAGAACGCGGCGCCGGCTATAGGCGCGTCAGATTCACCAATAATCAGGTTGTATTCGATGTCTTCCAATTCCAGCATGGTCAACGAGGCGGCGCCGTCCGGAAAAGAAACCGGCGAGCTGGAGGCGATCACCGGCGCCGAGCCGCTGGCCGCCAAACGCGCGCGGGCCACGGCCCGCATCTTCTGCATCGCGAACCAGAAAGGCGGTGTGGGCAAGACCACCACCGCGGTCAACCTGGCGGCGGCCCTCGTGGCCCAGAAGCAGCGCGTGCTGCTGGTCGACCTGGATCCACAGGGCAACGCCACCATGGGCAGCGGCATCGACAAACGCGAGCTGCAGGCCACGCTCTACCAGGTCCTGATCGGCGAAGCCAGCCTTGCCGATGCCGCCAAGGCGACGGAGAGCGGGTATGACGTCCTGCCCTCCAATCGCGAACTGGCCGGTGCCGAGATCGACCTGGTGGAGCTTGAGGAACGCGATCGCCAGTTGAAGCACGCGATCGCTTCCGTGGCCGACCGCTACGACTTCGTGCTGATCGATTGTCCGCCCACCTTGTCGCTGCTGACGCTGAACGGCCTGGCCGCCGCGCACGGCGTGATCATTCCCATGCAGTGCGAATACTTTGCCCTGGAGGGGCTGTCGGACCTGGTCAACACCATCAAGCGGGTCCATGCCAACCTGAATCCCGACCTGCGCGTGATCGGCCTGCTGCGCGTGATGTTCGATCCGCGCGTGACCCTGCAGCAGCAGGTCTCGGCGCAGCTCGAGAGCCACTTCGGCGACAAGGTATTCAAGAGCATCATCCCGCGCAACGTCAGGCTGGCCGAGGCGCCCAGCTATGGGCTGCCGGGGGTGGTGTTCGACCCCGCGTCCAAGGGGGCGCAGGCCTACGTGGCCTTCGGGGCGGAAATGATAGAGCGCGTGAAAACGCTATAGCTTTGGGGAAGCACATCATGGAAGTAAAAGCAGGATCTAAGGGTGTGAAGAAACCCAAAGGATTGGGCCGTGGACTCGACGCGCTGCTGGGGGCCGACATGCCGGCGGTCAGCACGCTGGGTACCCAGGCGGCGGCGCAGCCCGCACAGAAGGAAGGCCCGCCCAGCACGCTGCCGGTATCCAGCATGCAGGCCGGCCGCTACCAGCCGCGCTCGCGCATGGACGAAGGCGCGCTGGCCGAACTGGCCGAGTCGATCCGCACCCAAGGGGTGATGCAGCCCATCCTGGTCCGCGCCATCGAAGGCGGCCGCTACGAGATCATCGCGGGCGAACGGCGGTTTCGCGCCGCGCAGCTGGCCGCGCTGACCGAGGTGCCGGTGCTGGTGCGCGAAGTCAGCGACGAGAACGCCGCGGTCATGGCGCTGATCGAGAACATCCAGCGCGAGGACCTGAATCCGCTGGAAGAGGCCCAGGGCGTGCAGCGCCTGATCGGCGAGTTCGGCATGACGCACGAGCAGGCGGCGCAGGCCATCGGGCGGTCGAGGTCGGCCACGAGCAACCTGCTGCGCCTGTTGAACCTGGCCGCGCCGGTGCAGACCATGCTGCTGGCCGGCGATCTCGACATGGGCCATGCGCGCGCGCTGCTGGCGGTGGATGCCGCCACCCAGATCCAACTGGCCACGCAGATCGTGGCCAGGCGGCTGTCGGTGCGCGAGGCCGAGAAACTCGTCGCGCAGACGCTGCAGGAAGCCGCGCAGAAATCCAGCCGCAAACCGGCGGCCAAGTCGCGCGACGTGCTGCGGCTGGAAGAGGCCTTGTCCGACCGGCTGGGCACGCAGGTGGCGTTCAAGATCGGCGCGAAGGAGCGCGGCCAGATCATCATCGATTTCCACGGCTGGGAACACCTGTCGTCGCTGCTGGAAAAACAGGGCCTGGCCGACGTGCTGGAAAACAGCTGACAGGCATGGGACCCGCCATGCCGGCGGGTCCGCGCCGCGTGCCGATCAGAGCGGCAGGGCCAGCATGTGGTCGATGCTGAACGGATCGACGATGACCAGGCGCCGCCTGAGTTTGAGGCCTTCGCTGGCATTCTCCATCCGGTCTTCCTCGACTTCATCGCGGAGGATTTTCAGAAGAACGAATACGAGAAGCGCTGGGAAGCGGCGCTGACAAGTGTTCGGCCATCCGGCCGGGATCGGCGTGTGTCGCGATGACCGTCAGGCCGGTTTTCTGACGCGGGATATCGGTCGCGGACAGCGGCCGCACATCGAAGCGCCTTTCGTCGGGCGCGAACTGCACCACGCAACGCCGGCCGTCGGCCAGCGCGACGACACCCTTGAGCCGCAGCAGGTCCTGCCCCAGCGCATCGGCGAGCGCATGCAGGCGGACCAGCAGCGCGTCGCGTTCGATGGGATGGGGCAGGGGGAGAAAATGCGCCTGCTCCGCATGATGATGCGCGTGCGGGTGCGCGCCGTGGCCGTGGCCGTGGTCATGCGATGGCGCATGGCCGGCGGCATGATTTTCCATCCCGCCGCGGACGGGCGTCGCGGCCGGGGCCGGCGATGCGCCGCGTGGCGCGAGGGCGAGGGAAACCGTCTCCCATGTCAGATCGGCCTGGTTGGAGCACAGTACCGGCGCGCCGGGATTCAGCGTCGCCAGTCTCGCGGCCAGGGCGCGGGCGGGTGTGTCGCCGGCTTCCCGGGTCTTGGTCATGATCAAGACCCGCGCCGCGCGGACCTGGGCCCGGGCTTCCGGATGACGATCGAGCAGCGCCGCGCCGGCTGGCGCGCCCGCCACGGTGATGATGGTTTGCAGCCGGTAGCGTTCGCGCAGCAGCGGATGGTCGTGGAACGCCTGGACGATGGGCGCGGGATCGGCCATCCCCGTGGTTTCGATCGCCACGGCGGGAAACGCCGGCATGCGGCGCTGCAGCCGCGCCCAGAACAAATCCTCCAGGGCCTGCTCCAGGCCCGGCAGGCCGGTGCAGCACACACACGACCCCGACACCAGCGCCGCCTGCTCGGTCACGCCCAGCAAGGCGCCATCGAGCCCGACCTCGCCCAGTTCATTGACGATCACCGCCGCGCCTCGCAGCGCCGGTTGTCCGAGCCAGGCCGAAAGCAGCGTCGTCTTGCCGCTGCCCAGGAAGCCGGTCAGCAGGTAGACGGGGATACGGGACGCGGCGGCCATGGACGATCGCGCGTCGGGTCAGGGCTGGTAGCCCAGTCGCGCCGACACGCCATCGGCGGCCTGGAGCACGGGCGTGACGAATCCGCGTACCGCTCGCTTGGTCAACCGCTGGATGGGACCCGCGACGCCGATCGCGGCGATGACCTGTCCGGAGTGATCACGCACCGGCGCCGCCAGCCCGCGCATGCCGACCTCGCTTTCCTCGTCGTCTTGCGCATAGCCTTCGCGGCGTACCTGTTCAAGCGTGCCGCGCAGCAGGGCCGGATCGGTCGGCGTGTTCGGCGTGCGCGGCACGAGGCCATCCTTGAGCACGCGCGCCAGCACGTCCGCGCTCTGGAAGGCCAGCAGCGCGCGGCCTTCGCTGGTGCAGAACGCGGGCTTGCGCGCGCCGACGTACGAACGCATGCGTATGGCCTGGTGGCTTTCGAGGTTGAAGAGATAGATGATGTTGCTTTGCTCCAGCGTGGCCAGATGCACGGTCTCGCCGGTGATCTCGCGCAGCTCGTGCAGATAGGGCAGGGCCTGCGTCGAAATATCCATGCGCCGCCGCACCAGCGCGCCCAGCGCGAACAGCCCCAGCCCAAGCCGGTAGCGCCCGTTCTCCGGATTCTGCTCCAGCAGCCCCTCGGCCGTCAGCGTGCTGGCCAGCCGGTGCACCGTGCTCTTGGCCAGCCCCAGCCGTTTGGCAAGCGTACTGATCCCGATCTCGACTTCCGTCTCGGAAAACGCCTTGAGCACACGGATGGCCGAAGCAACCGAAGAAAGCCGCCCCTCGCCCCCGTCCTGAGTGTCTTGCATAGTGATGGACAATGTTTGCGTCAACCCACCTTTATAACAAGTGTTGGCAGCCAGCGAAGCACATGGGTACCACAATCCAAGAAACTGGCGCCAGCCCCAGGAAACCGCGGATCTGGCTTTGCCAGTCCGCCGGTTTCGCCCCCTGGGGGGGCGCGCGTCAGCGCGTAGGAGGGGGCTCTATGTATTGCTTCCAGTGCGCGATTTCTTTCTTCACGAAATCGTTGAACGTGGGCGCGTCCCAGTCGAAGGTCTCCATGTTCTGGGCCCGCAGCTCGGTTTGTCCTTCCGGTGATTGCAGGGCCTTGCGCACCGCGAGGTTGAGCCTGGTGACCAGTTCGGGCGACATGCCGGCGGGACCCGACAGCGAGAACCAGGTGGTGCCGGTCAACTGCGGATAGCCCAGTTCCTTGAAGGTGGGGATGTCGGGAAAGTCGGCGACGCGCTGCGCCGAGGTCACGGCCAGCGGACGCAGCTTGCCGGCCTTGATGTTGCCGGCGGCGGTGCTGAGCGTGATGAAGGCGGCCGGCACCTGGTTGGCGGCCACGTCGGCCACGGCGGGGCCCGCGCCCTTGTAGCTGATGTGCACCAGGTTCAGCTTGGTGATCTGGCGGAAGGCTTCGCCGATCAGGGCGCCGTGCGTGCCCTGTCCGGGCGAGGCCCAGCTCAGGCCTTCGGGCATGGCCTTGACCTGCTTGATGAAGCCGGGCACGTCCTTGATGGGCTGCGCGACGTTGACCGCCAGCACGGTGGGCGGGCCGCCCAGCAGGGCGATGTGGGTGAAGTCCTTGATGGGGTCGAAGCTGGTCGCGTTGGTCAGCGGGGCGACCACATGCGAGCCGATGCCCGACACCACCAGCGTATAGCCGTCGGGTTCGGCGCGCGCCACCATCTGCGAACCGATGACGCCGCCAGCGCCGCCGCGGTTGTCCACCACGAAACTCTGCTTGAACGTTTCGGCAAGATGGCGCGAGATCAGCCGGCCCAGCGTGTCGGCGCTGCCGCCGGGCGCGTAGGGCACCACGATCTTGACCGGGCGGCTGGGCCACGGGTCCTGCGCACAGGCGGGCGCCGCGAGCGCGCCGGCCGCAAGGCTCGCGCACACCAGGCGCGCGAGGAAATGACGATGAATCATCATCGGCTTGTCTCCTTTCTTGAGGTTCTGATGCCCCGCCGCGGTATGGACCGCATTGACATCGGGATCGAGCGAATGATAACTTTGTTTCCTATCAAGGAACAGTGTTCCTGCATACGGAACGATCTCAGACGAGGGGACCAAAGATGTTGAAGAAGGAACAGAACGAGCTGCTTACCCAGACGGGGCCGGGAACGCCCCTGGGCGAGCTGTTCCGCCGCTATTGGCAGCCGGTGATGCTCAGCCGCGAGCTGCCCGGGCCCGGCTGTGAGCCGGTGCGCGTCAAGCTGCTGTCCGAACGGCTGCTGGCGATACGCGACGAAGAAGACAACATCGGGCTGATCGACGAGTTCTGCGCGCATCGCGGGGTGTCGCTGTGGTTCGGCCGCTACGACGAGCAAGGCCAGGGCGGTGGCATCCGGTGTCCGTATCACGGCTGGAAGTACGCCGCCGATGGCCAATGCCTGGACGTGCCGTCGGAAGCGGAAGACAGCGGTTTTCGCAGCCGCATCAAACTCACCTCGTATCCGCTGGTCGAGCGCGGCGGCATCCTGTGGACCTACATGGGTCCCCCCGAACATCAGCCGCCGCTGCCCGAGTACGAGTTCGCCATGGTGCCCGACGCGCAGCGCTTCGTGTCCAAGCGCATCCAGGAAAACAACTGGCTGCAGGCGCTGGAAGGCGGAATCGATTCCAGCCACGTTTCGTGGCTGCACCGCGACAGCCTGAAATCCGATCCCTTGTTCAAGGGCGCGGCCGGCAACCAGTACAACTTGACGGACCTGCGTCCGGTGTTCGACGTGGTGGACACCGACACCGGGCTGCTGGTGGGCGTGCGCCGCAACGCCGGCGACGACTCCTACTACTGGCGCATCACGCCGTGGCTGATGCCTTGCTTCACCATGGTGCCGCCGCGCGGCGACCATCCCGTGCACGGACACTTCTGGGTGCCCATCGACGACGAGACCTGCTGGGCCTGGAGCTTCGACTACCATGCGGGCCGCGCGCTGACCGAAGCCGAGGTCCAGGCGATGGAAGACGGGAAAGGAATACACGTGCGCTACGTGCCGGGCACGTTCCGTCCCTTGCAGAACAAGGAGAACGATTACCTGATGGACCGCGAGGCGCAGAAGTCGGGCAGGACTTTCAGCGGCATCGAGGGCATAGGCATGCAGGATGCGTCGTTGCAGGAAAGCATGGGCCGGATCCAGGATCGCACCAAGGAACACCTGACCTCCACCGACAACGGCATCGTCAAGATGCGCCGCGCGTTGATGAAGGCCGTCAAGGCGCTGGCCGAGGAAGGCGCCGCGCCGCCGGGAACGCATCCGTCGACGCACCATGTCCGCTCGGCCGCGGTGATCCTGCCGCGCGACCAGCACTTCAAGGATGCCGCCGCCGACGCGCTTGCCGCGCAGCCGGGCCGGCCGCACGCGTCGGTGTGACGGCCATGGCACTTACCGTACGAGCCGCGGTCGCGGTCGAGGCTGGCAGGACCGAACTGCGCGAGCTGGCCGCGCCGGCCGCCTCGGCCACCAGCGGCCTGCTCAAGGTCGCCGTCACCGGCGTGTGCGGCAGCGACTGGCCCTACTACCAGCAACTGCCGGCCAGCCGCGGTCCGCTCGTGCTCGGCCACGAGACCGTGGGCCACGTGGCCGAGCTGGGCGAGGTGGCGCGCGCCAAATGGGGGGTGAAGGAAGGAGACCTGGTCGCGCTGGAGGAATACCTGCCCTGCGGCCACTGCGAGTTCTGCCGCAGCGGCGAGTTCCGGCTGTGCGACGCCACCGACTGGCGCCTGGGCGGCCTGCGCTACGGCGCCACCGGGTTGTCGGTGGCGCCGGGCTTGTGGGGCGGGTTCAGCCAGTATCAGTTCCTGCACCTGAACACGGTGTTCCACCGCGTGCCCGCCGGGGTTTCGCCCCGCCACGCGGCGCTCGCGCTGCCGCTGGCCAACGGCGTCGAATGGACCTACCTGCAAGGCGGCGCGGGGCCGGGCCAGACGGTGCTCATACAAGGCCCTGGCCAGCAAGGCCTGGCGTGCGTCGTGGCCGCGCGCGAAGCGGGGGCCGAACGCATCATCATCACGGGGCTTTCGAACGAGACGGACGCGCGCCGCCTGGCGCTGGCGCGTGAGCTCGGCGCGCACCACACCATCGACATCGAGTCCCAGGACCTGCTCGAAACCGTCGCCGACCTGACCGGCGGCCTGATGGCGGACCTCGTCATCGACTGCGCGGCAGGCGGCACGGATTCGGTCGTCACGGCGATCCAGCTCGCGCGCAAACGTGGACGGGTCATCCTGGGCGGGCAGAAGCGCCGGCGCATTCCCGAGTTCGACAGCGACCGCATCATCGCGCGCTTCCTGACCGTGAAGGGCATGCGCGGCCACAGCTACGAGTCGGTCGAGCTGGCCCTGCAATTGATCGCGGGCGATCGCCATGGGGTCAAGAAAATGAGTACGCATGCGTTCGGCCTCGAGGATACCGACCTCGCGCTGCGCAGCCTGGCGGGCCAGGGTGTGCAGGGGGCGATCCACATGACCATCGATCCCTGGAACTGAGCCGGTCCGGCCGGTAGCGTCCGGTTCTTCCATATCAGGCAGCCATGGCCCTTCGACGCGGTAGCGCCGCAGCGAAGGGCCATGGCCGTTGCCGTTTTCTCCTTCTTGACACCCGGGCATGTGAATCTCATACTGGCCAAATACTAGCGAATCGCTAGCATTTGGCCAGTGCGGGGCTGCGCCCATCCGCCAGGGCGGGGCGCAGCCATCGAAAAGGAGACAGGAGGATCGATGCTCAGCCTCGAAATGAATCGCATGCTTACCCGGGTGGAGAAGGGCGCGCCCATGGGGAATCTCATCGGCCGGTTCTGGATGCCGGCGCTGCTGTCGGAGGAAATCGCCGAGCCGGACGGCCCGCCGGTGCGTGTCGGCCTGCTCGGCCACCGGCTGGTGGCGTTCCGCGACTCGGAGGGCCGGGTCGGGCTGCTGGACGCGCGCTGCCCGCATCGTTCGGTCGACCTGTTCTTCGGCCGCAATGAACAGGGCGGATTGCGCTGCGTCTACCACGGCTGGAAGTTCGGCGTGGACGGCGCCTGCGTCGACATGCCCAGCGAGCCCCCATCCAGCCCGATGAAGGCCAAGGTGCGCGCGCGGGCGTATCCCGTGCATGAATCCGGCGGCATCATCTGGGCCTATCTCGGTCCCGGCGAAGCGCCCGCCGTGCCCGACATCGAATTCATGTCGCTGCCGGAAAGCCACGTCTATGCATCGAAACGTTTGATGCGTTGCAACTACATGCAGGCGCTGGAAGGCAGCCTGGATACCTCTCATCTGACTTTCCTGCACCAGATGAACCGCATGTCCAAGGATGTGTTCGGCGTGGGAGACTTCCAGCGCTTCTCCGACGCCGATGGCGCGCCGCGTTTCTTTTGTGCCGATACCTCCTACGGCATGTCCATCTCGGCGCGCCGCGACGGCGACGACGACACCTACTACTGGCGCGTCACGCAGTGGCTGATGCCGGTCGGCGTCCTGGTGCCGACCGCGCCGGGGAATGTATGCCGCGCCAATTTCTTCGTTCCGATCGACGACCGGAACTGCTGGTGGTACCGGATCCGCTACCAGCCGGAACGGCCGCTCGAACAGGGGGAAATCGAGGAGTACGACGCCGGCGACCTCGACTATTCACGCCGCGTGCCGGGCACCTATGAATCGATGGGCAACCAGGAGAACGACTACCTGATCGATCGCGGCAAGCAGCGCACCGAATCCTTCACCGGCATTCCCAGCGCTCAGCTGCAGGACATCGCCGTGCAGGAAAGCCAGGGCGAGATCGCCGACCGCAGCATCGAGCACCTCGGGACGTCCGACACCGCCATTGCCCAGACCCGGCGCAGGTTGATCAATGCCGCCCAGGCGCTCGAGGAAGGGCACTCGCCGCAGGAAGCCCGTGCCGCCTCGCAATACCGCATACGCGCCATCGCCATCGCGCTGAACCGATCCAGGACTTTCGACGAAGCCGCCGCGTTGGCGCATCTGCCGCCGGCATAGAGGCCCCCAGGAGAAGACGAAATGAATCTCACGACGACAAGCGCCATCAGACATCTGGTCCTGGCGGCCGCTCTTGGCACTGCCGGCCTGCTCCCGCAGGGAGTCTGTGCGCAGGAAGCTTCCTGGCCCACCCGTTCCGTCCGGGTGATCGTGCCCTTTCTGGCGGGAGGGTCGATCGACGTCGTGGCCCGCACGCTGGCGGCCGAGCTTTCGGCCCGCTATCACCAGCAGTTCGTGGTGGACAACAAGGCCGGCGCCGGCGGCACCATCGGCACGGACTTCGTGGCCAAGAGCGCGGCGGATGGCTACACGCTGCTGCTTACCGCCCAGGGGCCGCTGGTGATCAACCCGTTCATCATGTCCAAGCTGCCCTACGACGCGCAGCATGCCTTCGCGCCGGTGTCGCGGGTGGTCGATGCGCCCAACGTACTGGTGGCCTCGCCCAAGGCCGGACTGCCGACGTTCGAGGCCTTCCTGCAGCGGGCGCGGTCGGGCGGCGCGCCGCTGACCTACGCTACCCAGGGCGTGGGCACCACGGGCCACGTCACCGGGGCGCTGCTGGACCAGGCGCTGAACATTTCGTTGACGCACGTGCCGTACAACGGCTTTCCTCCCATACTGACCGACGTCATGCAGGGCCGCGTCGATCTGATGATCGCCGACACCGTCAACGTGGGGGAGCGGGTCCGGACGGGCCAGCTGGCCGCCGTTGCCGTGGCCTCGGCCCGGCGCAGTTCGGTGTTGCCCGAGGTGCCGACCTTCGCGGAAAAAGGCTATCCCGAGATCGTGGCGGGTCCGTGGTTCGCCCTGCTGGCCCCAGCGGGCACGTCGAGGGCGGTGCGCGACAAGCTCTCGGCCACGGTCAAGGAAATCCTGGCCAAACCCGACATCGCCGCTCGCTTCCAGGGCATGGGGCTGGACATCGTTGGCTCGACCCCGGACGATCTGCAAAGCTATATGGACAAGGAATACGCCCGCTGGGGCGCGATCATCCGCAAGGCCGGCATACAGGCGGCTTCCTGAACCGCCGCGCGGTCAGTCGGCGAAGTCTTTCCAGGTCCGGGGAGACTTCAGCCGATCCGAGGCCGTGGCCGCCAGCTTGCCCAGCGTTTCCCGGATGCGGCGCTCTTCCCCCTCGCCCATCGCGCCCAACACGTCGTGTTCCAGGGCGCTCATCACACGCTCCACGTCGATGCGCGCCCGCTCGCCCGCCGCGGTCAGCCGCAGCACGGAACGCCGGCGATCGCGCGAGTCGACGCCCTTGGTCATATAGCCTTGCCGGGTGAGTTGCACGATGGCCCGCGAGACGAAGAAGGCGTCCGTGCTCGTGTGTTCCGCTACTTCCTTGGCCGATAGCGGACCGAAGCGTCCAACCACCGCCATCACGCGCCATGTGATGGTCGTCAGGCCGTACTTTTCTTCCCACATGGGAGCCAGGAACTGCGAGATGCGCGTCGCGATCATCAGCGCCTGATAGGCGATGCGGTGCTCGAGGGGGACGGTCGGATCGGGCGGAGTCTTCTTCGGCATGGTCGATCCTAGCTCAGCACCAGCCAGGTCCCGGCCAGGCTCGTGATCGCCACCAGCGCGGTGATGCCCGCCATCCACGCCGACGAGGCGGCGTGGATCTTGTCCAGGGCGAGCGCCGACCGGCGCCATGACGCGGTCGCGAAGAACAGGATGGCGCACAGCATGTCCAGCGCGCCGACGACGAGGAAGACCGGTTGGTGTTCCTGTATGCCCGCCCGCAGTACCAGCAGCGCCACGGCTGTCATCGACAGGCCGGTCCGACCCCAGGACAGCGCGGTGCGTTGGGGCTGCAACCCCGGATCCAGTTGCGAACTCATCGGAACAGCACGAACAGGCCGGCCACCACGGCGACCAGTATCGTCACGCCGGCCGCCAGCGGAATCAGCGCCGAGCGCGGCAGCGGCCGCGAGTGCCGCATGGCCTGCTGGTTGGCTTTCCACTGGAAATAGGCGCCGCAGCAGAAGATCAGGCCGGCGACGGTCATCGCCACGCTCAGCGCCAGCAGCGGCCAATGCGGCTGGACCACGCCGCCGAACTGGTGGAGCAGGATGGCGCCGGCCAGCACGGCAAGCGCGGTGCGTATCCAGGCGAGGAAGGTGCGTTCGTTGGCCAGCGTGAAACGGTAGTCGGGTTCGCGGCCGTCATCCTCTTGCATGCGAGAGTTCTCCTGAGGCGTTTCTTTCAAGGTCGAGCGCTATTTTAGGCTTCCCCGGGCCGGGATTCATGCCGCCGCCGGTGGGCTTGCAGTAACCTTGGACCGGATATCACCCGCAACCGGAGCACAGACGTGGAATACCGCAAACTGGGACGCACCGATCTCGAAGTCAGCGTGATCGGGCTGGGAACCATGACCTGGGGGCAGCAGAACAGCGAAGCCGACGCCCACGAGCAACTGGACTACGCGCTGGCGCAAGGCGTGAACCTGGTGGATGCCGCCGAAATGTATCCGGTGCCGCCCAGGGCCGAGACCCAGGGCCGCACCGAGGCCTGCATCGGCACCTGGCTGGCCCGCACCGGCCGCCGCCAGGACATTGTCCTGACCAGCAAGGTTGCCGGCCCGCTGCGCGATGCCAAGCGTCCCGGCCACATCCGCGATGGCAAGCCCTTCCTGGACCGCAAGAATCTGACCGCCGCGCTGCACGACAGCCTCAAGCGCCTGCAGACGGACTACCTCGATCTCTACCAGTTGCACTGGCCCGACCGCACCACCGCCACCTTCGGCCAGCTTGCCTATCCCTGGGTGAAGGACGACCACACCGTGCCCATCGAGGAAACGCTGTCGGTGCTGCAGGACTTCGTGCGCGAGGGCAAGGTGCGGCACATCGGCGTGTCGAACGAGACGCCGTGGGGCGTGGCGCAATTCCTGAAACTGTCCGAGACCCGCGGCCTGCCGCGCATCGCGTCCATCCAGAATCCCTACAGCCTGCTCAACCGTGTGTACGAGATCGGACTGTCCGAGTTCACGCAGTTCGAACAGGTCAGCCTGCTGGCCTATTCGCCGCTGGGCATGGGCGTGCTGTCGGGCAAGTACCTGGACGGCGCGCGGCCCGAAGGGGCGCGCCTGACGCTGTTCTCGCGCTTCACCCGCTATGACGGGCCCGAGGCTGAGTCGGCCGCGCGCCGGTACGTGGAACTCGCGCGCGACCATGGCCTCGTGCCGGCGCAGATGGCGCTGGCCTGGGTGAACAGCCGGCCCTTCGTGGCCAGCAACCTGATCGGCGCGACGTCGATCGCGCAATTGCAGGAGAACATCGCCAGCGCGCGGGTCACGCTGCCGCCGGCCGTGGTCGAGGGCATCGAGGCCATACACCGGACGCAGCCGAATCCATGCCCGTAGCGAAGCCGGTTCGCCTTATCTCGATTCCTTGAACAGCCGGATGACCAGGTCACGCATCCACTGGTGCGCGGGGTCGAGTTCGAACCGCTTGCTCCAGTGGAGCATGACGGGAAAATCCCCGTGGGCGAACTGGGCCTCGCTTACCGCGTAGCCGCCCGAGTCGGCAAAGTAGTTCGCCAGCCCCATCGGCAGTACCACGGCCAGGTCCGTGGTCTTCACGATGGCTGGCAAGGCCAGGAAGTTCGACGAGGTGATCCGGATCTTCTTGTCGATGCCCATTTCCTGCAGGACCCGCACCGTGTCCCCGTAGGCGCGTATCGCGACGTAGTCCAGGCGGCCCAGTTGTTCCCGCGTCAGCCCCCCGTCGCCTTGCCCGAGCAGGGCCGGGTGTCCCGCCCGCAGAAAGACGGAATACCTGTCGCGCACCAGTTCCAGGCTCTGGGTGCCCACCAGGTCCGGGATGAACCCGAGCGCCAGATCGACGATGCCCGCATCCAGCGACGCGCAGATCGCGTCGTGCGGCAATGCGCAACTGTCCACCGTGACGCCGGGGGCCTCCTTTCTCAGCGTCTCGATCAGCCTGGGCAGGAAGAGCGCCTCGCCGATGTCGTTCAGGTGGAGCCGAAGCCGCATCCGCGATGTCGACGGCTCGAATTGCTCGCCCTCGTTGAGGGCGGCTTCGATCATGGCGATCGCTCCCTGGACGGCGTGCGCCAGGCGGGCGCCGCGCAGCGTCGGCCGCACGCCGCCGGGCGCGCGCACGAACAGGGGGTCTCCCAGGCTGACGCGCAGCCGGGTCAGCCCCTGGCTTGCCGCCGGTTGCGACAGGTTCAGCGCATCGGCCGCGCGGCTCACGCTGCCGGATCGGTAGATGGCGTCGAACAGCCGCAGCAAATTGAGATCGATGTCTCGTATATCCATCTGTGGGTGTATCCCCTCGCGCGCAGGTGTCGGCTAGTTTAGCGGCGGGCGGCGATCCGGGAGAGCCAATATCCATGGGATGGAAGAACACTTAGTTGGCAAAGCTAATGGAGCGCGTGGCGAGCGGGGGGTAACCTTGCGCACTGTCGTCGCCCCGGATCCTCCGGCGCGGGACGGTCATCGTCATGCCATGGATAGCCACATCAGAAAAGACGTCAGTGCCGGGGGTGGAAATCCCTCGATCGAAGCGGGCCTGAGCAATTTGCTGGTCGATTGCGCCGGTATCAAGGACGGGCAGCGCGTGGTGCTGATCCACGAAGAAGGCAATCCCGCCGTCGAGCACGACGTCGTCGCCGCGATCGAGCAGGGGGCGCGCGCGCTCGGCGCGACCGTGACGAGCCTGGGATGCGGCGAGCGGCTCGCGGGCCCCGAGGCCATTCCGCCCCACATCGTGGCGGCGATGGCCCAGGCCGACGTCACCATCCTCAGCCACTACATGGGCGCGATGCTGCGCCTGCGCCCGCCGATCGGCGCGGGGGTCCACGTGCTCAACTACGCCACCAACGGGAATGTGCTCGGTTCACGCTGGGCGACGGTGCCGTATGGCGTATGGCTGGAAGCCGGCGATGCCATCGCGCGCGAACTGCGCGGCGCCACGAGTTGGCGCGTGACTTGTCCGCTGGGCACCGATCTGCGAGGCAGCATCACGCCTCCTCCCGCGTCCGCGCCGTCGCAGCCGTTCACGGTGCTCACGTTTCCGATAGGCACGCACAACCCGATCCGCTCGCATGGGGCTTCCGGGCGGCTGGTGATCCGCTGGCTGGCAAGCTCCGCGAATCATGACATCGGCGACGGTCTGATCCTGCGCAGTCCGGTGACCGCCGAAGTGCGCGACGATCGCATCGTGCGTCTGGAAGGCGGCGCCGCGGAGGTCGCCAAGGCTGAATCGTTGCTGCACGACCTGGGGCGCAGGAACGGCGTCGATCCCATGCTCATCAACTCCTGGCACGCGGGCATCAATCCACAGGCCCGGCCCTGCTGCGATCCGGAAAAGGACCTGAACCACTGGCAGCTTATGTCGCACAACAACCCGCGCCTGATGCATTTCCATGCCGTCGGCCAGGCCATGCCGGGCGAAATCTCGCTGCCGGTCCTGGATCCCGACATCTGGCTGGATGAGCGCCAGCTCTGGCGCCGGGGCGAATTCCTGCTGCTGAAGTCGCCCGCGATCCAGGACATCCTTGGGCGCCATCCGGGATCGGAAGACGCGTACGAGTTGAACCGCGAAGTCGGTGTCTGACATCGCCACATCGGTATCCAGACGTGTCATTTTCCGTTTCTCTTTCCGACGTTGAAACCGTCGGCCATGGCCTGCGACGGCCGGAATGCGTGCTGTGCAACCGCCACGGCGACATGTTCGTCGCGCACCTCGGCCACGGCATCATGCATATCGCTCCGGACGGCACGCAGCGCGCGATCGGCAACCATGCCGAGGTGGACGGCGCGGCGTGGATTCCCAACGGCATTGCGTGGATGCCCGACAATTCCTTTCTGGTCGCGAACATGGGGCCAGCGGGCGGGCTTTGGCGATTGACGCCCGAGGGCGCGCTCGAGCTGGTGCTGGCGGAGCTCGATGGCCTGCCCCTGGGAGCCACCAACTTCGTGATGCTGGACGATCGCGGCCGCACGTGGGTCACCGTCACGACGCGCCAGTGGCCGATCTCGAAGGCGTTCGCCGCGCTCGGCGGCCCGACGATGGACGACGGCTACCTGATCCTGATCGACGCGAAGGGGCCTCGCATCGTCGCCGACGGTTTCGCCTTCGCCAACGAAGTCCGGATCGATGCCGGCGGACGACACGTCTATGTCGTCGAGACGTTCGGCAGACGCGTCACCCGGTTCGCCCTGGAGGGCGATCATCTGGTGGATCGCACGGTTTTCGCCCGCTTCGGCCACGGCACTTTCGCGGACGGCGCCGCCTTCGATGCCGAAGGGCATCTGTGGGCGGCCAGCATCGTCAGCAACCGGCTGCTCCGGATCGCGCCCGACGGCAGCATGCAGACGGTGCTGGAGGAGCTGGATCCGCGACATGTCGACAGGATCGAGCGCCGGCTGGCGGCAGGCACGATCGCGCGCGAGGACGTTCAGCACACGCCCACGCGCGTGCTGAAGAACATCGCCAGCGTGACCTTCGGCGGTCCCGACTTGCGCACCGTGTACCTGGGCTCGCTGGGGGGCGACACCCTCGGCATGTTCCGTTCGCCCGTGGCCGGCGTCCCGCCGGTGCACTGGAACCAAAAATTTCGATAAGGAGACGATGATGAGGCTTGTTCACGGTGCCGCGGCCGCCTTGTTCGCATTCTGCATTTCGGCGCCCGCCATTGCGGCGGACGCCGACTATCCCAACCGTCCCGTGCGCATCGTCGTCACGACCCCGCCTGGCGGTTCCGTCGACGTGCTCGGGCGGCTCATGGCGGGCGAGCTGACCAAGAAGCTTGGCCAGACGGTGTTCGTCGAGAACCGCGGTGGCGCGAACGGCAACATCGCGGGGGAATTCGTGGCACGATCGCCGGCGGACGGCTATACGCTGCTGCAAACTTCCGGGGGCATGCTGACCACCAATCCCCACCTGTACCGGACCATGGCCTTCGATCCCCTGAAGGACTTCACGCCGATTACCCAGGTGGCGCTGAACCCGCTCTGGCTGGTCGTGCGCGCGGGCCTGCCGGTCAATACCGTGCCGGAGTTCGTGGCCTACCTGAAGGCCCATCCCAATACCGTCACCTACAGCACCGCCGGCAACGGCAGCGCCCTGCACATGGCCCAGGCCGAGTTCGCCCGCGCGACCGGCGTCACCGCCCGCCAAATTCCCTACAAGGGCGCCGGGCAGGCGCTGCAGGACGTCATCGCCGGCCAGGTCGATTTCACCTGGGATCCGGGTCCGGCCCTGCAGCACCGTTCGTCCGGCAAGATCAGGATCATCGCGGTGGGCATGCCCAAGCGGTCGAGCGCGGCGCCCGACGTGCCTACGGTCGCGGAGTCGGGATACCCCGGGCTCAATACCGCCTCGGCGCATGCGCTGCTGGCGCCGGCCGGGACACCCCAGGACATCGTGAACCGCCTCAACAAGGCGGCCGTGGAGATCCTGGGCAATCCCGACGTCGCGCAGCGGATCCGCGCCATGGGCATCGAGCCCATCGGCAATACGCCCGAGCGGGCGGCTGCCGATATCCGGCGGGAGTCCGAGCACTACAAGCAACTGATACGCGAGGCCAACATCAGCGTCGAGTAGGCCTGCGCGCGGCAGGCCGTGCCCGGACGGTTCCCGGTCAGATCTTGAACGCCTCGAACGTCTCCGGCGCGAACAGATCTTCCGGCGACAGCAGCTTCTTCGACAGTCCGCCCTGATGGTGGTAGCGCAGGAAGGTCTCCAGCGTCTTGCGGTTGTTCTCGAAGCCGTAGGCCCAGAAGTCCTCGCCCATTTCCTTGACCACCGCTTCCATGTTGCCCAGCAGCCAGGGATGCATGATCTTGAGCGCCGCGGTCTCGCGCAGGTTCTGGTAGGCCACCTGCTGCGCCTGCGCGAAGGCCTTGTACAGCGACTGCGCGACCCAGCGGTTGGCCTCGTAGATCTCGCGGCGGATGACCAGCGTGTGCATGATGGGGAAGATCCCCGTGCTGCGGAAGTACTCGCGCTCGACTGCCTCGAAATCGGGGAACAGCCGCGTGACCTTGCCCTTGCCGGTCAGGAAGGTGGAGGGCATGCGCGCGGTGTGCAGGGCGTCGATCTCGCCGTCCAGCAGCATCTGCGACAGGGTCTGGGTGGGGCCGATCTGCTCGACCTTGATGTTGGGCGGCAGGTCGATCTTGAGCTTCTCGGGGCGGCCGGGCTCTTCCTCGCCGCCGGTGACGTAGGTCACGCTGTCCACGGGCACGCCGTAGTGTTCGTCCAGGATGCCGCGGATCCACACCGGCGCGGTCATCTGGTACTCGGGCGTGCCGATGCGCTTGCCGATCAGGTCCTTGGGTTCGCGGATGCCCGCGTCCGCGTTCACGTAGATGCACGAGTGGCGGAAGAAGCGCGAGGGGAAGATCGGGATCGCGATGAAGGGCCGCTCGGGCTTGAACAGCGACACCGTGTAGGACGACAGCGACATCTCGGCCACGTCGAACTCGCGATGCCGCAGCATGCGGAAGAAGGTTTCCTCGACCGGCATGTTCAGGTAGTTCAGGTCGATGCCGTCGGGAACGACGGTACCGTCCATCAGCGCGCGGGTGCGGTCATAGTCCCAGCAGCCCAGGGAAAGTCTCAGTTTGGACATAAGCGGCCTCGATAGAGTGAAGGTTGGACGGTCATTCGATGCGGATGTTGGCTTTGCGGATGACGGCGCCATAGCGGTCGATGTCGGAGCGGATCTTCTGTCCGAACTGCTCGGGCGTGCCGCCCACCGGCGTGAGGTAGCTGGTGGCCAGCGTCGATTGCACCTCGGGCTTCTTCAGGATGGCGTTCACGGCCGAGTTCAGCCTGGCGACGATCTCGCGCGGCGTGCCCGCCGGGGCCAGCATGCCATACCAGATGTCGATGTTGAAACCGGGGAAGCCTTGCTCGGCGCCGGTGGGCAGGTCGGGCGCATAGGGCGTGCGCTGGTCCGCCGCGACGGCGTAGACGCGCATGCGGCCGTCCTTGAGGTAGCCCGCGATGTTGGTCAGCGTGATGAAGATCAGGTCGACCTGGCCGCCCAGCACGTTGGGCACCGAGTCCGAGCAGCCCTTGTACGGCACGTGGGTGACGTCCACGTCAGCCTGCTGCTTGAACATCTCGCCCGCCAGGTGCAGCGCCGAGCCGGTGTCGCAACCGGCGTAGGACAGCTTGCCCGGGTTGCTCCTGGCGTAGGCCACCAGATCCTTGAGCGACCTGGGCGCGAGATCGGCGCGCGCGCCCAGCACCGCCGGCGTGGTGCCGATCTGGACCACCGGCGCGAAGCTCTTGAGGGTGTCGAAGGGCAGCTTGTTCATCAACGTGTGGTTGATGGTCATGGTGTTGGGGATGATGGCCAGCGTGTAGCCGTCGGCCGGCGCCTTGGCCAGCAGGTCCAGCCCGATGTTGCCGCCTGCCCCGGGTTTGTTCTCCACGACGAAGGTCTGGCCCAGTTCGGCGCGCAGGTGCGTGGCGATCAGGCGAGCGGCCGTGTCCACGCCGCCGCCCGCGGTCACGGGCACGATGACGCGCACGGGCTTGGCGGGATAGTTGTCCGCCATCGCCAGGGGCGAGATGGCGGACGCGGCCACGGACAAGGCGGCGAACAGGGCGCGTGCCGATGATTTCATGCAGGTCTCCATCTGTGCTTCTTCAATGACTCGTACCGACCCCCATGCCACGCCGGGCACGGTCGTTCGCGGGATGGGGGGATGTGCGCGCCGGTGCGTGGGTCACCACGCCCGGTGCGTCCTGGAGGCGCCGGGTGTTGCCAGCGGCCCCGTCGGGGCGGCTGGCGGCGCTGCGGAAATTCTAAGTCGGGAAGGAGGGCGGAAACCGGTTGCGGGCCATGATTAATACTGATCGCAGCGATCACCGATCGGTATCGCCCGCCCGCGGGATACGGTCCGGCAGTCTGCGGATGTGCGTGCGCAGCACATCCAGGAACAGGGCGGACGCCGTGGTGAGCGGCCGGCGCGGATGCGTGACGCAGATGATCTGCCGTGTCATGGCCGGTGCTTCGATGGTGCGCACGCGCAGCGACGAACGGCGCGCATGGCGACGCACCACGGTAAGGGGCAGGATGGCATGGAGTCCCGCATCCTCGGCCAGGCCCAGCAGCGCCGTCATCGAATAGATCTCGAACACGGGCTTGAACACCAGGTTCTCCTGGCGCGCGTAGTCTTCCAGGATCTCGCGCAGATTGTGTTCGCGCGGCGTGAACAGCAGCGGCAGGGCGGCGACGGCCGACAGCGGCAAGGCCGGCGGCACGGTATCGTCGTCCGGGCCGACCAGCACGAGTTCATCGTCGATGATGGGTTCGACGCTGAGCGAGAACGGCCGGCGCGGCTTGTCCACGATGGCGGCGTCGATCTTGCCGGCAGCCACCCAATCGAGCAGCGGCCCGTTGGTGACGGTGACGTTCACCTTGGGATAGGCGCGCGCGAAATCGGTCAGCGCCTCGCTCAGCACGCTTTCGGCCAGCGATGAGATCATGCCGATCGCCACTTCGCCGCCCACCTCGCCGCCGCGCAAGGTCATCTGCTCGCGTGCCTGCGAGAGATCCCGAAGGATGGGCAGGTATAGCTGGTACATGCGCCGCCCCGCTTCGGTCGGCTCCATGCCGCGGGCGCTGCGGATGAACAGTTTCTGGCCCAGTTCCTCTTCCAGCTTGACGATCTGCGCGCTCAGCGCGGGCTGCACGACGTTCACGCGGCGCGCCGCGCCCGTGACGGTGCCTTCCTCGAAAAGGCAGATGAAATACTGGATCTGGCGAAGTTCCAAGGCGGTCGTCTCGGGCAGCGGTATATCCGATTTTATCGGTACCGGCGCCCAAGAAGGGCCGCCGCGTCAGTCCAGCAGGGCGGCCAGCGCCTGCGCGCTCTGGACGGCGACGCGCCGGCTGGCGGCGCTGTCGGCCACCCAGCGCAGGAAACCGTGCGGCATGCCCGCCGCGCGCACCAGTTCGCACGCGGCGCCCGCCGCCCGCAGGCGATCGGCCAGGATCTCGGCGTCGCTGCGCAGCGGGTCCAGTTCGGCGGCGATGGCCACCGCCGGCGGCAGGCCGGTAAAGTCCGGCGCCAGCAGCGGTGCGGCCCGCCTGTCGTCCGGGCCGGGCTCGCGCCCCAGGTAGTCGCGCAGGATCCGCCGGCAGCGCGCACGGGTCAGCAGCGGGGCGTTGGCGTTCTCGCGGTACGAGGGGGTCTCGAAATCGATGCCGATGATGGGATAGGCGAGCCACATCGCCCGCAGCGGCATGCGGCCACGCGTCTCCAGCGCCGCCGCCAGGGCCAGGTTCGCGCCGGAGCTGTCGCCGCCCACGGCCAGGCGCGCGGGGTCGGCGCCCAGCGTCTCGGCCTGGGCGTGCAGCCATCGCAGCGCGCCCACGGTGTCGTCGAACGCGGCCGGGAAGCGATGCTCGGGCAGCACGCGATAGTCTACGCTGGCCACCATCACGCCGGCTTCCATCGCCAGCAGGCAGCAGGTGGCGTCGTGGCTGTCGAGGTCGCCGTTGGTGAAGGCGCCGCCATGCAGGTAGAGCAAGGCGGGCGGGCGCGGCCGGCGCGGGCGGTACAGGCGCAGCGCCAGCGGCGCGCCGTCGACGGTGATGCCGACATCCTCGATGTCCAGCGCCACCGGCGGGCGCCGCAGCGGCTGGCGCGCGCGCAGGAAGGCGGCACGTACCTGGGCGGGGTCCAGCAGATGCGAGGGCGTGGTCTCGGCTTCGACCAGGCGCAGGACGCGCGGCGCGATGTCGGGATCCAGTCGGGCAAGCAGGGCTTCGTCAGGCTTCATGGAACTCCCAAAAGCGCGTCGTTTCTCCCCTTGCACATGATGCGCCGCGTGTCGATCCAGGGTGCCGCGGATCCGGCTCAGCCGGTCCGCCGGCGCCGCCCTCTTGAGGGGGGCATGAAGCGCGCAGGGGGTGGGTTGATTATGATAGGGCCGCTTCCTTGCCGCCGCGCCATATTTCCGCGGTCCAGGGGCCATGCCGCCAGGGTATGGTGGACGATTCGGAGGGAATGGCAAGCGCCATGGATATTCGTCAACTGAAGTACTTCGTGACCGTCGCCGCGCACGAGAATTTTTCCAAGGCGGCGCAGCAGCTCTTCATCGCCCAGCCGGCCTTGAGCCGGCGCATACGCATGCTGGAGGACGAACTGGGCGTGCGGCTGTTCGAGCGCCACCTGCGCGGCGCGACGCTCACGCCCGAGGGGCGCCGCCTGCTGGACCGCGCGCAATACCTGCTGCGCAGTTTCGACCAGCTCAAGAGCGATGTGCACGATACGCAAGGACCGGCGTCCGGCCCGGTCATCATCGGCATGACGCCCAACTACGTATCCGTGATCGGCGCCGCGCTCACGATCGCGATCAAGCAGCGCTTTCCCGACGCGCAGCCCCATATCGTCCAGGCCTTCAGCCCGGCCATGCACGACATGCTGCGCGACAACGCGGTCGACATCGCGCTGCTGAGCGGCGCCACGCCGGCGCCGCCGCCCGCGCACATGCTGGCCGTCGAGCCCCTGTTCGAGGATCGCCTGTGCCTGGTGGGGCGCGCGGGCGATCCGCTGCTCGCGCGCAACGAGATCCCGGTGCGCCAGCTGCGCGGCCTGCCGCTGATCCTGACGGGCGTGTCGCGCGCCGGCATACGCAACGAGATCGAGGCCCTGGCCGCGCGCCAGCGGGTACCCCTGCGCATCGAGGCGGAAGTCGGCGCCTTCGCGCTGGCCGCGCAGCTGGTGCGCCGGGGCATGGGCTACACCGTCTACCTGCCGTCCAGCGTCGCGCTGGAGTCCGGCCTGGCGGCGGTGCCCATCGCCGGGCTGTGGTTGCAGCGCAGCCTGGCCTGGCCGGTATCGCGCCCGCTGTCGCGCGTGGCCAGCGAGGTGTTGCCCATGGTGCGCGAGCTGATCATGGCCCAGGTCGAACAGGGGCAATGGCAGGGCGCCCGGGCCGTGGGCCGCAGACGGCCGCGCGGCTGAGCCGGATCCGCCATGCCGCGCCGGCATGGCGGGCATAGCAAATCGATAATTTATCGCCGCCGCGCACGCGGCCATGATGTGCGCATCGCGGCCTTTCCGGCCACGACCGTGAAGGAGCATCCATGGCCAGTCCATTGCTAGAAACCATCGCCCGCACGCGGGTCGCGCGCTTCTCCGAACTCAAGCCGTTCAGCCTGGCGTTCGTCGATTCGCTGTTGCCCGAAGGGCGCAAGAAGAACCTCAAGGTGATCGGCCGCGGCGTGGTCGAGAACGCCGACATGCAGCCGCCCATCACCGAGGACCATGGCTTCACCATTTCGTACATTGTCGTGCCGCCCGGCGGCGGCGCCGGCCTGCATGCGCACAAGACCGCCGAGGTATTCATACCCATCTCCGGCCCCGTGCACGTGCTGATCGGCGACGACAAGGAAGAGCTGGTGCTGCAGCCGCTGGACGTGATCTCGGTGCCGACCGGCGTGATGCGCGGCTTTCGCAACCATGGCGAGCGCGAACTGACCATGCTCGCGCTGGTGGGCGGGCACACCGGCGGCGGGGCGGTCACCTGGCACGACGAGGTGCTGAACCGGGCCGCGGCCGAGTCGGGCCTGGCGGTGGACGAGAAAGGCAACCTGAAACGGCTGCCCAATTTCAAGATGCCCGGGGACGTGGAAGGATCCGTCCTCTGACATCGCCGCCATGTCCGCCACGAGGCGGGAGAGGGGAGACGATCATGAAAAAGAATGCGCTGTTCGTTGCGGCCGCGACCTGGCCCGCCGCCGTCCTGCTGGCCTGTGCCTCGATGGCCGCGGGCGCGGCGGAAAGCTATCCGTCCAAGCCGGTACGCGTCATCGTGCCGTTCCCGGCCGGGAGCTCGCCCGACATCGTGGCGCGCTACCTGTCGGGCAAGCTGGCCGAACGCATGGGCCAGCCCTTCGTGGTGGACAACCGCGCCGGCGCGGGCGGCATGCTGGGCGCCGAGGCCGTGGCCAAGGCCGCGCCCGACGGCCACACCATCTTCTTCATGGTCAATTCCATCGTGACCATGAACCAGTTCATCTACAAGAAGCTGCCCTACGACCCGGTCAAGGACTTCGCGCCGGTCAGCATCGTCGCGGCCGTGCCCTACGTGCTCATCGCCAACAAGGATTTCCCGCAGCGCACGCTGGCCGACCTGATCGCGACGGCGCGCGCCAAGCCCGCGTCGATCAACTACGCCTCCATGGGCGTGGGCGGCGCCGGCCACGTCATCATGGAACTGATGACGTCGCTGGCGGGCGTGCGGCTGACGCACGTGCCCTACAAAAGCGGCGCCCTGGTCGACGTGATCGGCGGGCAGGTGCCGCTGATCTTCCAGCCCACCACCACCGCCATCGAGCAGGTCAAGGCGGGGACCGTGATCCCGCTGGGCACGACCGGCAAGAAGCGCCTGCCCGCGCTGCCCGACACGCCGGCCATTGCCGAGGTGGTGCCCGGTTTCGAGGCCGACGGCTGGCAGGGCGTGGAGGCGCCGGCGGGCACGCCGCCCGCGGTGATCGACCGATTGAACAAGGAGATCGCCGCCGTGCTGGCGCTGCCCGAGACCTCGGGCAGGTTCGACGCGCTGGGCATCCAGGCCTGGCCCACGTCGCCGGGGGAGATGGGGCGGATCATTGCCACGGACATCGACAAATGGGGCGGCGTCATCCGCCGGGCCGGCATCGATTGATATTGATTGACCCGCCCGCGCGCGCAGGCGGATTTTCACCAGGATGGAGCGGATATGGCGAAGGCGGCGGGACCTGCCGGCATGGGCGAGGCGGAATGGGCGGCGCGGGTGGACCTGGCGGCGTGCTACCGATTGGTGGCGCATTTCAGGATGGACGACCTGATCTACAACCACATCTCGGCCCGCGTGCCCGGCGCGCATGGGCATTTCCTGATCAATCCCTATGGCCTGGCCTACGAGGAGATCACGGCGTCCAGCCTGATCAAGATCGACCTGGACGGCAACGTGGTGGACGACGGCGGCCAGGACTACGGCATCAACCACGCCGGCTTCGTGATCCACTCGGCCGTGCACCGCGCGCGGCCGCAGGTCGATTGCGTGATCCATACCCATACCCCCGCGGGCATGGCCATCTCGGCGCTGGAATGCGGCCTCCTGCCGTTGTCCCAGACGGCGATGTTCTTCGGCAAGGTGGCCATGCACGAGTATGAGGGCGTGGTGGTGGACCTGGGCGAACAGCAGCGCCTGGTCGCCGACCTGGGCGACAGCCAGGCGATGATCCTGCGCAACCATGGCCTCCTGACGGTCGGACCGTCCATCGCCGAAGCCTTCACCGCCATGTACTGGCTGGAACGCGCCTGCCAGGCCCAGGCGATGGCCATGGCTTGCAACACTCCGCTGCACCTGCCGACCCCACCCGTGGTCGAGCTGACCAACCACCTCTACAAGCCCACCACCCGCCGCCCTTTCGGCCTGCTCGAATGGCCGGCCTTACTACGCCTGTTGGACCGCCGCGACAATTCCTATAGGTCATGACCCCCCTAAGCCCTGACGGGCGCCCCCCAGGGGCGGTACTGGCGGACCGGCAAAGCCGGATCCGCGGTGCCCTGGATCAAGGCAAGCATGCGGTGCTCCGCACCGAGATAACCCCACCAGACCCAGGATGCGGTGGATCCGGCTCCCCCGGTCCACCCGCATCGCCCCCTTGAGGGGGCGCCCGAAGGGCGTAGGGGGTGGGTTTCCCTTCCGGTCCACCCGCATCGCCCCCTGGGGGGCGCGTGAGCGCGTAGGGGGAGCCACCTCCATTTGATCGGCTGGGGTAAACCCGCTATACTCGTATGGTTTGTCGGAAAGCAGGTCTTGAAAAGGTGCAAGTCGTCCGATGAAGACGATCGAAGACGATCCGCGCCCTTCAGACGCATACGGAAAAGCGGCCAGCAGAAGCGGAGCCACGGGGACTGCGCAGCAGGAGACATCCAGCGCGCGCGACCGGGAGACCGGCGAACCTGATCCATGGGGTTGGGAGGCTCGCGACGCCGAGCGTCTGCGTTCCAATGAACAGATAGAACCGCTTCGGCTTACCGAAGCAGAACGGATGGTGTTGCGCCGGCAGGCCGTGCGGGACTTGCTGCGTGCGATAATTGTTCAGATTGCTGTCAGCATAGTCGTTGCCGTGCTGGCCTACGCGGTGTCCGGGAGTGCCTCAGGGCTCTCGGCGCTGGCTGGCGCCGCGGCATACGTCATTCCCAACGCCTTGTTCGCATTCAGGCTGATTCTGAGTGTGCAGAAGCCGGGGGGAGCAAACCCCGCAACGTTTTTCTTCGGCGAGTTCTTCAAGATCGCCGTCGCTGTCGTGTTCATCGTCGCAGCGGCGAAGTTCGGTCGTGAATGGCTTGTTTGGCCCGCCTTTCTGGCGGGCTTGGTGTGTGCGCTCAAAAGCCAGTGGCTGGTACTGGCTTTCGGCAAGAAAATGGATTGAAGATGGCGGCGCGTGTGGGACATCCCGGCCGGCATCGCGAGAATTTCAAAATCAGGTCGTAGGATAGAAACCCCCGATATGGCTTCCACCACAGCGCCGACCGCGTCCGAGTACATCGTCCATCACCTGGGACACCTGAACAATACCGGACAGAAGCAGTCCCTTATCGCCGATTTCTCGGTCATCAACTACGACACGCTTTTCTGGTCCATCTCCATGGGCCTGCTGGTCGTGTTCCTGTTGTGGCTGGGCGCCCGCCGCGCCACCGCGGGCGTTCCCGGCAAGATGCAGGCCTTCGTCGAGATCCTGGTCGAGTGGGTGGACGAGGAAGCCAAGGGCATCGTCCACAATGCCACCTCCCGCAAGTTCGTCGCGCCGCTCGCGCTGACGGTGTTCATGTGGATCGTCTTCATGAACGCGCTCGACCTGTTGCCGGTCGACCTGCCCCACTACCTGTTCACCCTGGTCGGCCTGGACGACGTCATCCACTATCACCGCATCGTGCCCACGGCCGACCTGAACGCGCCGATCGGCATGTCCATGGGCGTGCTGCTGCTGATGTTCTACTACGGCATCAAGATCAAGTCGCCCGGCGGCTTCGTCAAAGAGCTGTTCACCGCGCCTTTCCACGCGCATGGTCTCGGCGCCGTCGTCCTGGCCCCCTTCAACTTCCTGCTGAACGTCATCGAATACGCGGCCAAGATGGTTTCGCTGGGCATGCGGCTGTTCGGCAACATGTTCGCCGGCGAGCTGATCTTCATGCTGATCGCCATGCTGGGCGGCGCGTGGGCGGGCCTGAACGCCACCAGCGTGGCCCTGGGCTTCGGCCACATCCTCGCCGGATCGATCTGGGCCATCTTCCACATCCTGATCGTCGTGCTCCAGGCCTTCATCTTCATGATGCTGACCCTGGTGTACATCGGCCAGGCCCACGAAGGGCACTGATCGGGCTCCCCCGTACGCCCTGCGGGCGCCCCCCAGGGGGCGGTGCTGGCGGACCGGCGGAGCCGGATCCGCGGCACCCTGGGTGAAGTTGGAGGCTGGCGGATAGCAGTTGCTCGCCGGTGAGTTGTTTGGAAATGCGGGTCGGGGCGGGTTTCGCCGCGATCCTGTAGCAAGTTAGCAGTATCCGTGGTTTCGATTTTTCAACATAACTAGTCGTTTTACGATTCATATCAAGGAGTTGTCATGACCAACGTCGCTCTCGTCGCTCTCGCTTGCGGTCTGATCATCGGTCTGGGTGCCATCGGCGCTTGCCTGGGAATCGCGATCGTCGGTGGCAAGTACATCGAAGCCTCGGCTCGCCAGCCCGAGCTGATGAACCCCCTGCAAACCAAGCTGTTCCTGCTGGCCGGCCTGATCGACGCCGCCTTCCTGATCGGCGTGGGTATCGCCATGCTGTTCGCTTTCGCGAACCCGTTCGTCGGCTAAGACCTCTATTCGACATGACCGCTCCGTGACGCGGCCCCGGCCCTCGTCACGGATGATGTCCTTTTCCGAATAAGGAAACACCGTGAATCTGAACGCGACACTCGTCTTCCAGATGCTCGTGTTCTTCATTCTGGCGTGGTTCACGATGAAGTTCGTGTGGCCGCCTCTGATGAAGTCCATCGAAGAGCGCCGTCTGAAGATCGCCGAAGGCCTCGCCTCGGCCGAGAAAGGCAAGGCCGAACTGGTGCAGGCCGAGGCCCGTATCGGTCAGATCGAAGCCGCTGCCAAGTCTGACAACCAGGCTCGCCTGGCCCAGGCCGAGAAGCAGGCCGTAGCCCTGATCGAGCAAGCCCGCAAGGACGCCGAGGCCGAACGTGCCCGCATCCTCGAGCAAGCCCGCCAGGAAGCGCAGCAGGAAGCCCAGCGCGCCCGCGAAGGCCTGCGCGATGCCGTGGCGCAACTGGCCGTGAAAGGCGCCGAGGAAATCCTCAAGCGCGAAGTCAACGCCCAGGTGCATGCCGAACTGCTCGGCCAGTTGAAGGCGCAGTTGTAATGAAGAACCCGCGCGGGTGGCACGAGCAACGCGTGCCGCTCACGCGTTTGCGAATCACCTCGCTAACCGTATCAGGCATCGAGAGCCACCATGGCTGAACTGTCCACCATCGCCCGGCCATACGCTGAAGCGCTGTTCGGCGTCGCCCGTGCAGATAGCGCAGGCCTTGCCGCCTGGGCCGAGCTTGTCGCCGAAATGGCCCAGGCAGCCGCGCACCCCGAGGTGCGCAGCGCCATCGCCGATCCCAAGCTCGACGACGCACAGCGAGTCGAATTGTTCACGGCGACGCTGAAGACGCCTCTTTCGCCCGCCGCGCGCAATTTCGTGACGCTGTTGGTCGAGAACGACCGTCTGCTGCTGCTGCCCGAGATCGCATCGCAGTTCCTGTGGCTCAAGAACCGCCACGAGGGCACCGCCGATGCCGAGATCGCCAGCGCCTTCGCGTTGACCGATGCCCAGGTTGCCGACCTGGTCGCCGGGCTGGAAAAGAAATTCGGCGTGAAGATCAAGCCCACCGTCCGGGTCGACGCTTCGCTGATCGGCGGCGTGCGAGTGGCCGTCGGGGATCAGGTGCTCGATACCTCCGTGCGTGCGCAGCTTGATCGCATGCGCGACGCGCTCGTCGCATAGTTCGGTCGCTGCGCACACATCGGCACCGAGAGAAAGGATTCCAGGAGTCAACCATGCAACTCAATCCGTCTGAGATCAGCGAATTGCTCAAGAGCCGCATCGAAGGCCTGAGCAACTCTGCTGACATCCGTACCCAAGGCACGGTCGTGTCCGTGACCGACGGTATTACCCGCATCCACGGCCTGTCGGACGTGATGCAGGGCGAAATGCTCGAGTTCCCCAACAACACCTTCGGCATGGCGCTCAACCTCGAGCGTGATTCCGTCGGCGCCGTGATTCTGGGCGACTACACCCACATCTCGGAAGGCGATACGGTCAAGTCGACCGGCCGCATCCTGGAAGTCCCGGTCGGTCCGGAACTGAAGGGCCGCGTGGTCGACGCGCTGGGCCAGCCGATCGACGGCAAGGGTCCGATCAACGCCAAGGCCACCGACGTCATCGAGAAGGTCGCCCCGGGCGTGATCGCGCGCAAGTCGGTGTCGCAGCCGGTGCAGACCGGTCTGAAGGCCATCGACGCCATGGTGCCTATCGGCCGCGGCCAGCGCGAGCTGATCATCGGCGACCGCCAGACCGGCAAGACCGCCGTCGCCGTCGACACCATCATCAGCCAGAAGGGCAAGGGCCTGACCTGCGTGTACGTGGCGATCGGCCAGAAGGCCTCGACCATCAGCAACGTGGTCCGCAAGCTCGAAGAGCACGGCGCGCTGGAATACACCATCGTCGTGGCCGCTTCGGCCTCGGAATCGGCCGCGATGCAATACATCGCCGCCTACTCCGGCTGCACGATGGGCGAATACTTCCGCGACCGCGGCGAAGACGCCCTGATCATCTATGACGATCTGACCAAGCAGGCCTGGGCCTATCGCCAGGTCTCGCTGCTGCTGCGCCGCCCGCCCGGCCGCGAAGCCTACCCCGGCGACGTGTTCTACCTGCACTCGCGCCTGCTGGAGCGTGCCGCGCGTGTCAATGAAGAGTACGTCGAGAAGTTCACCAACGGCGAGATCAAGGGCAAGACCGGTTCGCTGACCGCGCTGCCCATCATCGAAACGCAGGCCGGCGACGTCTCCGCCTTCGTTCCGACCAACGTGATCTCGATCACCGACGGCCAGATCTTCCTGGAATCGGACCTGTTCAACGCCGGTATCCGCCCCGCCATCAACGCCGGTATCTCGGTGTCGCGCGTGGGCGGCGCCGCCCAGACCAAGGTCATCAAGAAGCTGTCCGGCGGTATCCGTACCGACCTGGCCCAGTACCGTGAACTGGCCGCCTTCGCGCAGTTCGCGTCCGACCTGGACGAATCGACCCGTCGCCAGCTCGAGCGCGGCCGCCGCGTGGTGGAGCTGCTCAAGCAGCCCCAGTACCAGCCGCTGCAGGTCTGGGAACTGGCCGTGTCGCTGTTTGCCGCCAACAACGGCTATATCGACGACGTCGAGGTCAAGGACGTCCTGGCGTTCGAGAAAGCCCTGAAGGAATACCTGAAGTCCAAGTACGACGCGCTGGTCGGCCGTATCGAGGACACCAAGGAATTGTCCAAGGACGACGAAGCCGCGCTGCACGAAGCAGTGAAGGATTTCAAGAAGAACGGAGCCTTCTGAAGCAGGGTACACGGGGCGCCCCAGCTCGGCGCCTCTCTGTGAACACTGACAGGGGAAGATAGATGCCCGGAATCAAGGAAATCCGTACCAAGATCAAGAGCGTGCAAAACACGCGCAAGATCACCAAGGCGATGGAAATGGTCGCCGCGTCCAAGATGCGCAAGGCGCAGGAACGGATGCGCACGGCCCGCCCGTATGCCGACAAGGTGCGCAACATCGCTGCGCACATGGCGCAAGCCAATCCCGACTACGAACACGCCTACCTGGCCAAGCGCGACGACATCAAGGCCGCCGGCCTGATCGTGGTCACGACTGACAAGGGCCTGTGCGGCGCGCTGAACACCAACATTCTGCGCGCGGTGCTCAATCGCCTGAAGGACTCCGAGGCGAAGGGCATCAAGGTCCAGACCACGGCCATCGGCAACAAGGGCCTGGGCTTCCTGACCCGTCTCGACGCCAGCGTCGTGTCCCAGGCGGTGCAACTGGGCGACGCGCCCAACCTCGAACGCCTGATCGGCGCGATCAAGGTGCAGTTGGACGCGTATGCCGAAGGCAAGGTCGACGTGGTGTACCTCGCGTACAACCGCTTCATCAACACGATGAAGCAGGAGCCCGTGATCGAGCAGTTGCTGCCGCTGTCGGCCGAACGCTTCGCGCAGACCGAGGAAGAGAAGAAGGCCTACTCGTGGGACTACATCTACGAACCCGATGCCAAGTCGGTCGTCGATGAACTCCTGCTGCGCTACGTCGAAGCGCTGGTGTACCAAGCCGTTGCCGAAAACATGGCGTCCGAGCAGTCCGCCCGGATGGTGGCCATGAAGGCTGCATCGGACAACGCCAAGAAGGTGATCGGCGATCTGCAACTGGTCTACAACAAGACCCGCCAGGCAGCCATCACCAAGGAAATTTCGGAAATCGTGGGCGGGGCGGCGGCTGTATAAGCCGGCGCGACGTCTTAAAGAATCAGGAATCGAGGAATCGATATGAGCAACGGAACCATCGTTCAGTGCATCGGTGCCGTGGTGGACATCCAGTTCCCCCGCGACAGCATGCCCAAGATCTACGAGGCCCTCACGCTGGCCGACGAGAGCTCGGCCTTTGCCGAGAAGGGCCTGACGTTCGAAGTGCAGCAGCAGCTGGGTGACGGCGTCGTCCGTACCATCGCCATGGGCTCGTCCGACGGCCTGCGTCGCGGCATGGCCGTGGCCGCCAGCGGCGCGCCCATCTCGGTGCCCGTCGGCACCGGCACGCTGGGCCGCATCATGGACGTGCTGGGTCGTCCCATCGACGAAGCCGGCCCCATCGCTTCGGAAGAGCGCCGCGCCATCCACCAGGACGCGCCCAAGTTCGACGAGCTGTCGCCCTCCGTGGAACTGCTCGAAACCGGCATCAAGGTTATCGACCTGGTCTGCCCGTTCGCCAAGGGCGGCAAGGTCGGCCTGTTCGGCGGCGCCGGCGTGGGCAAGACCGTGAACATGCTCGAGCTCATCAACAACATCGCCAAGCAGCACAGCGGTCTGTCGGTGTTCGCCGGCGTGGGCGAGCGTACTCGCGAAGGCAACGACTTCTACCATGAAATGGCGGAAGCGGGCGTCATCAACCTGGACAAGATCGAAGAGTCCAAGGTCGCGATGGTGTTCGGCCAGATGAACGAGCCCCCGGGCAACCGCCTGCGCGTGGCGCTGTCGGGCCTGACGATGGCCGAGAAGTTCCGCGACGAAGGCCGCGACATCCTGTTCTTCGTCGACAACATCTATCGCTACACGCTGGCCGGTACCGAAGTGTCCGCGCTGCTGGGCCGCATGCCCTCCGCCGTGGGCTACCAGCCGACGCTGGCCGAGGAAATGGGCAAGCTGCAAGAGCGCATCACCTCGACCAAGACCGGCTCGATCACGTCGATCCAGGCCGTGTACGTGCCCGCGGATGACTTGACCGACCCGTCGCCCGCCACGACCTTCCTGCACCTGGACTCGACCGTCGTGCTGTCGCGTGACATCGCCGCGCTGGGTATCTACCCCGCCGTCGATCCGCTCGACTCCACCAGCCGCCAGCTCGACCCGCAGGTCGTGGGCGAAGAGCACTACGCCGTGGCCCGTGGCGTGCAGCAGACGCTGCAGCGCTACAAGGAACTGCGCGACATCATCGCGATTCTGGGCATGGACGAACTGTCGCCGGAAGACAAGCAGGCCGTGGGCCGCGCCCGCAAGATCCAGCGCTTCCTGTCGCAGCCCTTCCACGTGGCCGAAGTGTTCACCGGCTCGCCCGGCAAGTACGTGCCGCTGAAGGAAACCATCCGTGGCTTCAAGATGATCGTCGAAGGCGAGTGCGATGCGCTCCCCGAGCAGGCCTTCTACATGGTTGGCACGATCGACGAAGCGTTCGAGAAAGCCAAAAAACTGTAATCCCCCCTACGCCCTGACGGGCGCCCCCCAGGGGGCGGCACTGGCGGACCGGCAAAGCCGGATCCGCGGTGCCCTGGGTCTAGTGCCGCTGTCTTGGGGTGGGGTGCTGGTGCAGGTGCTGCGCAGCGTGCGGCACAGGAGAATTGAGTATGGCAACTATTCATGTAGACGTCGTCAGCGCGGAAGCGTCGATCTTCGCCGGCGAGGCGAAGTTCGTGGCGTTGCCTGGCGAGGCGGGCGAGCTGGGCATTCTGCCCGGCCACACGCCGCTGATCTCGCGTATCCGCCCGGGTACGGTGAAGATCTCGCGCGCGGACAACGGCGAGGAAGAGCACATCTTCGTGGCCGGCGGTCTGCTCGAGATCCAACCGGGTACCGTGACGGTGTTGGCCGACACGGCCATCCGCAGCCACGACCTGGACGAGGCCAAGGCCGAGCAGGCTCGCAAGGCGGCGGAAGAAGCGCTGCGCAATGCCAAGGACAAGGCCGAAGTGGCCGTGGTCGAGGCCGAGCTGGCGATGCTGGCCGCGCAATTGGCCGCCATCCGCAAGTTGCGGGGCGGAAGGAGCTAAACGCCCCGGCGCGCCTGTGCGCGCGGCAGTCGGTGGATCATCATTCGCCCGCCCCGGTTCCCACTGCAACGCGATGAGCGTGGCGGTGGGACCGGGGCGCGGTGTTTTCTGCGGGCCCAACGCAACGTTGCGCCTGGCGGCGCGGCGGCGCTATGCCAGCAACTCTCTGGTTCGAAGATAAGAGACGACTATTTCGTCGAAGCCGGCAGGGTCCTCGATGCAGCAGGCATGGCCGGTGCCGGGCAGAATGCGATGGACGGCATTCGGAATCAGGCTGGCGGTCTTGCGTCCGTCGTCGAGCGAAATGTCGAATTCGCCATTGACCACCAAGGTGGGAATGGCCAGCGATGGCAGGCGGGACGTCATGTCCAAGGCCGCCCGCGCCTGGAAGATCTGCGCGATGGCTGCCCCGGACAGGGACGGGCCCACTTCGGCAAATCTATCCAGCAGGTAGGCGCCAAGCCTGGATCGGGCAAACCGCGGAGCGACCAGTTCGTGCAGGTGCTCGCGCTGGTAGCGGGCCACGCCCAGGTTGCCGTAGCCGTCGATGCGGCGGTCGAAGTTCATGCCGCCGCTGCCGCCGCCAACCAGTACGATGGCCCGGAACAACTCGGGCCGCTCGAGGCCGAGCAGCAGTGCGATGCCCGATCCGACGCTCGCGCCCATCAACACGGCCTCATCGATCCCCAGGTCTTCGCACACGCCCAGTACGTCTTCGGCCATGTCGAGAATGGAGAACCCGCCCGATGGTTTGTCCGATCGTCCATAACCCCGGATATCGACCGAGACCACCTTGAACCAGGTGGAAAAGTGCGCCACCTGATAGAGCCAGAGCCGATGATCGAAAGGATTGGCGTGGATGAGGACCATGGGCATGCCCTCGCCGGAGACTTCGTAGTAGATACTGACGCCGTTGCGGGTGCTGTATGGCATGCGAGGCCTGCGCGTTGGCGGGGTTCAGTCGAGCTTGGTACCGGTATTCCGGATGACTGTGCTCCAGCGCTCGCGCTCTTGCATGATGAACTTCGCCATGTCGGCCGGCGTTCCGCCGATCGGGTCCGCATTCATCTGGGACAGCCGCGTCATCGTGTCGGGTTCCTTGAGAATCTCGTTGACCACCGCGGACAGCTTGTTGACGATGTGCTCGGGCGTCTTGGGCGGGGCGGCCATGCCGAACCAGGTCATCGACACGAATCCCGGGATGACTTCGCCGATCGCGGGCACGTCCGGCAGCCCGACTTTACGCGACTCGCTGCCAACTCCGAGCGCGATCAGCTGGCCTTTGCGCACAAAGGGCAGCACCGAGCCGAGATCCACGAAGGCAATGTCGGTTTCGCCCGAGACCACCGCCGCGAGCGCCGGGCCGCTGCCGGAATAGGGGATCTGGAAAATCTTGACCTTAGCCAGCTGCTTGAACATTTCCGCAGCCAGGTGCGGGGTGGAGCCGGTGCCGCCCGAGGAATAGTTGAGCTTGTCCGGCCTTGCCCGGGCGGTTTTCAACAAGTCCTGGAGGTTTTTGACCCCGGATTTGGGATTGGCCACCAGTGTGCTCGGGCTCGTGGCGATGACCGATATCGGAACGAATTCATCCGGCACGAACGTGAGCTTCGAATACAGGGCTTGGCTGGTCACCAGCGGTCCGGGAGCAGTGAAGAGCAGCGTATAGCCATCGGGAGCCGCGCGAAAAACAGCATCGGCCCCGATGTTGCCCGAGCTGCCGGGGCGGTTGTCGACGAAGACGGTCTGGCCCAGGTGCTTGCCCAATTTGTCGGCGATCAATCTGGCGAAGGTGTCGGAACCGGCACCGGGCGCATAGGGCACGATGAAACGGATCGGATGGTTCGGATAGTCGTCGCCCTGTGCGTGGGCGCCCGTACAGAAGAGGAAGGCAGACAGGGCAAGGGCAGAGATTTTCAGGATCTTCATCGCGGCCTCTGGATGGCATGGTGAAACGATGATGAATTCGCGGAATAGGCGTGTCAACAAAAAATAGAAGTTGATTCTGTTTGGCAGAATCCTTACCATTTCCCCATGAACAATGAAATCGTTGCTTCCGTCGACCGCGCCATCCGCATACTGAATGCCTTTGCGGAAGACGGTACGCCCATGACGTTGCACGACCTGTCCTTGCGGACCGGTTTCTACAAGAGCACCATCCTGCGTCTGCTTTCGACGCTGATCGAGCATGGCTGCGTCCTTCGCCTCGACAACGGGACGTACCAGCCCGGGCCGACGCTCGCGCGCTGGGGCCGGCTGTACCTCGGGTCGGTCAAGAGCGAAACCCATATCACCCCCTTGCTCGAGAAACTCGCCGGGGATACCGGGGAAAGCGCGACGTTCTATGCCAGGCAATCGGACGAAACACGCATTTGCGTCGCGCGGGTGGACAGCAATCGATCCATCAGGGACCACGTGCGTGTGGGCGATATCGCGCCGCTCGGAACGGGCGCCGGCGGCAAGGTCCTGCTCAGGTTCGACCCGGCGATCCGGAAGGCCCGCCCGCAGGAAACAATGGTGATCGTCAGCATAGGCGGCCGCGATTCGGAAATCGCGGGGCTTGGGACGCCGGTGTTCGGCGCGGGCGGCTCGCTGCGCGGCGCCATGACCGTTTCCGGCACCGTGACCCGGTTCACCGAGGCGGCGATTGCCAAATACGCCAAAGCCCTGCTTACGAGCGCCATGGAACTGACCGTGTTGTTCGGCGGGGATCCGCAGGCGCATCGGGCGGCCCTCGGTTCCAACCCCATCCGCCTCGAGTTCAGTCCCAAGGGAAAACTCTGCGCTTCCTAGGGCGACTGGCCGGCGCAGGCGCGCCGGTTCTCCACTTCCCGCTTTTCCCGCCATCCCTGGAACCCTCCTGCCGGCGCGCCTGTGCGTAGTTGACAGGCAAAGCCTCCGGCCGCAGAATGAATTCTGAGAGACGGTACTTGATTCTGTCTAGCAGAATTTAAATAAAAGAGGCCTGGTTCTTTATCGAGGAGGCGCCATGATGGCCGATGTTCGATGTGTAGACGTTGCCGCAGGAACCGTGGACCGTCGGATGTTCGTGGACGATGACCTGTTTGCCCAAGAAGTGCGGCAGATCTTCGGCCGCGCCTGGTTGCTGGTGGGCCACGAGAGCCAGATCCCGGATCCGGAAGACTTCATCCAATCGAAGATGGGGACCGACTCCGTCATCGTCACGCGCACGAGACAGGACAAGATCGTCGTCCTGCTCAACAGCTGCCGGCACCGCGGGATGAAGGTCTGCCGGGTGGACGAAGGCAAGGCGCGCGTCTTCACCTGTCCCTACCACGGCTGGACTTACTCGACGGACGAAGAGCGGGTCTCCCGGTCAGGCGAACTGGCGGGCGTTCCGGGTTTCGACGTCCACTACGAGGGCCGCCTCGACAAGGCGGAGTGGGGGCTCAAGGCGGCGCGCGTCCGGGTCTACAAGGGAACGATCTGGGCCACGTGGGACGAGCATGCGCCCAGCCTCGAAGCGTATCTGGGAGGCATGCTGAAGTGGCTCGATTCCGCGCTCGATCACCGCAACGGTGACAGCGGCGGCAGCACGCTGCTGGTCGGGGTGCAGAAATTCCGGGTGCGATGCAACTGGAAGTTCCCTGCGACCAACTTCGTGGGCGATGCCTCTCATGCGGTGACGCACAACTCGGCAAACATGATCAAACTCAATCCGAGCGGAAAGGATGGCCGCAGGGATGAACGCGCCTCCGGCCACGCGGCGTTCGGATGGATCGACCTGGGTCACGGGGGACTGGGCTTCCTGCCCCGCCCCGAAGAAGAATTTCCCCGTCCCGACACCTTCCAACAATTTCCCGCCGCCAGCAACTACCTGCGGGACATGGCGCGGGAACACCTGCGCAAGCGGGCGGGCGGCATCCACTACCAGGGCAAGGGGACAATTTTCCCGAACATGTCGTTCCACGAGGACCAGCCGCGCACGCTGGTGGTTCACCACCCGATCAGCGCCACCGAAACCGAGATGTGGCGCTATTACCTGATCGATGCCGATGCGCCCGACGAGGTCAAGGATATCTTCCGGCATTACTACATGACCTACTCCGGTCCCGGCGGAATGACGGAGCAGGACGACATCGAGAACTGGGAGTCGGCCACCAGGCAGAGCCTGGGAGGCATGGGCCGCGACCTGCCGTTCAACTATGCGCAGGGCCTGGGGGAATCCGAGCCCTGCGACCTTATGCCTGGAGCGGTCTGGTGCGGACGAACCATTACCGAACAGAACCAGCTGATCTGGCTCAAGCGATGGCAGGAGTTCATGGAGGGCCGGTCCTGGGACCAGCTCATGCATCGTGTCGAAGTCGAGAACGATGCTGTTTTTCCCCTCAAGCGGCATGTCGCGGGAGCGAAGTGATGCACGACTCCATGAACGCCATGCTGCGGCTGTACGAGGTTTCCGAGTTTCTCTACAAAGAGGCGGAGCTCCTGTCGGACAGGAAGTACGAAGAGTGGCTCGATACCTTGGCGGAGGACATCTCCTACCGCATGTTCGTGCTTCGCAACCTGTCGGGCAAAGCGCAGGCGACCGAGTATCTCGACGGTCCGCTGGACATCAGCTGGTTCGATGAAGGCAAGGAAACGATCACCAAACGCGTCCAGCAGATCCGCACGCATCAACATTGGGCGGAGGAGCCGCCTTCGCGAACGACGCGCTACCTTACCAACCTGCGCATACTCGAGGCAGATTCCGGCTCCGAGCCCGCGCGGGTTCGGACACGATGCAATTTCATGGTGAACCGGAATCGCAACGAAGCCGACGACCATTGCCTGTATGGACATCGTATCGACCTTCTGGCCAGGCACCAGGACTCGTGGCGGATCAAAGAGCGAAAGATCTACATCAATCAATCGACGATGTTGATGGGGAACCTCAGCTTCATCGTGTAGCGGTCCTCGCCGCATCGGCGAGCGCCATGATCGGTCCATGAAGCATCCTCCTCCCAACGAAGAAGGCACCATCCATGAGCAAGCCCGTGGTCCTGAACATCGCGAAGATACCGGCCGTTCTCCAGCAGTCGCTGGAAAGCGAGTTCGAGCTGAGAACCCTGCACTCGCCCGGCGATACTTCGGAGATTTCCGGCCTGGTCTCTTCCGCGATACGCGGGGTGGACCTCGCCACGCTCGACCAACTGCCGGGCTTGAAAGCCATGTCGATTTTCGGCGTCGGCATGGACAAGGTCGATCTTGCCGCCGCGCGCCGCAGGGGAATACGCGTCGGCTACACGCCCGATGTCCTGAACGATTGCGTGGCCGACCTGGCCATCGGATTGATGATCGCGGCAAGCCGCAAGATTCCGCAGGCGGATGGCTACGTAAGATCGAATCGATGGGCGGAAACAGGCAATGTGTTCGACTTGGGGGATAGGGTAAGCGGTAAGCGCATGGGCATTGCCGGCATGGGAAGGATAGGCAGGATCATCGCGAAAAGGCTTGTCGGCTTCGACGTGGAGATCCGATATTTCTCCCGCTCCGAGGTTCGGGAGTGCTCCCATGAACGCGTTTCCACCTTGCAGGAGCTCGCCGCATGGTGTGACTATCTCTTCATTGCCGTGTCGGGCAGCGCGCAAACCCGGCACATGGTCGATGCCGGCGTACTAGAGGCGCTCGGGCCGCAAGGCTATCTGATCAATGTTGCGCGGGGTAGCGTGGTCGACGAACAAGCGCTGATTGCCGCGCTGGAGAACGAAGCCATCCGGGGCGCCGCGCTCGACGTGTATGAAGTCGAGCCGCTGAAGTCGTCCAGGCTGGCGGAACTGCGAAACACGGTACTGCTGCCGCACGTTTCCAGCGCGACCAACGAGACCCGGACGGCCATGTCCAACATGGTGGTGGAGAATCTGAAGCGATTCTATGCCGGGGAAAGGATGCTGGCGGAACCGGCGTAGGGGCGATTCAACGCGTCGCCAGTGCCAGCTCGACGAGTTGCTCGGCCGTGGCCCGCGCCGCCGCGGCCGCGCTGGCGTTGCCGTCCATGTGTGCCGACACCGAGGCGCCGTCGTACAGCAGCATCAACTGGCCGGCCAGGGTTTCGGGGTCGGCCGCGCCGGCTTCGCGCGCCAGGCTGGCGAACAGGTCGCGCAGCCAGTTGCGCGCGGTGTCGCAGGCTTCCCGGATGCCCGCGCTGGGCGCGGCCTCGGCGGCCGCGCGGCTGAACGGACAGCCTCGGAAGCGGGGGCCCGAGGCGGTTTCCCGCATGATGTCGAAGACGCCCAGCAGACGTTCGCGCGGCCCGGGGTAGTCGGCCAGGCGGTCGGCAATACGCGCCTTGCGGGCCTCGTGGCGGGCCAGCAGATAGGCCTGGATCAATGCTTCCTTGCTGCCGAAGGTGTCGTACAGCGAGGCCTTGGCCACGCCGGCGCGTTCGATGACCCGGTCTATGCCGACCGTATGGATGCTTCCTTCGTAGAACAGCTCGTCCGCGGCGTCGAGCAGGCGCTGGCGGGCGGAACGGCGTGCTTCGGGGCTTTTTGTCATATTCATGGTCATGCCTTGACATTACCAGACAGGTCTGTACACTTCAAGTTAATCAGACAGACCTGTCTGTTCAATGTTCCCCGGATTCCGCCATGACATGCGTTTCCCCCGCCAAGGCCGTTCCCGCCTCCGCCTGCCCCCAGGCCGCCGGGCGCTTGTCGTCGCGCTTCAGTTTTCATCTGCTGGCATCGATCACCGTAGCGTTCCTGGCGGGGTCGGCGGCGCCGACCCCGCTATACTCGATCTACCAGCAGCAATGGGGCTTCTCGACCACCATGCTGACCGTGGTGTTCGGCAGCTATGCGCTGGCCGTGCTGGTGGCGCTGCTGGTGGCGGGGCGCCTGTCCGATCATATCGGCCGGCGGCCCGTGCTCATGGCCGCGGCGGTCGCGCAGGCCGCGGCCATGGTGGTCTTCGCTACCGCCGGAGGGTTGGCGGACCTCCTGGCGGGCCGCATCATCCAGGGCCTGTCGGCCGGAGCCGCGATTGCGGCCGTGGGCGCCGGGATGCTGGATATCGACAAGACGCGCGGCGCGCTGGCCAATGCACTGGCGCCCATGCTGGGCACCGGCACGGGTGGAATCGTCGCCGGGCTGATGGTGCAGTACCTGCCCGCGCCCACGCACCTGATCTACGTGATCCTGGGAGTGATCTTCGTGCTGCAAGGCGTGGGGGTCTTCTTCATTGCCGAGACCGCGCGGCGGCGGCCGGGCGCCTGGGCCTCGCTCAAGCCCGGCTTCGCGCTGCCGCCGGAAGTGCGGATGCCGCTGCTGTTGGCGGCGCCGGCCGTGGTGGCCGTGTGGGGCCTGGGCGGTTTCTATGCATCGCTTGGCCCGACGCTGCTGCGCAGCCTGGTGGGATCGGGCTCGAGCCTGCTGGGCGGGCTGGCCTTGTTCATCATGGCAGGCGGCGGTGTCGTGGCGGTGGTCCTGTTGCGCGATCGTTCGGCGCGGTTCCTGTCGCGCATGGGCGCGCTCTCCCTGATGTTCGGCATGGCTGTCGTGCTGGCCTCGCTGTCGCTGCATTCGGTGGTGCTGTTCATGGTGGGTACCGCGGTCGCGGGCATGGGATTCGGCACGGGTTTCCAGGGCGCGCTGCGCAACGTGATCGCGCCCCTGCCTCCCGCTGGCCGGGCGGGCGTGTTGTCGGTGCTGTTCGTGGTGTCTTATCTCGCCATGGGCGTGCCCGCCATCCTGGCCGGCTATGACGTGGCGCTGCGCGGCGACATCGTCTCGACTTCGCGCGAATTCGGCGCCGGCGTATTGTTGTTGGCCGCTCTGGCCTGGCTGGGCGTGGCCAAGGCCACGCCCCCGCCCCCGGCCGGCACGCCGGCGGTATCGCCGCGCATCGAACCCTGACGCCGCGGAACGCCTTACCGGTTCGAGGCGCCGGTCGCGCGGATCACGCCGCTCCATAGCCGCGTGTCCTGCTCGATGGTGCGGCGCATGTCTTCCGGGCCGCTTGCGAGCGGCTCCGCGCCCTGGTCCTCGAAGCGCTTGCGCAGCTCGGGCACGCGCATGATCCTGTCCAGCAAATCCTGCCATGTCTGCACGATGGCGTCGGGCGTGCCCGCGGGCGCAGCCAGCCCCATCCATACGGCCGTGACCATGTCGGGGAAGCCGGCTTCGCGCAGCGTCGGCACGTCCGGCAGCGCCGGGCTGCGCCGCTCGCTGGTGACCGCCAGCGCCCGCAGGGCGGTGTTCTGCGCCAGTTGGGGCAGGGCATTGGCCGAGTCGAAGAAGACCATGTCCACGCGGCCCGCCCGGAGGTCCGCCAGGATGGGAGGCGCGCCCTTGTAGGGAACGTGCACCAGTTCGACGCCCGCCTTGATCGAGAACAATTCGCCCAGCAACTGCGTCGTCGTTCCGTATCCCTGCGAGGCATAGGTCAGTTTGCCCGGATGCGCCTTGGCATGGCGGATCAGGTCCTGCAGGTTGTCCGCCTCGACCCGGGGGCCCACCACCAGGACGCTGGGCATGGACGCCACGATGCTGACCGGACGGAACGCCGTGCGCGCATCGTAGGGCATGTTGGGGAAGACGTAGGGATTGATGGCCAGCGGGCCCGGCGGCGTGAACAGCAGCGTGTAGCCGTCGGCCGCCGCGCGCGCGACTTCGTCGGCGCCGATGTTGCCGCCCGCGCCCGCCCGGTTCTCGACCACGACCTGCTGCCCCAGCATGGGCGATGCCCTGGCCGCGATCAGGCGCATCAGCGTGTCGGCCGTGCCGCCAGGCAGGAAGGGCACGACGACCTTGATCGGCTTGGTCGGATACGCATGCTGCTGCGCACGCGCGGCCGGCGCCGCCAGCAGCAGGGCCAGTGTGGCGAGGCACAGCAGGTGATGGGGCTTCAGGCGCATGGCGGGTCTCCTGTGATGGTTCTTTTGTCCGGCACTACGCCGGGTCGAATACCGCGAAGCAACGATTGGCGTTGAATACGTGGGTTTCGATGTAGTCGATGACGCGGGGGCGGTGGCCCAGCTCGGTCATGGCGCCGGCCAGCACGATCCAGTTCAGCAGTTCGTGCTGGCCGGCGGCTTCCAGGCTGGCGGTGGTCAACGCGCCCCATTCGCGAAAGCCGCCGTGGGTGAGTTCGTCCAGGCGGGCCCGGTCGCTGTCGTGATCGGGATACAGCCAGCCATGTCGCGGTGTGAGGAAGGCGTGCGACCAGCTGGATGAGGCCACGATCGCCACGCGCCAGGGCGAAGCGGCCAGGGCGCGCGCGATGGCCTGGCCCAGTTCGAAGCATTGGCGGGGGGAAGGCGAGGCGGGGTCCGGTTCGGCGCCGGCTTCGCTGGGCGGGGCCAGTCCCCCGTGCATGCGGATCAGGTCGCCGCCGTAGCAGTTGACGTGGAAGGGCACGACCGGATGGGGGAATCCCCGGCGATCGGCGTCCAGGTAGAGCAGGGTGTTGATGAAGGCGTGGGGCAGGCCCCGGTCGTACCTGAGCCGGTACGCATACGGCAGCGCCAGGCCCGCTTCGTTCAGGCGGTTGAGCAGATAGCGGCCGCCTTCGGGGTGTCCCGTGTGCCGGAAGGAGGCGGTCCGCGGTTCGTCCCAATGATTGCGCCTGGGAAAGGGCGATGACTCCGGCACGTCGTAGGGCCGCGATACCATGGTGTCCGCCAGGTAGACGCAGAATGGCGGCACGATGTCCTCGGTAAAATTTTCGTACTGGTCGTCGCCGAACATCAGGATGAAATCGGGCTGGAACGCGTCCAGCAGGCGGCGCTGTTCGTCGAACGCTCGAAAGGAGCGCGCGCGATGGCGGCCGGCCGCCGCGGCGCCGTCATCGCTGCCCCATTCTTCGCGCATGGCCTCGGGCCAGTTGCGCGTGTCCCTCAGGCTCGGGTCGAGGCGTTTCCCGTTCAGCGTCCGTTTCAGGATGACCGACATATCGTCGTCGCGCATCCAGAAGCCGGGATAGTGCGTAGCGCCCAGGCCCAGAATTTCCGCCATGGAGTGTCCTCATGCAAAAGTGTCGACCGATGGAGGCGCCCGTCGGGGCGCACCGTCTCATGTCGCCTAGCTTAGGATTGACGCCCTGTTGGAACCAGTGAAAAATCGGGCTCGATTTATGTAAAAAAATATATGAATAACGAAAGGTCGGTACAGTGGGTCCGGCGGTTGAAATTCCGCCACCTCGAAATGCTGGTGATGCTCGGCCGCACCGGCAGCTTCGGCCGCGCAGCGGATCTGTGCGGCCTGTCCCAACCCGCGTTGTCGAAGTGGGTGAAGGATCTGGAGTCGGCGCTGGGCGTGACGCTGTTCGAGCGTTCGACGCGCCGGATGGCATTGACGGACAGCGGCCGGCTGGTGATGCATCACGCAGAACGCGTGCTGACCGACATGGCGCGGCTGCATGGCCAGCTCGAGGCCCAGCGCAGCGGCGGAGCGGGGCGGCTGCACATCGGCGTGCTGGCCGCGTTGGGTCCGGTCCTGCTGCCGGGTACGCTGGCGCGGGTCCAGCAGGCAGGCCTGGACCTGGAGGTGCAGAGCCTGGAAGGCACCATGGACCACCTGTTGCCGCTGCTGGGCGAGCGCAAGCTCGATCTCGTCATCGGCCGTCTTGGAACGACCGGCTACGCCGGGTCCTTGAACCGGCGGCTGCTGTACGAGGACACCTTATGCGTGGCCGCCCCGTCGCCGCATCCGCTGGCGCGGCGACGAAGGCCCGTGAGCTGGCGCGACGCCTGCGCCTACCCGTGGATCATTCCGCCGGCCGAATCGCCGATACGCGGCATGCTGGAGAACACCCTGGCGCAGGAACATCTCCCGCTGCCGCGCGTCGTGCTCGAATCGGCCTCCGTACTGACCAACTACCATGTCGCCCGCCGCCTGGACTGCCTGTTCGCGACGTCGGAAAAAGTCATCGCGCTGTTCGCCGGGCAGGGATTGCTGCGGCGGCTGCCGCTGTCGTTCGCGGGTGTTCCCACGACGATAGGCATGCTGTGGTCGGATACCGCGTCGCCCCTGCTCGAACGTTTCATGGCCCTGCTCGAACAGGAAGCGAAGGCGAGTTTGTAGCGCGCCGGCGGGGCGTCGCCGGCCGTTCGCGCCGGGGTCAGGCCGGACGGCCCCGCATCGAAGCTTCGATCTCCCTGGCGTGTTCATGCAGGCGCCGCGCCAGCGAGGTCACGCGTTCCTCGCGCATGCGGTCGTCGATGGCGGCGACGCTGATTGCGGCGATGGGTTGGCCCAGCGTATCGCGTATGGGCACGCCGGCCGCGGTGACGCCCAGGGTGACGCGGTTGCGGATCAGCGAATGGCCCTGGCGCCGGCAGGCTTCGATGGCGGCGCGCAAGTCGGCCTCGGTCAAACGGCCTTCTTCGCAGATGCGCCGGCCGTCGGTCGCGATGATGTCCTCGCGCTCGGCCTCGGGCAGGTAGGCCAGGATGGCCAGCCCGCCCGCGCCCAGCCCCAGCGGCCGGCGGCTGCCTATGGACAGGGTGTTGACCCGGATCGGCGACGGCCCTTCGTGCCGCGCCTCGCAGACCGATTCGCTGCCGCTGCGCACCGACAGATAGACCGTGTCGCCGACTTCCTCGGCCAGCCTGTCCAGGCTGGCCCGGCAATGTTCGCGCAGGTCGTAGGCGGCCATGGCCGCGAGTCCCAGCTCGAAGGCCAGCGGCCCCAGCGCATACCACTTGTCCGCTTCTTTCTGGATGACCAGGTGCTCGTGCATGAGGCGGCGCAGCAGCCGGTGCACCGTGGAGTGCGGCAGGGCGGTGGCCTCCGCCAGTTGCGTGAGGGCGCGGCCTCGCTTGCCGGCGGTGGCCAGCAGCTTCAATAACTGCACCGCGCGTTCGATGCTGCCCGGCTCCGCCGTGGTGCTGCCGCTAGCCATAAGTCGTGTCCATTCCGTGGAAATGCGGGTGCCTGCTGATCGGACCAATCATATATTGCCCTTCACGGTGCCGCCGGGATTTTCCGGCCAGCGGAAAGCACTGCAAGAATACCGAGGAGACCCCATCATGTACGAGCGCATCATCGGCGCAGTCCTGGCAACCGCGCTGGCCGGCGCGGCGGGCGCGGCCTACCCCGAGCGGCCCATACAACTGATCCACGGCTTCGGCGCCGGCGGCAATGCCGACACCGTGTCGCGGCTGGTGGCCCGCCACCTGCAAGCCGCGCTGGGCCAGCCGGTCGTCGTGGAAATCAAGAGCGGCGCGGGCGGCGTGGTCGCGTCCAGCTACGTGGCCAAGGCCGAGCCCGATGGCTACACGCTGGTGATGCTGACCGGCGGGCATACCGTCTCGGCCGCGGTGAACAAGTCGCTGCCCTACGATCCGGTCGCGGATTTCCAGCCGATTTCCACCGTGACCGCGTTTCCGTTCGTGGTCAGCGTCAAGGCCGACAATCCGGCGCGCACGCTGGCCGACCTGCTGGCCGCGGCACGGGCCAGGCCGGGCACCGTGTCCTTTTCTTCGGTGGGGGTGGGTTCGACCCAGCACCTGACCGGCGAGCTGTTGGCCGCCACGGCGGGCGTGCAGATGCTGCACGTGCCCTACCGGGGTGGCGCGGCGCCCGTGCAGGCCGTGCTGGCCGGCGATGTGAACGTGCTGGTGGATACCGCCACGGTGGCCGCGCCGCAGCTCAAGGCGGGCACCCTGCGCGCGCTGGCCATCACCAGCGCCAAGCCGTGGCCGTTGCTTCCGGGCGTTCCCGTGGCGGCCGATACCGTCTCCGGGTTCCAGGTGTATTCATGGCTGGGCATCGCGGCGCCGGCCAAGACCCCCGGCCCCATCGTCGACCGCCTGCACGCCGCGCTGGCCGCCATGCTCCAGGATCCCGCGTTCCGCAAGGCCGTCAACGACATAGGCAGCGAGCCCAGCGGCAGCAGTCCGGCGCAGATGCGGACCATGATCGAGTCGGAAATCGCGCGCTGGAAGAAGGTTGTCGAGCAGGCCAACATCGTCGCGAATTGAGCAAGGAGCAGGCAAGGATGGACAGGGCAGTCGCGGCGGAGCCGCAGTACCAGAGCGGATTCGGCAATGAGTTCGCGACCGAGGCCAGTCCGGGCGTGCTGCCCGTGGGCCGCAATTCGCCGCAGCGGGTGGCGCATGGCCTGTACGCGGAACTGATCTCGGGCACGGCGTTCACGGCGCCCCGCGCGGTGAACCTGCGTACCTGGACCTACCGTTTGCGGCCCTCCGCGGCTCATGGGAAGGCCCACGCGGTGGCGCATCCGACCTGGTTGACCGCTCCGTTCACCGGGGTGGCGGCGCCGGCCAACCGGTTGCGCTGGAATGCCTGGCCGGCGCCCGCCCAGGGTACGGATTTCGTCGATGGCATCGTGACCGTCGCGGGCAACGGCAGCGCCGAGACGCAGAGCGGCACCGCCGTCCATGTCTATCGCGCCAATGCGTCCATGCGCGGCCGCTATCTGATGAACGCCGATGCCGAAATGCTGGTGGTGCCGCAGTCGGGCGGACTCGACGTCCACACCGAGATGGGCCGCCTGCGAGTCGTGCCGGGCGAGATCCTGCTGTTGCCGCGCGGCGTGCATTTCCGCGTCGATCTGTCCGACGGCGCGGCGCGGGGCTACCTGTGCGAGAACTACGGCGCGCCCTTCAGGCTGCCGGAACTGGGGCCGCTGGGCTCCAACGGACTCGCCAATCCCCGGGATTTCCTGGCGCCGGTCGCGGCCTGCGACCACGCCGCGGGACCGGTGCGCATCCTGCGCAAGTTCCTGGGCGGGTTCTGGGAGCTGGAGCGTTCGTCGTCGCCGCTGGACGTGGTGGCCTGGCACGGCAACCTGACGCCCTGCAAGTACGATCTGGCCCATTTCATGGCCGTGGGCAGCATCACCTTCGACCATCCCGACCCGTCCATCAACACCGTGCTGACCTCGCCGTCGGAAATCGGCGGCACCGCCAATTGCGACTTCGTGATCTTCCCGCCCCGATGGCTGGTGATGGAGGATACGTTCCGCCCGCCCTGGTTCCACCGCAACGTGATGAGCGAGCTGATGGGACTGGTGCGCGGCGTCTATGACGCCAAGGCCGAGGGTTTCGTGCCGGGCGGAATCAGCCTGCACAACTGCATGCTGCCGCACGGTCCCGACGCCACCACCTTCGAGCGGGCCAGCAACGAGGCACTGGCGCCGCGCAGGCTGGAAGACACGATGGCCTTCATGTTCGAGAGCCGCCACGTGTACCGCCCGACGGCGCAGGCGCTGGCGGCGCCCAACCTGCAACCGGACTACGACGAGGTCTGGGACGGGTTCCGCCCGGGCAATTCTGCCTAGGACAGGACCCGCACATCATCGGGCGCCGGCAAGGGGCCGCGCGCCGCACTCTTGGAGAAGCTGGAATGAAATTGGCATCGCAACGCGCGGGGCGCGACGGCGCATTGCTCGTGGTCAGCCGTGATCTCGCCACGGCGGCGAGCGCGGCGGCCATCGCGCCCACGCTGCAGTCGGCGCTGGACGACTGGGAGCGCACCAGCCCCAGGCTGCAGGCACTGTACGAGGACCTGAACGCCGGCCGGGCCGCCGGCGCCTTCGCGCTGGACCTGGCCACGCTGGCCGCGCCGCTGCCCCGCGCCTACCAGTACCTGGACGGCGCGGCGTATCCCAGCCACATCCAGCGCAACCGCCAGGCGCGCGGCGAATCGGTGCCCGACGATTTTTTCCAGAAGCCGCTGATGTACCAGGGCATCTCGCACGGCTTCATGGGCTGGAACGAGGATGTGCGCCTGCCGTCGGAAGACGACGGCATCGACTTCGAGGCGGAGATCGCCGCCATCACCGGCGACGTGCCGCTGGGTGTGGACGCGAAAGGCGCGTGCGAACACATCCGTTTGTTCGTGCTGCTCAACGACGTGTCGCTGCGCGCCATCATTCCGGGCGAGCTCAAGCGCACGTTCGGCTTCCTGGTCGGCAAGCCGGCTTCCAGTCTCGGGCCTATCGCGGTGACTCCGGACGAACTGGGCGAGCTATGGGGCGATGGACTGGTGTCGGGCACCATGAAATGCTGGGTGCGCGGCGAGCCGCTGGGCAGTATCGAGACTGGCACCGACGTCGCGTTCCATTACGGAGATCTGATCGCCCACGTTGCACAGACGCGCGCGTTCGAGGCGGGGACGTTGGTGGGACTGGGTACGGTCTCGAACGAGGACGAATCCGTGGGCGTGGGCTGCCTGGGCGAAGCCCGGGCCCTGGAGACCATCCGGCAGGGGGCGGCCCGGACCCCGTTCCTGCAATTCGGCGATACGGTGCGCATCGAGCATTTCGACCGCTCGGGCAACAGTGTCTTCGGCGCGATCGAGCAGCGCGTCGCGCCGCTGGCCTAGTCCCGCCGCGGACGGGCGCGGATCAGCGCCCGTCTTTCTTTTTCGCGCGGGTGCCCAGGGCGGGCTGCTGCGCGGCGGCCTTGCCGGTGCTGGCTTGGGCGCCGCTCGAAGCCGGGGTATCCAGCGAGGCATGCAGGCCGCTGCCCCCCAGGCCGGTGGACGAGGGCGCTCGCGCGCCCAGGCGCAAGCCGTTGCCGCCGTAGGAGCGGGGGGATGCATCGACGGAATTCTCGCGGCCGCCCGTGGACTCGCGCAGGTCGTCGGCGCGTACCGGCAACCCCCAGGACAGGGCGGTGGTGACAAGGATGAGCGATGCGGTGGAACGTAGGCTAGGCTTGGTCATGCTGGACTCCAACTCCGGACTGCCAATCGTGCAGTGTGCCGCAGAATCGGATCCATCGCCGGGCAAGTCACAACGAATTTGTAGCAGGATATGAGTTGGCGCCCCGGCGGCCGGGAGCCGGGGCCGGACGGGCCCGCCGGATCGATCGTTAACGGCCGGGCCGCGGGTAACTGGATACGCAGATCTGCGCTTGTTGGTTCCTCTGATTGAGATCCTTGCCGCGGGTCCCTAGTCTGGCGGCTCGGACAATCTGAGGCGGGATGATGAAGGGAATGATCGATTGCGGCGTATTGATGGTGCCCGAGCATGCGCGGTGGATGCGCGAGCTGATGGAAGACTGGGCGGCAGCGCGCGAACGCATCGCGCTGCACGGCGTGCACCTGGACAGGCCCGCGGCGGGCACGCCCGCATCCGCCGTGGCGCTCGCGCGCCAGGCGCTGGCGCTCAAGCGCTACGACGTCTGCCTGCTGCCGGTCACGCTGGCCACCCTGGGATGGACGCGCACCGCGCTGGCGGTGGCCGGCGACGCCCTGAGGACGCCCGTCCTGGGGTTGGTGCGTGACATGAGCGCGGCTGGCCTGCAGGATCTGCTGTCGTTCGGGCTGGATGATTTCATGCGCTACCCGATGTGCGCTGAAGAGTTCAAGACGCGCCTGGTACAGCTCGCGGGGGCGGGCCGTCGGCCCGGCGCCGGACAGGCCATCGATGCGCCACAGGACGAGGACGAGAGCGAACCCCCACCCGGATGCGGCGGCGACGAAGCCGACCACCCCGCATCGCGCGAGCCCTTTCAATCGGCCAAGGCCAGGATCGTGACCGAGTTCGAGCGCCATTACATTGCCGACATGCTGCTGCGCCATCACGGCAACATCTCGCAGGCGGCGCGCGCCGCCCACAAGAACCGCCGGGCATTCTGGCAGTTGATGCGCAAGCACGAGATCGCGGCGGATCCATATCGCCGCAGGAATTGTCCCGCCGCCAGCCGGCCGGCGGTGCAGCGATGACCGATCCTAGGATTGATCGGCCACGTCGCGCGGACAGATGTCCAGCCAGACGATGCCGTCCGCTTCCCGGGTCGCGTAGGTCTTGACGGGCCGGTTGCAGGGCAGCGCCGTGGGGGCGCCGGTCCGGATGTCGAAGCAGCCCTGGTGGAACGGGCACTCGATGATGTGGGCTTCCAGGATGCCTTCGGACAGGCTTCCGCGGCCGTGGCTGCAACGGTCGGCGGTGGCGAAGGTGTCGCCTTCGACCCGGTACAGGCAGAAAACCTGTTCGTCCAGGGTGACGGCCAGCGTACCGGCCTCGGGTAGGTCGCGGGAAAGACAGGCCTCGCGCCAGTCGTCCTGTGGGGGCATTCGATACTCCGGGAAAAGGGATCAGCGCGCGCGCCGGGGCGCCGTCGCGCCGGCGCGGTTCAGTTCGTCCATGTCGGTGTCCGCGAAGCCGGCTTCGCGCAATATCTCCCGTGCATGCTCGGCCAGCGCGGGCGGCGTCCTGCGCAGGCCGCCGGGCGTGCGGGAGAGCTTGATGGGCGTGCCCAGGCCTTTGTAGCCGTCGCGCTCATAGACCATGGACCTGGCGTGCGTATGGTCCGCGCCCAACGCGTCGTCCATGCCCAGGATCGGTCCGATGGGCAAGCCTTCCGCCAGCAGGGTCCGGCTCAGGGCCACGCCGTCGTGCCGTGCCAGGGCCTCGGCAAGCAAGGGATAGAGCGCGGCCCGGTTGAGCGACCGGTCGCTGTTCGTGGCAAAGCGCGGATCGGCCGCGAGCGCCGGTATGCCGAGCAGTTCCACCAGGCGCCGGAATTGCCGGTCGGTGCCGATGACCACGAAGATCTCGCCGCTGCGGGTGGCGAACTTGTCGCACGGCGTGACGTTCGGATGCGTGTTGCCTGTCAGGCGCGGTCGGCTGCCGTCCAGGAAGTAGTTGGCCGCGTGCGGATGGAGCAGCGACATCGCGCAGTCGTACAGCGCCATGTCCACATATTGGCCCAGGCCCGAGCGGCGGCGCTCGTGCAGGGCCATCAGGATGCCTATCGTCGCGTAGAGGCCCGTGGCCAGGTCGACGATGGGGGTGCCGATGCGCAGCGGCCCGGTCTCGGGCGTGCCGTTCACGCTCATCAATCCGCTCATGGCCTGCAGCACCGCGTCGTAGCCCGGCAGGTTGCCCAGGGGGCCGTGGCCGCCGAAGCCGGATACCCGGCAATGGATCAGGCGAGGAAAGCGCGGCGCGAGATCGTGCTCATAGCCCAGGCCCCACGCTTCCATGGTGCCGGGCTTGAAGTTCTCGACCAGGACGTCGGCCTCCTCCAGCAGCCGCAACAGCACGGCCCGTCCCGATTCGCGTGACAGGTCCAGCACCATCGACCGTTTGTTGCGGTTGACGCCGATGAAATAGCTGGCGTCCCCGCGTTCGGTGTCCGTGCCGGCGAAGGGCGGGCCCCAGCCGCGCGTGTCATCGCCCTGAGGGGGTTCCACCTTGATGATCTCCGCGCCGTGGTCGCCCAGGATCATCGTGCAATAGGGGCCGCCCAGCACGCGGCTCAGGTCCAGGATCCGGACGCCGTCCAGTGCGCCGGCGGCGCGGGAAGGGGGCGGACAGGTGTTGGGTGAAGGTTCGGTCATGAGCGGGGATTCCGTAGGGGAGTCATGTCGCCGGGGTGGGGTCGGGAACGAACACCAGGCATCCGGCCGGATCGAATCGCGCGCGCAGCGGCATGCCGATGACGATGGCCGCGCCCTCGTCCGGCACGATCCGGCTGATCAGGCGCGGGCCTTCTTCGAGTTCGACGTGCGCCACGTTGTAGGGCGGCGGGAAGTCCGGGTGGTACTGCTGCCGGTAGACGGCATACGAATGGAGCGTCGCCCGGCCGCTGGCGGGAATCCACTCGATGTCATCCGGGTTCGCGCCGTAGCCGTGCGACCCGTAGCCCAGGATCTGGCCGCTGCCGCGCAGGCGCGGCACGCGCAGTTCGCGCATCGCGATGAAGTCCAGGAAGCGGCGTTCGAAATGATCGGAAGGAAGCTGCATGGCGGGTCCTAGGCGAGCGTGCGGTGGGGGCTCAGGATCAGCGCGGCGTGATACTCCAGCCTGCCGCCCGAACCATTCACCAGCACGATGTCGTTGGCCGCGCACTGCCGCTCGCCGCCGTCGCCGCGGCATTGGATGACGGCCTCGCTCAGCGGGGTCATGCCTTGCAGGTAGTAGCCCGACAACTGGCCCCCGCCGGTATTGACAGGCAGCGCGCCGCCGGGCGCGGTGGTGCCGTCCTGCACCATGCCGGCGGCCTCGCCCCGGCCGCACAGTCCGTAGTCCTCGAGCGCGGCCAGGGCGCAGTACGAGAACGCGTCGTAGAACTGGCACATCGAGACGTCCTTCGGCCCCACGCCCGCCATCGCGTAGGCCTTGCGGCCGGCGAGCTGTCCGGCGGTGGCCAGGTCGTGCGGCCCCACCGGCGTGTCCGCGCTGGCATGGCCCTGCCCCATGCCGTGGACGAATACCGGCCGCCGGCCGGCATCGGCGGCGCGGTCGGCGCCGGCCACGATGACGGCCGCCGCGCCGTTGACCGGGTAGGCGCAGTCCAGCACATGGAAGGGTTCGACGATCATGCGGGAAGCGTGGTACTGCGCCAGCGTGAGCGGTGCGCGCTGGAAAGCGAGGGGATTGCCCGCGGCCCACTGGCGGCAGGCCAGGACGTAGGCGCCCAGGTGGTCGGGGCTGGCCCCGTGCAGGGCCATGTACCGGCGCGCGGCCAGCGCGTAGGACCCCACCGGGCCGAACAGGCCGTAGGAGGCGTCCCAGCCCGCGATGCCCGTCAGCGAGCCTTCGTTGCTGAAGGACGCCCCGCCGCCGCGTGCCGGGCCGATGGGCGCATCGGCGAACACGCAGGCGACCATGGATGCCAGGCCGCTGCGGATGGCCGCCGTGGCGACCTGCACCATCTGGACGGCCGACGAGCCTTTCCCTTCGATCGTGGTCAACATCCCCAGTGTGCGCAGGCCCATGTCGTCCTGTACCTTGGGGGGCAGGACGCCGGGATCGGCCAGCGCGCTGGGGTTGAGCAGCAGGCCGTCCACCTGTTCCTGGTCCACCCCGGCGTCCGCCATGGCGGCCCGCACGGCGGCGGCCGCCAGCGCGCGCACGGAGCCGGCGGGTTCGCGGGAGAGGGGGCTGAAGCCCAGGCCGACGATGGCCGAGAGCGGAGCGCGGGCCATGGTCAGATCAGGAAGGAAAGGCTGGGCAGCGGGCCCGAGGCGTGGACCAGGGACACTTTCTTCAGGAACATCCTGAGCTGGCCGTCCACTTGCCGCAGCCCGTACTCGACCCGGCCCGGCCAGACGTTCAACTGGTTGACCGATTGCACCTGATACTCGTAGATGGCGAAGTTGGCCGCGACGCGGTAGTCGCCGTCCTCCTCCTTGTCCGCCGTCAGGTTGGACAGCATCCTGCGCAGGATGGAGCGAGGCGCCTGGCTGTGCCGCGTGCCGGTGCGCAACTGCCGCAGGCGGGTCGCCAGCCGGGAGCGGTTGTCGTTGATGATGGAGACGTCGCGGTCCGGGTCCGGCTCCTGGCCGTCGATGACGACGGGCACCCAGTAGCGGATGCTCTCGTCCCAGAGCGCCTCCCATTCGTCGAAGCGCGATTCGTCCGCCAGCCGGGCTTCCAGGTAGACGAAGCGCTCCAGCATCCGGTGTTCGTCGAGCGGCAACAGGGGGGTCTGCATGGCATGTCCTTCTAGAGCGTCGGCTGGGCGGTGTCCGCCATGATGTCCCGGTAGCATTGCCAGAAGCCCCGGTTGGGAGTCTCGTCGGTGTAGTGGGAGACCACCACGCCGCTCTCGGTCGTCGTTTCGCGGGACTGGCCGCGGCTCAGGTCCAGCCATGCCGGCGAGCCCTTCAGCGCGCGCCACTGGCGTTCGGCGATGATGGCGTCGTCGGCCGTCAGGAACGACGATGGCCCCAGGGCGACCTCGCCCTGGCGCATGATGCGCCGGTTCAGTTCCTCGGGCGCGCCTTTCAGGTAGAGCGGGGTGTGCCAGTTGACGGTCTCGCCCACGCCCAGCGGCTGGATCATGACCAGGCAGGTCTCGGCCAGGAACAGGTTGGGGAAGATGAAGGTATGGGGTGGTCCCGCCCGCATGATTTCCCGCGCGGCCGGTTCGCCGTGCCGGTGGATCATGTCCCGCGTGTAGTCCGGATAGCGCGTCTCGTCCACGCCCAGCCAGGTCATGGGCCGGTCGTAGGTCGGGCCGTAGTCGAGTTCGGTGTGGCCGTTGCCCAGGTAGCGGACCACCGCCGTGATGCGGTCCTCTTCGCCGGACAGGATGTTGCCGTACTTGCCGGGGGTGCCCACGCTCTTGGTGAAGGAGTCGTGCACGAAGCCCACGTGATAGCCGTCGGCCTCGTTCTCGGACAGCATCTTCCAGTTGGCGCGGAACAGGTGCTTGATCCACGGGCCGCGCAGTTCGATCTCGCCCTCGGGCGACAGGTTGATCTGGCGGTCCAGCGCGTGAACGGCGTGGCCGAGATGTTCCAGCAGCGGAATGGGCGACGGGTTGAACGTCGCGAAGACAAAGCCGTTGTAGCTGTCGACGCGGGCGCGCTTCAGGTGCAGCGATGCATCGGGCTCAACGCTGGACAGCGGCATGTCGAGCAGCGCGCCGTCGGGCGAGAAGATCCAGCCGTGGTACTGACAGGCCAGCGTGCGGCGGTTGCCCCGCTCGGGCTGGCACAGCAGGTTGCCGCGATGGGCGCAGCGGTTGGCCACGACGTGGATGCCGTCGGCGCCCCGGATCAGGAGCACGGGTTCGAGCCCCATCGTGCGCCGCACATAGTCGCCGCGCCGGGGAATTTCGGAGGCATGGCCGACATAGACCCATCCCTTGCCAAAGATGGTTGCCATTTCTTGGTCGAAGATGGCGGGGTCGGCGTACAGGCTGCTGTGGACCGATGCGTCGCGGATCAGGCTGGCAATGTCTTGCATGAAGCACCCCTCAGGAAATGATGGCGCGGCCGGCGCGTTCCCACACCAGGCTGGCGGTGCGGGCCTCGGGCGTGCCGTCCTCCAGCCGCGCGGACAGGTGCAGCAGGCCGTCGACGATCGCCGCCTTGCGGCGCTGCACGCCGCCCTCCCAGTTCGGGAACAGGCTCATGTCGACATGCTGCCGGACTTCGTCTCCAGCCAGTTCGTAGGTGCCGGCATAGCTCATGAAGCCTTCGTAGGCCCGCGCCTTTTCCTCGGTGCTGGCGTTCCACTGCCCGCCGGTGGCGAAAGCCTGCCGGTCCGCCCGCTCGATCATGCAGAACATGCGGTCGTCGTCATATTGGATGAAGCCCCGGGGGGCCTGCCCCATGGGGAGGGTCACGCGGCCATCGTCGTAGGCCTGCGTCCATTGCCTGAGGGCCCATCGGCCCAGCAGATCCTGTTTGCGCATGGTGTTTCCTTTCAGCGTGGCGCCAGGAATTCCCCGACCAGTCCGGTAAACGCCGCCGGCTGTTCGATCTGTACCCAGTGGCCGCAGCGGTCGATCTCGGCCAGGCGCGCCCGCGGCATCGTCTGGGCGAGCCGCCGCGAGGCCTCGACCGGGATGACCTTGTCGCCGCGCCCGTGGATGATGAGTGTCTCGTGCGGGATCGTGCGCAGGACGGTTTCGTCCGTCGCCATGTCGTCCAGGATCCGCTGCCGGGGCGGCGGGAACATGCTGCCGAACCGTGCCTGGACATCGTCGCGGATGCTGGCCCGGTAGCGCATGGCGGCCAGGTCGTCGTCGATCAACGATGGATCGTGGACGAAGACGTCGAGCAATTCGCGCATCGCGGCGGCCGAGGGCTGGTACCCCCACACTTTCTCCAGTCCGTCGGTGATGGGAAACCGCAGGCCCACGGGCCCCATCAGGACCAGGCGGTCGACGCGGCCGGGATGCCGGGCCGCCAGTTTGAGCGCCAGGGCGCCGCCGAACGAGTTGCCCACCACCGATACCCGTTCCAGCTTGAGCGCGTCCAGCAGCGCGGTGAGCTGGTCTACCCAGGTGGACCAGTGGTACCGGACACCGGGCGGCGATTCCGTATAGCCGAAGCCGACCATGTCAGGGGCGATGACGCGGGCCTGCCGGGCCAGGACGGGGATGGTCAGGCGCCAGTTGGCCCAGGCCGTCACGCCGGGACCGGAGCCGTGGATCAGCAGGACGCCCGGGCCGTTGCCGGCGTCGTGGTAGTTGGTCCGGAAGCCGCAGGTCGGCAGGCTGCTGCCGATTTCAGGCGGCGGCGCCTCCGGGGCGGAAGGTGTCTCCATCGACTTCTCCTGGTATCGTTTTTTCTCAATATACAGTACAAATGTTTATGTATGCAAAAAATTACTGATTTATTGTTTTGTTTTTCACGTATTATGGGATTTTGAAGATACGGAGCGGCGTGATGCTGCAATCTCTTGGATACGTGGGCCTGGGCACGTCCCGGCTGGCGGAGTGGGAAGATTTCGCCCAACGGCTGCTGGGCATGCAGGTCGCCGACAGGAGCCGCCACACCCTGGCGCTGCGCATGGACGATCGGCGACAGCGCCTGCTGCTCGACGCGGACGCCGCGCAGCCGCATTTCTTCGGCTGGGAGGTCGCCGACGGCGGGGCGCTGGCCACGCTGGCCGCCCGGCTGGACCGCGCGAACGTGCCGTTCGTTCGGGAGCCGGACGCGGTGGCGCGCCGCAGGGAGGTCGCGGAGCTGCTGTCCCTGTCCGATCCCGCTGGCAACCGGTTGGAGGTTTTCCATGGCGCCGCCCAGGGCAGTGAACCGTTTCGCCCCGGCCGCGCGATATCGGGTTTTCGCACGGGCCCGCTGGGCCTGGGCCACGTGGTGTTGAACGCGCGCAACGTCGACGCCCTGGCGCCGTTCTATCGCGACCTGCTGGGATTCCGCCTGAGCGACTACATGCGGGAACCCTTCAAGGCTTTCTTCTTCCATCTGAATTCGCGCCATCACAGCCTGGCGCTGATCGAGGCCGACACCGACGGCATCCATCACCTGATGGTGGAACTGTGTTCGCTCGACGACGTCGGGCAGGGCTACGATATCGCGTCGTGCGAGGCCGACCGCGTGGCGGTGACGCTGGGCCGGCACATCAACGACTTCATGACCTCGTTCTACGTCCGTACCCCGTCTCCGCTGATGATCGAATACGGCTGGGGCGGACGCAGCGTCGGAAGGGACTGGCAGCCCTGCGAACTCATGCACGGGGCCAGCCTGTGGGGGCACGACCGCCAGTGGCTGCCGGCCGACAAACGCGCGCTCGCCCTGGACCTGCGCCTGGCCGCGGCGGCCCAGGGGCAGCGGGCGCCGGTGCAGGTGCTGCCCGGCAATCATCAGCTTGCGGCCGATGGCATGCGGTAGCATTCCGCAATCCTCCCACCGCCCCGGATCCGCGGACATGTCCAGTCTCACACGTATGCTCGCCGTTTTCGACGCCTTCTCGTCGGAACATGCCGTCCTGACCGCCGAGGAGATCATGTCCACGCTCGGCTACAGCCGGGGCACCGCGTACCGCTATGTGAAGGAACTGTGCGACGCGGGCTTTCTGACGCGCGCGGCGGGCGGGTACGCGCTGGGGCCGCGGATCATCCAGCTCGACTACTGCATCCGGCAAAGGGATCCGATCCTGATGGCCAGCCTGCCGGTCATGCAATCCCTGCGCAAGCGGTACGAATGCGACGTGCTGCTGACGGTCTTCTACGAAGACCAGGTCGTGGTCACGCACCGCGAAAGCGGCGACCAGGAACTCGTCATGAGCTATGGCAGGGGACGGGTGATGCCGCTTTTCCGGGGCGCGGGCTCCAAGGTGCTGCTTGCCTGCCTGCCGCCGGTCCGCCAGAAGCGGCTCTATGGCGCGCATGCCGCGGCCATCGCCCAGGCAGGCATGGGCGAGTCTTGGGAAGCGTTCCGGGCGTCGCTGGCCGCCGTCAGGCGGGCCGGCCACGCGGTGTCCTTCAGCGAACTCGACCAGGGCAACGTGGGGGTGGCGGCGCCCATCGAACAGGATCCCCTGAGTATGCCCGCCGGCCTTGTCCTGGTGTTCCGCACCGAGCGCTACGAGGTGCTGGACAAGGACGGACTGCTGCAATCCCTGAAAGCCGGCATACGGCAGATCGCGGACCCGCGGACCGCGCCGGCCTGACCTCTCCGGCAGGCCGGCTTCCCGCGCCAGCGGCGTGGGAGCGTTTCGCCCATCTTTTCAGCAAAATCCCAAAATACGAAAAAATAGATAGAAAAATTCTGGATGTGATGTCAGTATATTCCGTATATTGGGACTAAAAATAAACGACCCGCGTCCGAGAGGAGACAGCTATGGACCACAACAGACGTGCCCTCCTGGCCACGTTGCCCGCGATGGCATGGGGAATGTCGGCAGGCGCCCGGGCGCAGGGCACCGCCTTCCCCGCCAGGCAGCTGCGCTTCATCGTGCCTTTCACGGCGGGAGGGGGTAACGATGTGCTGGCGCGCGACATCGCGCAGCCGCTGGCGGATATCCTTGGCCAGCCGGTCATCGTCGACAACAAGCCAGGGGCTGGCGGCAACATCGGCGCGGACCTGGTGGCCAAGGCGGCGCCGGATGGCCATACGCTGCTGCTTGCCACGAATACGCTGACCATCAATCCGTTCGTGCTGCGCAACATCCCCTTCGACGTGGCCAAGGACCTGGCTCCCGTCATGCGCATCGCCAACCAGCCCATCGTCATCGTGGTCAACAACGCCTTGCCGGTGAAGAACATGCGCGAACTCGCGGCGTATGCAGGCGAACATCCCGATCGCCTGAACTACGCCTCCCCGGGCAGCGGCACGCCCCACCACATGGCGGCCGAACTGTTCAAGCAAGTCTCGGGCATCGGCATGGTGCACGTCCCCTACAAGGGCGCCAGCCAGGCGCTGACGGATCTCATCGCCGGCCAGGTGCAGGTCATGTTCGCGTCGATCATCTCGGCGCTGCCGTTCATCCAGAGCGGGCGCGTGCGTGTCATCGCCACGGCGGAAAGCCGTCGCCTGTCGCTGCTCAAGGACGTGCCGACGGTGCAGGAGTCGGGCTTTCCCACCTACTCGGCCACCATCTGGGGCGGGGTCATGACCACGGCCGGCACGCCGCCGGCCGTGGTCGAGAAACTGGCGGCCTCGATCCGGCGCGCGCTCGACAAGCCGGGCGTGCGCCCGGGCCTGGTGGCGTCCGGTTTCGAGATCCTGCCCGAAGGGCCGGCGGAATTCGGCGCCACCGTGCGCAGCGACCTCGTCCAGTGGCAGGCGGTGGCCCGGAAGATCGGCATGGTGCCGGAGTGACCGGTTTCCCGGGCCCGCCTCAGGCGCGTCCCGACCCGAACACCGATACGAGGAAGTCCACGAAGGCCTTGATGTGCGGGGGCACCGGACGGCGCGCCGTGTACAGCACCGCGATGGGCGGGCCGGGGCGCTTCCAGTCGGGCAGTACCTGCACCAGGCGTTTTTCCGCCAGCGATTGCGCCAGCAGGAAGTCCAGGTCTTCGTAGATGCCCAGTCCCGCCAGCGCGCAGGTCAGCCCCGCGCGGGTGCTGTCCACGATCAGGCGGCCTTCGGCGGCCACGCTCACGGTCTGTTTGCCCTTGACCAGTTGCCAGTCGTAGGGGCGGCCGGTGTCCGGATCCCAGAACTCGATCAGCCGGTGCCGGCGCAGTTCGTCCGGATGCCGTGGCGCGTGGTACAGCTTCAGGTAGGCGGGACTGGCCGCCATGATGTAGTTGCCCCGGCCCAGCAGCTTGAAGCGCAGCGGCGAGTCGCGCAGCGGGCCCACGCGCAGGCCGATATCGGCGCCCGAGACGGTGGGATCGACCACGCCTTCGTTGAGCGAGATGCGCAGCGAGATGTCGGGATACGCCTGGACGAACTCCGGCAGGCGCGGGATGACGCGCGCGTTGGCCACGGATTCGGCCATTTCCACATGCAGGTGGCCTTCGGCGCGGCCGCTGCGCGTCTGTATTTCCGCGTCCAGTTCGGCCAGTCCTTCCAGCAGCATGCCGGCGCGCTCGGCGTAGCGGCGGCCTTCGCGCGTGAGCCAGACGCGCCGGGTGGTGCGATTCAGCAACTGTGTGCCCAGGTGCCGTTCGAGCTCCTGGATGTGGCCGGTGATGGCCGAGCGTGAAACGCCGAGCTTGCGCGCGGCCCCGGTGAAGCTGCCGGTGTCGGCGACGGCCAGGAAAGCGCGTATGGGAGTCAGGCGGTCCATTGTTCAAGTATAGATAACAATGTGGTCAAGGCATCGAAGCAATGGCGCCCTATACTGGTATTCGTAGTCAGTATCCTTTTTCCATAGGGAGCGACCCCATGTTCTGCCCGCTGTTCCGCGGACCGATCGCAAGGCGCCCTGCCACGTTCACCGCAGGATATTCCGGAATCCCCGTCCATGCCACGCATGGCGTCCGGCTGGCATTCCGCAGCCATCCTGCCCGTGTCTTCAGCGCTTCCTCGATCCTGCCCGCACCAGATCGTTAGCGTCGCCCGGACGCTCGCGCCGCCGCGCACGCCTCGCGCTGTCCGGCTGCCGCGACCAGGCCTCGCCACGACTCACGACTGCCGCGCCAGCCGCATGGCTGCGTGCGTCCGTCATTCAAAGGAAGCGCATCATGAATACGCCCATCACGACCCGATTCACCCATCCGACCCCGCCGGCGATGCCGAACCCCGCGTTCGCGTTCCGTCCGGCCGAGGTCATCGTCGCCGCCGCCAAGGTGCTGCTGCCCTTCGTCGTCATGGCCGGGATATTGTTGCTCGCACGGTAACAATTCCGCAATACCGCCATGAAAACGAGGAGCGCATCATGCGACATTGGTTTTTTCTCGCCATCGCCATCGCCGCCGAGGTAGCGGGCACGAGCTTCATGAAGTGGAGCAGTGTCCACGGCCACCTGGGCGGCCTCGCGGCCATGTTCATCCTGCTGGGCGCGTCGTACTACGCGCTCTCGCTGGCCGTGATCCGCGTGCCGGTGGGGCTGGCCTACGCCGTCTGGGAAGGCGTGGGGCTGGTGGCGATCACGCTGGTCAGCCTGGCCTGGTTCGGTGAAAGCCTCGGCCCCATGAAGGCGGCCGGCATCGCCGCCGTCCTGGGCGGCATCCTGTTGATCAAGCGCGGCATGACGCCCGCCGCGGACGACGCCGCCGTCCCCGTCCCCGTGCTTGCCGCCGCGCGGTAGGGGGCAACATGCTGGATTCCTTCGCCTGGTTCCACGGGGTCATGCTGCTGGTCGCGGCGGGCCTGGAAGTGGCGGCCAACATCTTCCTGAAACTGTCGCGGGGCTTCACCCGCAGGATGTACGGCGCGTTGTCCATCGCCTTGGTCTTCGGTGCTTTTGCCTGCCGTACGTGGCGGTGCAGGGCATCGAGCTGTCGGTGGCCTATGCCGCATGGGGCGCGCTGGGCATCCTGGCCACAGCGCTGGCCGGGCGCGCCCTGTTCGGCCAGCGTATCCGCCCGGCCGGCTGGGCCGGCATGGGCCTGCTGCTGGCGGGCCTGTTGCTGATGAAGTTCGCCTAGGGCGGGTAAAATCCCATGCTTCTCTTTGCCGAGGTCCGCCGTGTCCGAGCCCAAACTCCAGAATGACGTCTTTTTGCGGGCTCTCGCACGCCAGGAAACCGAATACACCCCGGTCTGGCTGATGCGACAGGCCGGTCGCTACCTGCCCGAGTACAACGCCACCCGCGCGCGCGCCGGTTCCTTCCTGGGCCTGGCCAAGAATCCCGACTACGCGACCGAGGTCACGCTGCAGCCGCTGGCGCGCTTTCCGCTGGATGCGGCCATCCTGTTTTCCGACATCCTGACCGTGCCCGACGCCATGGGCCTGGGCCTGGACTTCGCCGTGGGCGAGGGACCGCGCTTCGCCCGCCCGCTGCGCAGCGAGGCCGACGTGGCCAGGCTGGCCGTGCCCGACATGGCCGAACTGGACTACGTGTTCGCGGCCGTGAAGCAGATCCGGCGCGACCTGCAAGGCCGCGTGCCGCTGATCGGTTTTTCCGGCAGCCCGTGGACCCTGGCCTGTTACATGGTGGAAGGGGCGGGGTCCAGCGACTACCGCACGGTCAAGACCATGATGTACAGCCGCCCTGATCTCATGCACCGGATCCTGGAGGTGAATGCCCAGGCGGTCGTCGCCTATCTGAACGCCCAGATCGAGGCAGGCGCCCAGGCTGTCATGATTTTCGACAGCTGGGGCGGTGTCCTGGCCGACGGCCTGTTCCAGGAGTTCTCGCTGGCCTATACCCGAAAAGTCCTGGCCGGGCTGGTCCGGCAGCATGAAGGCCGGCAGGTGCCGGCCATCGTGTTCACCAAGGGCGGCGGGCTGTGGCTGGAAGATATCGCCGCGTCCGGCTGCGATGCGGTCGGCCTGGACTGGACCGTCAATCTTGGCAAGGCGCGTGCCGCCGTGGGGGACCGCGTCGCCCTGCAAGGCAACCTGGATCCGATGACGCTGTTCGGCGGCGCGGACCGCATCCGGGCGGAAGTGGCGCGTACGCTGGACAGCTATGGCGCGGTGCCCGGCCACGTCTTCAACCTGGGCCATGGCATCTCGCAGTTCACGCCCCCCGAAGCGGTGGAGGTCCTGGTCGAGGCCGTCCACCAGCACAGCCGCCGGCAGCGCGGCAGCGCCTAGCTCAGTGTGGACAAGCCCCGCCGCGGCGGGGCGGGATGGCAGTGCTAACCCGTATTGTCTGGTATGCGGATTCAACTTATGCACATTCGCGCCACGACCGGGAATGCATCTTGCACGCTAGATGGGACTACGGTTGTAGGCTTTAAGTTGTTGATTTATCTGGGTTTTCGTGGATCTGTATCATTAGATCCCAAAGTAAGCACTTTTCGTCTACGACCTATTACCTTATTTGTGCGCCGGTTGTCCCCAAAGTTATCCACAGCTTTCGGTCCGGAAAAAAATTCCCTGTCGAGCGCTGGGGTTAGCAAAGGTTCAGAGGTTTTACTTTAAGTTCCCGCGGCCATGGCGCCGCGGTCTTTTGCCGGAGTCCGCCAGTTGTCCACATCCCCGTCCGTCCCTCTATCCATCGTCCCGCCGCGCGGGGAGGAAGGGGCGACCTGGGTACGCGTGGCACTGGATGTGCCGTTGGCCGGGCTGTTCGACTACCGCGCTCCGGCAGGCGCGCGGGTGGGGCAGCGAGCGATCGTTCCCTTCGGCCGGCGGGAGATGGTCGGCATCGTGATCGAGACCCCGCCGGCGCCCGCGCTGGCGGTCGAACAGGTCAAGGACGTGGTGCAGATGCTGGACGATCTGCCACCATTCCCCGATGATTGGCTGAAGTTGGCCGCTTTTGCGGCGGATTACTACCAACGGCCGCTGGGCGAGGTCATGTTGCCCGCGCTGCCCGGACCGCTGCGCAAGCCGGCGGCCTACCAGGGACAGCGTGCGGCGGGCGGGCCGGTGGCGCGGCTGGACGCGAAGGCCGCGCGCGCGGCCAAGCCCAGGCGGGAGCGGCGCAAGAAAGGCGTGGCGGCGGATAGTGAGGGAGTGCCCACTTCCGAGCAAAGTGTTCCTCCACCGGAAAGCCTGGAAGCGACACCTGCCACTCCGCTGGTTTCCCTGCCCACGTTGAACGCCGCCCAGCAAGAGGCGGTGGATGCCTTGTCCGGGCTGTCGGGCTTCAAGCCGGTCCTGCTGCATGGCGTGACCGGCAGCGGCAAGACCGAGGTCTATCTGCGCGTGGCCGAGCGGATCCTGCGCGAAGGCCGGCAGGTGATGCTCCTGGTGCCCGAGATCAACCTGACGCCGCAGCTGGAGCAGGTCTTCCGCCGACGGCTGGAGGCCATCGCGGGCACGGGCGGGGTCGCCGTGCTCCATAGCGGACTGGCCGACGGCGAGCGGCTGCTGGCCTGGCTGCGCGCCGTGCGGGGGCAGGCACGCGTACTGCTGGGGACACGGCTGTCGCTGTTCACGCCGCTGCCCGATCTCGGGCTGATCGTGGTGGACGAAGAGCACGACCCGTCCTACAAGCAGCAGGAGGGGCTGCGCTATTCCGCCCGCGACCTGGCGATCTGGCGCGCCCGCGACCGCGGCGTGCCGGTGATCCTGGGTTCGGCCACGCCGTCGCTGGAGACCTGGCACCACGCCCAGACGGGCCGCTACCTGCTGCTGTCCCTGCCGCAGCGCGCCATGGCCGCGGAACCGCCGCGCATCCGGCTGCTCGACACCCGCAACGTGAAGCTCCAGCAAGGCCTGGCGCCCCCGCTGCTGCAAGCCGTGGCGCAGCGGCTGGAGAGCGGCGAGCAATCCCTGATCTTCCTGAACCGGCGCGGCTACGCGCCCGTGCTGCATTGCGACGCCTGTGGCTGGGTCAGCGGCTGCCCGCGCTGCTCGGCCTACATGGTGCTGCATCGCCAGCCGCCGCGCGTGCCGGGCGGCCCGGGGCGCCACGAACTGCGCTGCCACCACTGCGGCTGGCAGCAGCGGGTGCCGATGGCCTGCCCGGACTGTGGCAACCAGGACCTGCAGCCCATGGGCCGCGGCACGCAGCGGCTGGAAGAGCACCTGGGCGAGCTTTTTCCGGGCGCGCGCGTCGCGCGCATCGACGCCGACAGCACGCGCCGCAAGGGCAGCGCCCAGGAACTGTTCGCCCGCATGCATGCCGGCGACATCGACATCCTGGTCGGCACGCAGATGGTGGCCAAGGGACATGATTTCCAGAACCTGGGCTTCGTCGGCGTGCTCAATGCCGACGCCATGCTGTTCTCGCACGACTTTCGCGCCCCCGAGCGCCTGTTCGCGCAATTGATGCAGGTGGCGGGCCGCGCCGGCCGCGCCGGCACGCCCGCCGAGGTCTACATCCAGACCGGCTATCCCGAACAACCGCTGTACCAGGCCCTGGTGCGCCACGACTATGCGGGCTTCGCGCGCTATGCGCTGCGGGAACGCGAGTCGGCGGGGCTGCCGCCGTTCGCCTTCCAGGCGCTGCTGACAGCCGAGGCGCGGGAGCTGGCGCAGGCCCAGGCGTTCCTGGCGCAGGCCCGGGCCTGGACGGAGCAGCCGCGGGCGGATGGGACCGATTCATCCCAGGCCGCGGATATGTCGCGCATTACGCTCTATGATCCTGTACCGCTGCGCGTGGTTCGCGTGGCCAATGTCGAGCGCGCCCAGTTGCTGGTGGAAAGCGACAGCCGTCCCGCGCTGCAGGGCTTCCTGCGCGCCTGGGCCGCCGTGCTGCCCGGTCTGGCGGCGACCGCGCGGGTGCGCTGGCACCTCGAGGTCGATCCGCTGGAGATCTGATGCGCGATCGCCGGCCGCCGCCCACGCTCGCCCCCGCCCACCGCCCGCGCGGCTGCCCGCCGCGCACCATCGATTCCCAAGCTTCCGTATGACTGCCTCTTCCTCTTCCGCCGCGACCCGTGCCATGGACCGCGCCGAATCGCGGCTGAACAAGCCCGACGGGCGCGCCGCGCTGCCGCCGCTCGACGCCGGCATGAATCCGGCGCAGCGCGAGGCCGTGCGCTACCTGGACGGCCCCTGCCTGGTGCTGGCGGGAGCGGGCAGCGGCAAGACCCGCGTCATCACGCAGAAAATCGCCTATCTGCTGCGCGACTGCGGCTATTCGGCGCGCAACGTGGCGGCGCTCACCTTCACCAACAAGGCCGCGCGCGAGATGGCCGAGCGGGTCGGGTCCGTCGCGCCGCCCAATGCCATCAAGGGCCTGACCATCAGCACCTTCCATTCGCTGGGCGTGAAGATGCTGCGCGAGGAAGCCAAGCAGGTCGGGCTCAAGCCGCAGTTCTCCATCCTGGCGGCGGACGATGCCATGGGCATCGTGCAGGAACTGGTCGCCACGACCGACAAGGGCCTGATCCGCGGCGTGCAGACCGCCATCTCGCTCTGGAAGAACGCACTGGTCGAGCCGGATCAGGCCGAGCGCCTCGCCGCCACCGACAGCGAGCGCGACGCCGCGCGCGTCTACCGCAGCTACAACGCGACCCTGCGTTCTTACCAGTCCGTCGATTTCGACGACCTGATCCGCCTGCCGGCCCGGCTGCTGGAGTCCGACCACGAGGCGCGCGAGCGCTGGCAGTCGCGCATCCGTTATCTGCTGGTGGACGAATACCAGGATACCAACGCCTGCCAGTACCGGCTGGTGCAATTGCTGACCGGGCCGCGCGCGATGCTGACCGCGGTGGGCGACGACGACCAGGCCATCTACGCCTGGCGCGGCGCGACCATCGAGAACCTGGCCAAGCTCACCACCGACTATCCCAGCCTGCGCGTCATCAAGCTCGAACAGAACTACCGTTCCATGCAGCGCATCCTGGCGGCGGCCAACAGCGTCATCGGGCACAACCCCAAGCTGTTCGACAAGAAGCTGTGGTCCGACCTGGGCGTGGGCGATCCGATCGGCGTCATTCCCATGGACGACGAAGAGGCCGAGGCCGAATCCGTCGCCATGCGTATCTCCGCCGCGCGCTTCGAGCTGAAGGCGGACTGGCGCGACTTCGCCATCCTCTATCGCAGCAACCACCAGGCCCGCACCCTCGAACAGGCGCTGCGCAACCTGAAGATCCCGTACATGGTGTCGGGCGGGCAGAGCTTCTTCGACAAGGCCGAGGTGCGCGACATCATGGCCTACCTGCGCCTGATCGCCAACGACGAGGACGACCCGGCCTTCATCCGCGCCATCACCACGCCCAAGCGGGGCGTGGGGCAGTCGACCCTGGAAGTCCTGGGCACCTATGCGGGCGAACGCGAGATCCCGCTGTTCACCGCCGTGTTCGAGACGGGCCTGGAGCAACGCCTGCAGCCGCGCCAGCTCGGGCCGCTGCGCGAATTCTGCGAGTTCATCAACCGCATGCAGTGGCGCGCCGGCGCGGCCAAGGGCGATGCCGCCCCGTCGGGCGAGAGCGCCTCCGAGATCCTGGACGACCTGGTGCGCGCCATCCAGTACGAACGCTACCTGTACGATCACTTCGACGAGCGCGGCGCGCAGAACCGCTGGCAGACAGTGCTGGATCTGCTGGGCTGGCTCAAGCGCAAGGCCGAGGAAGACAAGATGAGCCTGATGGACCTGGTCCAGCACATCGCGCTCATCACCATGCTCGAGAAAAACGACGACGAGGATCCCGACCTGGTGCGCCTGTCCACGCTGCACGCCTCCAAGGGGCTGGAGTATCCGCACGTGTTCCTGGTCGGCACCGAGGAAGGGCTGCTGCCTCACCTGGGCAAGGATGACGAGGAAGGCGATCCCGCCAAGGCGGCCGAATCGCTGGAAGCCCGGGTGCAGGAGGAACGCCGCCTGATGTACGTCGGCATCACCCGCGCGCGCCGCACGCTGAACGTCACCTGGTGCAAGAAGCGCAAGCGCGGCCGCGAGGACATCGCGCGCGAGCCTTCGCGCTTCATCAAGGAAATGGGGCTGGAGACCGACGAGGTGGCCGACGCCACGCCCGGGCTCAGCGCCAAGGAAAGGCTGGACCGGCTGAAGTCGTTGCTGAAGAAGGACTGAGCCTCGGGCGAGGTTCTTTTCACGATGGTTTCAGCTTGGTGCTTGACTGGGCCACGCTGCAGCTTGATGCGGCAGGGCTATCAAAAACAACGTAGGGGCATACACGGTGGAGGCGCAGGTATGACAGGGCGCGCAAGGTATCCACATCATCATCAGTAGCGCCGTCTGCGCTATTGGGCGACATTCGAGCACTGATTGAGACGTCGCGCCGCCGCGCCGCCTCGGCAGTCAATGCTGAGCTGACCCTGTTGTTTTGGCGCATCGGCTATTGCATCCAAACAGAAGTGCTGGCGGGCCAGCGGGCCGGGTACGGTGAGGAAATCATGCCGTCCCTGGCCAAGCAGCTTGCCCGCGACTACGGGCGGGGCTTTGGAGAGAAGAACTTGCGCCGCATGGTCAAGTTCGCTGTCACTTTTCCTGATGAGTCAATTCTCGCGACACTGTTGCGAGAATTGAGTTGGTCGCACTTTGTTCTGCTGCTGGTGCTTAAAGAGCCGATGCAGCGGGACTACTACGCGCAGATGGCGGGGGCCGAGCGCTGGAGTGTGCGCGCGCTATGGATCTGTTGTTCTACAACCGCAAGCTGCGTCGGCTAGTGGCCGTCGAATTAAAGATCGGCGAATTCAAGGCCACATACAAAGGGCGGATGGAGCTTTATCTGCGCTGGCTCGATAAGCATGAACGCGAGCCGGAGGAAGCCTCGCCACTCGGAATCATTCTTTGCACTGGCAAGAAACGCGGATAGATCGAATTACTGGAGTTGGACAAATCAAGTATTCACGTTGCCGAGTATCTGACCACCTTGCCACCGCGTGCGGTGTTGGGCGAGCGGTTGCAGCAGGCGATTGAACGGGCACGACTGCAGATCGAGCAGCGGCAGGCGGACGAAGAATCCTGAATTCTTGATTGTGGTGTAACGTGGGCTTCATCCTTAAAAGGGTAATTACCTAGTCCTTTAACATTCTATAGTTCTATACATAGAATGTTTTTCGAGTTCTAATAGCGCCAGATTCGGACGCGGCCGCGTGGCGGCCGTGTGCCGGGGAACGATCGCCCGCTGGGGCGGCATCTGGAGGAAAGACTCGTGTCTTACATAGGTACGGATATCGGAGGGACGTTCACCGACCTCGTTCTTCTGTCCGACGACGGCGACGTGCGCATCTTCAAGGCGCTGACCACGCCCGACGACCGCACGCGCGGCGTGCTGGACGCCATGAAGCTGGCGGCCGAGGCGCTGGGCATCCCGGCCGAGCGGCTGGTGGCCGAACTGAAATACTTCTCGCACGGCACCACCGCCGCGACCAATGCCTTCATCGAGCGCAAGGGCGCGAAGACGGGGCTCCTGACCACGCGCGGCTTCGAGGACACGCTGCGCATCCAGCGCGCCATGGGCGGCTGGATCGGCATGCCCACGCACGAGATCTCGCATTTCTCGAAGCGCCGCGTGCCCGAGCCCATCGTTCCGCTGGACCTGATCAAGGGCGTGGCCGAGCGCGTGGACTACAAGGGCGAGGTCATCGTTCCGCTGGACGAGGCGGCGGCGCGCCAGGCCATACGCGAACTGCGCGACGCGGGTGTCGAGGCCATCGCCATCAGCCTGCTGTGGTCGTTCCGCAATCCGGCGCACGAGCGGCGCCTGGCGGAACTGGTGGAAGAGGAAGCGCCGGGGTTGTTCGTGACGATGTCTTCGCTGCTGGTGCCCATCATCGGCGAATACGAACGCACCTCGACGACGTCGATCAACGCCTACCTGGGGCCGGTCATCCACCGCTACATCAACGGGCTGGAAGGGGCGATCCGGCGCTTCGGCTTCCGGGGACCGATCTCCATCATGGAGTCGGGCGGTGGCGTGCTGCCGGCGGCCGAGGCCGCGTTCCAGGCCGCCAACCTGCTGACCTCGGGGCCGGCCGGCGGCGTGCTGGCGTCGCAGAAGCTGGGCGACCTGCTGGGCTACCGCAACGTGCTGACGGCCGACATGGGCGGCACCAGCTTCGACGTGGGCCTGATCGTGGACGGCCAGCCGTTGCTGGAAACCGTGCGCGAGGTGGGCCGTTTCCACGTGGCGCTGCCGTCGATCAAGGTCACGGCCATCGGCGCGGGCGGCGGCTCCATCGCCCGCGTGCGCGACGGCCACCTGACCGTGGGCCCGGAAAGCGCGGGCTCCACGCCGGGGCCGGCGTGCTATGGCCGCGGCGGGGTCGAGCCGACCATCACCGATGCCGACGTGGTGCTGGGCATCATCGATCCGCGCTACTTCCTGGGCGGCCGCATGGCGCTGGACGTCGAGGCCGCGCGCGAATCGGTGCGCAAGCACGTGGCCGAGCCGCTGGGCATGAGCGTGGAAGAGGCGGCCGCGGGCATCCGCGAAGTGGCCAACAACCAGATGGCGGATTTGCTGCGCCGGGTCACGCTGCGCGCGGGCTACGATCCGCGCGACTTCGTGCTGATGGCCTACGGCGGCGCGGGCGCCACGCACGCGCACCAGTACGCCGAGGTGGCCGGCATCGGCAAGGTGGTCGTGCCCAATACCGGGCCGGCGCATTCGGCCTACGGCACGGTCACGGGCGACCGCCACCGCTCGTTCTCGCTGGCGGTGGGCCAGCACGCGCCGGCACGCTTCAAGCGGGCGTCCGAGCACATCGACATCGCGGCCCTGAACGAAGGCTTCGGCCAGATCGAGGCCCGGGCGCGCGAGGCGCTGGGCGACGACGTCACCATCCACCGCTACATCGGCATGCGTTTCCGCCAGCAGGTGCACGAGATCGGCGTCGAGGTGCCGGCCGGGCAACTCCAGGCCGCCGACGTGGACGCGCTGGTGGATGCCTTCGAGGCGCAGTACGAGCGGATCTACGGCAAGAACACCGCGCTGCGCAGCTCGGGCGTGGAGTTCACCGTGGTGCGGGTCGAGGGCACGTCTCCCGTCATCCAGCCGGCGGCGCGCCAGGTCGACGGCGCCGGCCGCTCGAACCGGCCGGTATCCGACCGCCAGGTCTATTTCTACGGCCACGGCTTCATCCGCGCCGACATCTACCGCAGCGAGGACGTGGGGCCCGGCCACACCATCGAAGGCCCCTGCATCATCGAGCGGCCCGACACCACCATCGTCGTCGGCCCCGGCCAGTCGGTCGACATGGAGCCCTACGGCAACTTCGTGATTTCCATCGCGCGCAACCAATAACGCTATCGAGACGAGCATGCATCAGGTCTACGAATACACGGCCAAGGAGGTCGACCCGATCACCTTCGAGGTGATCCGCCACCGGCTGCTGTCGATCACCGACGAGCAGGCCTCCACGCTGGCCTCGGTGTCGGGGTCGGCGCTGGTGAACGAGGCGACCGATTTCAACACCGGCCTTTATCGCGCTTTCGGCGAAGTGGTCACCATGGGCAAGACGGTCACTTTCCATGCGGCCTCGCTGTCGCTGATGGTCAAGCACGTGATCGAGGATTGCGAGGATACGGTCGGCATCAATCCCGGCGACATGTTCATCGTCAACCACCCGCACAAGGGCGCGCTGCACTGCCCGGACGTGGGGGTGCTGGCACCCATCTTCGTCGACGGCAGGCGCATCGGCTGGACCGGCGCCTGCGCCCACCAGCTGGACGTGGGCGGCATGGTGCCGGGCAGCTTCGCGTCGATGGCCAAGGACATCCGCCAGGAAGGCATGCTGATCCCGCCGGTCAAGATCATCGACCGTGGCGAACTGCGCAGCGACGTGCTGAACTTCATCACCGGCATGTCGCGCCTGCCCACCAACATCAGCCTGGACCTGAAAGGACTGATGGCGGCCAACAACATCGGCGTGAAGAGCCTGCTCGACACCATCGCCAAGTACGGCGTGGACACGGTGCTGACGGTGATGGACGGCATGATGAGCCTGTCCGAGACCAAGATGCGCAAGCGCCTGAAGGAACTGCCCGACGGCGTGTTCCGCGCCCAGGCCTTCCTGGACCACGACGGCTTCGACAACAAGATCTACAAGATCCACGTCGAACTGCGCAAGCAGGGCGACCGCATCGTGTTCGACTACACCGGGTCCGACGCGCAGGCGCCAGGCTTCGTCAACGCCACGCGCACGGGTCTCCTGGCCGGGGTCTACGCCGGCATCCTGCCGGTCATCGCCTACGATCTGTCGTGGAACGAGGGCCTGCTGCGGCCGCTGGAAGTGCTGTCCACCGAAGGCTCCATCGTCTCGTGCAGGTTCCCGGCGCCGTGCAGCCAGGGGCCGCTGGGCGCGATGTGGCTGGTCGAGGTCACCACCACCGAGGTCATCTCCAAGCTGATGGCCACCCACCCGGACTACCTGGCCGAGGCGCAGTCGTCGCCGGCCAGCGGACCGGACCTGTTCCACATCCACGGCCGCAACCAGTACGGCGAACCGGCCACCGCGCCCATCCTGGAAGTGATGCTGTCGGGCGGCGGCGCCTATGCCCACCGCGACGGTGTGAGCGTCTCGGGCCAGCGCAACATTACCGCGGGCCGCGCGCCCAACGTCGAGACCACCGAGCTGAAGCTGCCGGTGCTGTACATGTACCGCCGCATCATCACCGACAGCTCGGGCGCCGGCCGCAACGTGGGTGGCCAGGCCGCTGGCGCGGCATTCGTGCTGCACGGCGTGGACGAGGTCGAATCGCTGGTCGCCTGCCACGGCTACCAGTCGCCCACCTCGCGCGGCCTGTTCGGCGGCTATCCCAGCGGCTGCAACCATCGCCGCTTCCTGCGCCACAGCAACATCCGCCAGTTGCTGGCGGATGGCGTGTTCCCCGACCGCATGGATGGACTGGAAGGCGAGGAAGTCGAGTTCAACGCCAAGCCGCCCGAATTCGAGTTCGGCAAGGACGATGTCTACGAATGCAATCCCACGGCCGGTGGCGGCTGGGGCGACCCGCTGGACCGGCCGGCCGGCAGCGTGGCGGCGGATGTCGCGGCCGGGGCCTTCTCGGCCCGGGTGGCCGAACGCATCTTCGGCGTGCTGATTCAGGGCGGTGGCCTGGACGAGGCGGCCACCACCGCCGCGCGCGCGGCGATCCGCCGGCGCAGGCTGGCGTGGCCCGCCGGCAAGGCACTGGCCGTTCAGCCGCAAACGGACGGGGCCGAGCCCGTGGCCATCGTCGGCGACGTGGCGCGCATCGTGCGCGCGGCCGGCACGCCCTACCTGGTCTGCAACAGCTGCGACACCGCCATCGCGCCGGCGGCGGAGAACTGGAAGGACTACGCGCGCCACCACCTCGCCACCCCCGAGGACCTGGGACCGCGCGTGCGCATCCACCACGATCTCGAGGTCGTCCAGCACGCCTGCCCGCATTGCGCCACGCTGCTCGACGTCGAGGTGCGCCGCAAGGGCGAGGCTTCCCTGTTCGACATCCAGGTCGCGGCCTGAAGGAGGCATCCATGAACAAGCGAACCAGCCATGGCCGCTGGGTGACCTTTCCCAGCGGCGGCGACCAGGTGCGCGGCTACCTGGCCGAGCCCGAGGGCGACGAGGTGCTGGGCGCGGTGGTCTGCGCGCCCGAGAACCTGGGAGTGACCGAGCACCGCCAGGAGGAAACGCGGCGCCTCGCGGCCGAGGGCTTCATCGTCCTGACCGTGGACCCGTACAGCCGCATCGGCGGCCGGCCGCCGCAGGACTACACGACCGCCGAGGAACGGCGCAGCAAGGCCTTCATCGCCGCGCGCGACGAGGTCGTGGTGCCCGACTGCCAGGCGGCGCTGGACTGGCTGCGCACGCAGCCCCGGGTGGGCCGCGTCGGCGCCCTGGGCTACTGCCTGGGCGGCGGCACGGTGCTGGCCTGGGCGGCCGGCACGCGCGAGCTGGCCTGCTCGGTGGTGCTGTACGCGCTGCCGGTGGTGCCCGCCGCCTACGCGCCCGACGGCCGCGACCGTTCGCGCATCGCGCTGGCGCCACGCATCCAGGCGCCCATGCAATTGCATTTCGGCGAGGCCGACGAAGCCATTCCCCTGGCGCAGACCCTGGCGCTGAAGGAGGCGCTGGAAGCGCGGTCGCCCGCGCCCATTTCGTTCCACGTCTATGCCGGCGCGCGCCATGCCTACATGGACAGCACGCTGGAGCGCTATTCGCCCGAGGCGGCCGCGCTGACCTACGAGCGCTTCGTGGACTTCCTGCATCGCCACCTGGACCGGGAGGCTTGACCATGGGCCGCATCGCCTGGGCCGCCGCTACCGCCCATACCGGGGCCATGATGCGCACGCCCAAGGGCGACCCGGACGACCTGGCGCGCGCCGGCCGCGTGTTCCAGGCCTTCTCGGCCCTGTCCGCCTCGCTGCGGGCGGCGCGCCCGGATGTGCTGGTCGTCGTCGCCACCGACCATTTCCTGACCTTCGACCAGGCGGCGCTGCCGGTGTTCGCCATCGGCACCGGCGCCGCGTTTCCGGGGCATGGGGAATTCGGCGTGCCCAAGCGCGACTACGCTGGCGTGGCGGGGCTGGGCGAGGCGGTGCACGCGGGCATGGTGGCGGCCGGCTTCGACGCGGCCGGCGCGCGCGGGCTGCCGCTGGACCACAGCTTCTCGTGTCCGCTGCAATTGCTGCTGGACGGCTGGGACGTGCCGGTGCTGCCGGTGTACGTGAACTGCACCATCGAGCCGCTGCCGCGCCTGGACCGCTGCCTGGACTTCGGCCGCGCGCTGGGCGAGGCGCTGCGCATGCAGGAACTGGCGCCGCGCGTGGCCGTGCTCGGCACCGGCGGCCTGAGCCACTGGGTCGGCATGCCCGAGACCGGACACATCAACCGCGATTTCGACCGCCGCTTCCTGGAAGGCTTCGCCGCCGGCCGGTTCGACGAGATCGCCGGTTGGGACGCGGCCGAAGTGGTGCGCAGCGCCGGCAACGGCGCGGCCGAGATCCGCAACTGGCTGCTGGCGGCGGGCGCGGCCCGGGCCTCCGGCGCGCGGGTGGCGGCCTACGAACCGGTGCAGGCCTGGGTGACCGGGATAGGCGTGACCGAACTGCTGCTGCCTCCGGTGGATGCGCCCGAAGCCGCTTCCGGGCACGCGGGCGTGGCGGGACGCGACCGGCACGCCCTGGAGCGCTACCTGTTCCGCTTCGACAAGGAACAGGTTCTGCAGGAGGCGTTGAAGGCCGAGGCCGCGGACGCCTTCGACGGCCATGCGCTGGACGACGAGGAACGGCGCGTCCTGCGCGAACGCGATCTGGCCACCTTGTACGAGTGGGGCGTGCATCCGCTCCTGATCCGCAATTTCGCCGGCACCCTGGGGCTGCGCTACGTGCAGGCCTACCACGACCGCGGCCTGTTGCCGCGGCACGGCAACTGAGCTAGCGGGCCCCGCGACGGGCGGGGCCCATCTCTTCGACTGGAGACATCGACCATGAATGACACGGCAATTCGATCGCGCTGGGTACTGGCCAACGGCGTGCGCACGCACTACGCGGAAGCGGGCGACCAGGGCCGCACGCTGGTGGCGCTGCACGGCGGTGGCGCGGGCTCGTCCGGCGCCTCGGGCATGGGCCTCGTGCTGCCGCTGCTGGGCAGGGACTTCCGGGTGGTCGCGCCCGATTCCATCGGCGGCTTCGGACTGACGGATACCCAGGCGCCCACGCCCTACGGGCTGATCAGCCGCGCGGCGCACACCGCGGATTTCGTCGACGCGCTGTGCCTGGACAAGTTCTCGGTGCTGGGCAATTCGCAGGGCGCGTGGTCGGGCGTGTACTACGCCATGCTGCATCCGGACCGCGTCGAGAAGCTGGTCATCGTGTCCTCGCTCACCATCGCCGGCTCGCTGGGCCTGAAACAGGCGCCGAACGAGGCCATGCACGCGCTGATGGGCTATGACGGCTCGCGCGCCGGCATGAAGCGCCTGCTGGAAGCCTTGATCATCGACAAGTCGCGCATCACCGACGCGCTGATCGACGATCGCCAGCGCGCCGCCACGCGCCCCGGCGCGTTCGAGGCTTTCCAGCGCATGGCGCAGGGCATAGATTTCGTGCGCAACGACCCGGTGCTCAAGCTCCAGACCCAATGGCAGGAAGCGCTGCCCGCGCTGACGCGGCGCATCCCCACCCTGATCCTGTGGGGCGAGGAAGATACCTTCGCCGTGCCCGCCACCGGCCGCGCCTTGGCCGAAATGTTGCCCGATGCGCGCATCGAATGGGTGCCCGGGGCTGGCCACCAGGTACAGACCGACGCGCCGGACCGCGCCGCCACCATCATCCGGGAGTTCCTGAATGGATAGGCAGAGCATGCCGCAATCGCCGGACTCGCCCGAGCGCATGGCCGGCATGGTGCCCGGCGTGCGGGCGGGGGGCTTCTTGTTCCTGTCGTCCATACGCGGCCGCGATCCGGCCACCGGAGGCATGCCCGACGATCCCTACGAACAGGCCTGCCAGGCGCTGCGCAATGTCGAGGCGGTGCTGGCCGCGTCCGGGGCGACGCTCCAGCACGTGGTGAAGGTCACGCTCTATCTGCATGACCTGGACAAGCGCAAGGGCTTCCATCAAGCGTGGATGGAGTTCTTTCCGAAGGATCCGCCCGCCCGCATCGCCGTGGGCGTCGCGGATGCCAATGGGGCGCCGGGCGGCAACGCGCACTACGCGCTGGACGTGATCGCGCTGGCGCCGTGACGGGGCGGCTCGATTGCCAGCGCCCGCCATGCACCGGCACAATGTGCGTTTGCGCCCCGGGCGCGAGACCGGCCATCCGCCGTAGGTGATTCGCTTCATGGCATCAGCACGACGCACTACCGACGCTTCCGATACTTCCGCGCGCGCCGCCAACAGCGGCCCGCGCGGCGGGCTGCCGATGTACGCGCAGCTCTTCGCGCTGTTCCGGCAGCGTATCGAGAACGGCATCTGGCCGCTGAACGAATGCATTCCGTCGCTGGACGAGCTGATGGAGGAGTTCGACGTGGGCCGGGTCACGGTGCGGCATGCGCTGGGCATGCTGGAAGCCGAGGGGCTGGTGGGCCGCTTCCGTGGCCGCGGCACCTTCGTGATGGCGCGTCCCCAGTCCAACATCTGGTATCGCATCCCGATGAACTGGGACGAACTCACCGGGCCGCAGCCCGACATCGAGGTCGAGTGGCTGGAAAGCCACGAGTGCGCGCAGCCGCCCGCCTCGGTGCACGCCGGGGCCGCGCTGGGCGAGTCCTACCAGGCGCTCAAGCGGCGTCTGCTGCGCCACCACATTCCTTATGGCATCGGCCATACCTACATCGAGAAAAACGTCTATGCCGCATTCGGCGCCGACGTGCTGGCCAAGCCCATCCCGCTGAAGATCCTGGACGCCCGCCTGCCGGGCGGGGTCGGCCATGCCGAGCAGACGGTGCGCGCCAGCGTGGCCGACCTCGACACGGCCCGCCTGCTCGACCTGACCTCGGGCGCCCCGGTCATCCAGGTGACGCGTTCGGTGCTGGATCGCCGGGGCGTGCTGGTCTACGAATCGCTGGGTGTCTTCCGCGGCGATTTCGTCGAGATCCACACCGACCTGAAGTAGGCGCGCCTCAGGCCGTTTCCTGGCTGACGTCCACCCATTGCGCCCCGACCAGCTCGGCCAGGCGCCGCGGCGCGATGCGCACCGCGCTGTGCGTGGAGCCCGCCGCGGGCAGCACTTCGTCGTAGGCTTGCAGCGAAACGTCGCAATACACGGGCAGCGGCGTGGCCAGCCCGAATGGACACACGCCGCCCACCGGGTGCCCGGTCACGGCCACTACCTCGTCGGCCGGCAGCATCTTCACGCGTCCGCCGAACACGGCCCTGGCCTTCTTGTTGTCCAGCCTCGCGTCGCCGCGCGTCACGACCAGCACCTCGCGGTCGCCCGCCCGCAGCGACAGGGTCTTGGCGATCTGGCCGGGCATGACGCCGTGGTGCCGCGCGGCCAGTTCGACGGTGGCGGTGCTGTGTTCGAGTTCGATGATGGCGATGTCGGGCGCGTGGGCGGCCAGGAAATGGCGGACGGATTCTAGACTCATGCGGGAAGATGCGCGGTGCCTGGAGAGCGACGACTATAGCCCACCCTCCGGGCGCCGCCGGTGGCCGGACAGGCCACTGATAGAATGAAAGGCTAGTCAACCAGCACATCCCCCCCTCATGACGTTGCCTCCCCCTCGCGCCACCCGCACGACGCCGTCGACCGCCATCGCGAACCTGGCCCAGGTGGGGACGCCCATCTACGTCAAGCTGGTGATGTCCTTCAGGAGGCGGATCGAGACGGGCGAATGGGCCGTGGGCCAACAGATCCCGTCGCTGGATGAACTGGCCCGCGACGAAGGCGTGGCGCGCGCCACCATCCGCCACGCCATCGGCTTCCTGGAGTCCGAGGGCCTGATCGGTCGCTACCGCGGCCGCGGCACCTTCGTCCTGCGCCGGCCGCAAAGCGGGGTTTTCTACGATATTCCGACCAGTTGGGATACCCTGGTCAATCACGTACCCGACATCCAGATCGAGTGGCTGGAAAGCAGCACGGTGATGCGGCCGCAATCGATCAACCACCACGGCGGCTCGCTGTCGCCCGACGGTTACCAGCACCTGCGCCGGCTGCAGAAGCACAATCAGATCCCGTATTTCGTCGGCGACTCGTATGTGGAGCGCACGATCTTCCGCGCCATCGGCAAGAAGGCGTTCAACTCGCCCGTGCCCATGCAACTGATACAGAATCACGCGGGTGACCGCATCGGCCGTGCCGAGCAGACCATCCAGGCCAGCAACGCCGATTTCGAGGTGGCGCAGTTGCTGGACGTGCCGGTGAACACCGCCATCATGGTGGTGACCCGCTCGGTGTTCGATACGGGCGAAGTCCTGGTGTATGAGTCCCAGGGCCTGTTCCGCAGCGACTTCGTGCGGGTGCACATGCGGCTGAAATAGCGCCGGCGCCTGGTGCGCCGGCGGGCCGGGCGGCGGGCTATTCGATGCTGATGCCCAACCGCTTGATGCGCGTTTCCACCTCGGCCAGTTCGTCGCGCACGCGCGTGGACAGCTCGGCCGGCGTGCTGCTCTGGGGCTCGATGCCCAGCGCCGCGAATTTTTCGATCAGCTCCGGATCCTTCAGCACCTGCGCGATACCGGCGTTGAGCTTCTGCACCACGGCCGCGGGCGTGCCCGCCGGCGCCACCAGGCCGACCCAGGTCTCGATAGCCAGGTCGGGGCCGCCGGATTCCTTGACGGTGGGCACCTGCGGATAGTCGGTCAGCCGCTGCGGCGACGCGGTGGCCAGCATCTTGAGCTTGCCGGCCTTGACCAGCGGCAGGCCCGAGCCGATGGTGGCCACGCTGAAGCTGATGTCGCCATTGGCGACCGCCGTGTAGATCTGCGCGCCTTCCTTGTAGTGGACCGGCATCATCTCGGTGCGCGTGGCCTGGGCCAGGATGGCGCCGCCGAAGTGGGCGGGGCTGCCCACGTAGGGCGTGCCGTAGGTGATCTTCTTCGGATCCTTGCGGGCCGCTTCGATCAGGTCGCGCATCGAGGCATAGGGAGCCGAGGCGGACGTGTAGAACAGGAAGGGCGCGCGGAAGAACATCGACACCGGCGCGAAGTCCTTTTGCGGATCGTAGGGGACCGAGGCCAGCAGCTTGGGATTGGTGGTCATGTGCGCGTCGCCCACGACCAGCAGGGTGTAGCCGTCGGGCGCGGCCTGTTTGGCGGCGCCCAGCGCGAGGAAGCCGTTGGCGCCCGGCTTGGCTTCGATGACGATGGGCTTGCCCCATAGCTTGCCCAGTTTATCGGCCATGATGCGCGTGGCGACGTCCGGCGTCAGGCCGGCCGGGTAGGGGGTGACGAGGCGTATGGGGCGCGCGGGAAAATCGTCGGCGTAGGCGGCCTGGATGCCGGCAAGCGTCAGGCTCGCCGCGACCAGGCGACACGATAGACTGGGGTTCAAGCTTGTCTCCTCGATGCGTCGCTCGACGCGCGGGCGCCAGGGTGCCTGCCCGGACGCTCGGTTTAATGTGATAGTAAACTATACTACTAGCTATTATGAGCCGACTGCGGACCGACGGCAAGCGGGGGATGGCGAGGAGGGAGGGGGCGCCCCGGACGAGACCGGCACCGCTAGTCAGCTAGATCGATGAACGCCACCCTGGGGCGATGGCGGTCCGGCGCCTCAGTCGCCGACGACGTTGGCGGCTCGGATGACGCCGCGCCAGCGGGTGATCTCTTCGGACAACCGCTGCGCCAGCAGGCCGGGCGGGCCGGTTTCGATGTCGATGCTCAGGGCGGCCAGGCGCCGGCGGACCTCGGGTTGCGACAAGGCCCTGGCCAGCGCGGCGTTGAGCGTGGCTGCCACGTCGGCGGGCAGGCCCGCGGGGGCGAACACGCCCCACCATTGCCCCAGGTCCAGGTCGGGCAGAGGCAGTCCGGCTTCGACGAAGGTGGGAATGTCGGGCAGCGAGGCCGACCGGCGCGGCCCCGTCAGCGCCAAAGCCCGCACCTTGCCGGCCTCGATGCTGGGCTTGGCCACCGAGAAGGCCGCGAACATGCCGGTCAGGTGGCCGCCCAGCAGGTCCACCATGGCGGGGCCGCCGCCTTTGTAGGGCACGTGCAGCGCATCGATGCCAGCGGCCAGGCGCAAGGCTTCGAAGCTGAGTTGCGTGGGGGTGCCGTTGCCGGCCGACCCGTACTGGAGCCTGCCTGGTTGCGCGCGCGCCAACGCGACCAGATCCGGCACGCTGCGGGCTTGCACCGAGGGATGCACGATGAGCACGAAAGGCGCGGTACCGATGAAGCCGACCGGCGCGAATGCCTTGCGGGGGTCGAATGCCTGGCTTTCGTATAGCGAGGGCATGATGGCCATGGAGTTTTCGCCCAGCAGCAGCGTGTGGCCATCGGGCGCCGAGCCCGCCACCTGCCGCCACGCCGGATAACCGTTGCCGCCAGCGCGGTTCTCGACGATTACCGTCTGTCCCAGGGCCGCGCCCAGCTCGGTAGAGAGGTGGCGGGCCAGGATGTCGGTGGCGCCGCCTGGCGCGAAGCCCACTACCAGCCTGACCGGGCGTTCGGGATAGGCCGCCGCGCCAGGTCCGGCGAGCGCTGCCATCAGCAGGACCGCGCCCGGGGCCAGGCCGGCGCGGCGGCTGGCGACGGGCCTCATGGCTGTCTCTCCGTCCGCGGGATGGCAGGGTTCGACATGGTCGTTTCCGTGCCGTCGCGGTTGACCAGGGTCACGGGCCAGTCCATGCCCGGCTGCGGCCAGTTCGCCCAGGCCTCGGCGAACGAGTGGCTCAGCACTTCGAATACGTTGCCGAACGGATCTTCCGCATAGGCCAGGCGATAGGGCTTGCCTGGAATCATGGGGAACACGGGGGTGCGCTGTTTGCCGCCGGTGGCCACGATCTTCTCCAGCAAGGCTTCCACGTTCGGGTCGGTATAGCAAAGATGCCAGTAACCCTGGCGCCAATACTCCATGTTCAGGTCCGGGGCATAGGGCACGACGGCGGGATCGACGTACTGGAAAAGCTCCAGGCCGACACCGTTGGCGGTCATCAGCTGTGCCTGATAGGCCTTGCGAAAGCGCGGACCCATGATGACGGCGGCCCGTTTTTCGTTCTGTTCTCCCGCGTCCAGGACGCGCGGTCCCATCAGCAGGGTGAAGCCCAGGACTTCGCTGTACCAGTCGATGGCCGGGTAGATGTCGGGTACGGTCAGGCCGATATGGTTGAGCGCGCGCGGGTAAGTGATCATGTTGCGGTCTGCCTGGGTGGGAAAAGAAGTAGTCATTGGGATTCGATGCCGGCGTCTTTCACCAGCCGCCGATACTTCGCGAGTTCGGATTGCAGGTACGCGGCCGCCTCGGCGGGCGTACTGCCGATCAGTTCGAAACCGTTGCGGGCGAACTGCTCCCTCACATCGGGCTGGGCCAGTACCTTGACGAGGTCGGCATGGATGCGCGCGGTCACCGCGGACGGCAGGCCGGCCGGGCCGAACAGGCCGTACCAGGGCGCCATTTCGAAGCCCGGCAACCCGGATTCGGCGATGGTGGGGATATCGGGGGCGGCGGACGAGCGGCCCAGGCTGGCCAGGCCCAGCGCGCGTACCTTGCCGGTACGAAGGTGCGGCAACGCGGTCGACAGGGTGACGAACATCAACGGCAACTGGCCGCCGATCACGTCCACGATGCCCGGGTTCTCGCCCTTGTAGGGCACATGCTGCATGCGTGTCCCCAACGCCAGGTTCAGCATTTCGCCGGCCAGGTGCTGGGTCGATGCCTGGCCGCCCGAGCCGAAGCTCAGCGTCTGGCCATGCTGTTTCGCATACCGCATGAAGGCGGGGAAGTCGCCGGCGGGCAGGGCGGGGCCGGCGACCAGTACCGTAGGCACCGAAGCCACCACCGAGATCGGCGTGAAATCCTTGACCACGTCATAGGGCAGGCTGCGGGTGGTGGCCGCGGCGATGGCGGTGCTCGTCTGCGGCGACAGCAGCAGGGTATGGCCGTCGGGCGGCGCCTTGGCCACGAGGTCGGCGCCGATCGTGCCGCTGGCGCCGGGCTTGTTCTCGACGATGACGCTCTGGCCCCAGTTCTGCGAAAGTTTCTGCGCAATGAGGCGCGCCGCGATGTCGGTGCCGCCTCCGGGGGCATTGCCGACGACGATGCGGACCGGCCGGTCCGGATACTGCGGCTGGGCGCTTGCGGGACTGGCGAGCAGCATCAGTCCCGCCCAGAGCAAGGCGTGCGTTTTCATGAGGCGTCTCCTCCTGGTGCCTGTCGGCCCGGGGTTGTTGTGGTGGTGGCGCGGGTGCTACGGCCTGATGGCGCCGCGCCGGTCGATCGATTGCAGGATGGCGTCGAGCGCAACCGAGACGGCCACGATCTCGTCCATGCCGATCAGGAACTCGCCGTGGCCCTGCGCGGCTTGGGCAAACGATTCCAGGCAGGCCAGGAGCGATTGGCCCGGTGCCAGTTCGCGATGTTCCGGCGCCTTGCCTGGCCGCCGGATCACGAGCTGGGTCTCGCCCAGCGCTTCGACCGAACCCTGGTCGCCGAAGACATGCACGCGCCAATACAGGGGGGTGGAGCGCACGGCGGCGAACGAGCCGCTGATGCCGCGCTCGAAACCGAGCATGACGGTCAGCGTGTCGCGCGGATCGGCGCCCGCGCGCGTCGTCAGCAACTGGGCGGACACCTCGGACACCGGTCCGGCCACGCTGACCAGCGCGTCCAGGACATGGATGCCGGAGCCGGTCAGCCCGCCTCCGGGCGCTTCGTGGGGAATCTCGCGCCAGGCGGTGAAGTTGCCGGAGTTCTGGTTGCTGGAATGTCCTTCGACGTGCAGGATCTGTCCCAGGCTGCCGCCGGCCACGATCTCGCGCAGGGCGATCATGGAAGCCCAGAAGCGCTTGTTGTGGCCCACGGCCAGCACGCGATCCGCCGCCCGGCATGCCGCGGCGGCGGCCCTGGCTTCGTCTGCCGTGAGCGCCAGCGGTTTTTCGCAGAAGACATGCTTGCCCGCTCGCGCGGCCGCCAACACCTGCGCGGGATGCAGCGAGTGGGGAGTCGCCAGGACCACCGCGTCGATGCGGGGGTCGGCCAGCACCGACTCGTAGTCGGCGGTCAGGGCCAGTCCGTGGCGGGAAGCGAAGTCGCGCTTGGTGTCGATGTCGCGCGCGACACCGGTGGTGAACCGCATGCCCGGGCTCTTGCCTTGCACGGCTTCGACAATGCTCTTGCCCCACCAGCCCAGTCCGACGATCGCGGCCTTGATCATGATTGCCTCTTTCCTGTTCGATGAATGATGCAGCCGCGACAGGGGGGATCGCTACAATGCGGCGCAACGGGCACCTGCCCGATGCGACGGAACCGACGATCCGGGGGGACCCGGCCGATGTTCTGCAAACGTTTGCAGTAATCTAGGTGGAAATTTTCCCGTGCGCTAGTTTTTTCGACTATCTACAGGGATTTCCATAATAATTGGCGCATTGATATCAGTTTTTATCTGACAAAACAGCCGGTTCTGTATGAGAACGATTGCAAAATGAATGCAAAAAAACCCAGGTCATCGGCAGTGACGATCGAGGATGTCGCGCTGGCGGCGGGCGTGCACGTGGCGACCGTGTCGCGCGCGTTGCGCGAGGGGGGCATGGTGGCGCCCGCCACCCGCGAGAAGGTCCAGGCCGCGGCGCGCCGGCTCGGCTACCGGCCCAATGTCGCCGCGGCCACGCTGCGCACTCGCCGCAGCAGCCTGGTGGGCGTCATCGTGACGGACCTTGGCAATCCTTTTTTCGGCCCGATTCTCAAGGGGTTGGAAACCGAGCTTCGCAAGAGCGGATGGATGTCGCTGGTGGTGCAGCCGCCCGAAGACGCCGCCGGCCGGCGCGACGTGGTGCTGGCCCTGGCTGATCGCCAGGTAGGCGGGCTGATCATCGGCGCGGCCGAAATCGACGACCCTTTGCTGGACACCGCCGATGGCCTGCAGTTGCCGGTGGTACTGGTGAACCGTGGCTACGGCGAGCGCCGTTTTCCCAGCATCGTGACCGACGACCGCGAAAGCATGCGGCTGGCGCTGGACCACTTGCTGGCGCTGGGGCACCGCCACATCGCCCACATTGCCGGACCCCGTTCCAGTTCCACTGGCCGCGCCCGTGCGGAGGCCTTCGGCGATCTGTGCCGCCAGCAGGGCATCGGCGATGCCATCATCGTCGAGACGCCGGCGTTCACGCGCGCCGCGGGCAACGAAGCGGCGCTGTCGGTGCTCGACGTGGTGGCTCCGCCGACTGCCGTCGTGGCCGGCAACGACATGCTCGCGCTGGGCGTGCTCGACGCTGCCGGGCACTGCGGGCTATCGGTGCCGGGGGACCTGTCCCTCGTCGGGCACAACGACATGCCCCTGGTGGACCTGATCGATCCGCCGCTTACCACCATCCGCGTGCCGGTGGAGCAACTGAGCCGCCAGGCCGCGCGCCTGTTGATCGAGCAGATGCACAACGCGGACGAGGCCGTGATGATGCGGGTCATGATGCCGAGCCTGGTCGTGCGCGCGTCCACGGGGCCGGCGCGGCGCTGACGCGCCGTCGGCCCGTGAGGCGACGCTACTGCGCGGTGATGTGGCGCTCTTTGATGATCGCGCCCCAGGTGGCCGATTCGTCGGCGATGAACTTGGCGAGTTCTTCGCGGCTCATCGGATCCGGCGTCAGTCCGTGCTTGATCAACTGCGCCGATACATCGGGATCCTTCAGCACCTTCACGATTTCCTCGTTCCAGCGGTCGAGTATCCCGGCGGGCGTCTTGCCTGGCGCGACGAAGGCGTACCAGTTGGTGGCATTGAAGCCGGGGATGCCGGACTCCGCGATGGTCGGAACATCGGGCATGAAGGCCGGGCGCTTCAGGCCGGTCGTGGCGATGGCGACCACCTTGCCGGTCTCGATATGGGGCTGGGCCGAGGAAGGCGTCGAGTAATACGAGGCGACCCGCCCCGACAGCAGGTCCACCATGGCCGGCGCGCCGCCCTTGTAGGGAACGTGGACGACGTTCACGCCGGCGCGCTGGTTGAGCAGCTCGCCCGCCAGGTGCGAGGCCGAGCCGGCGCCGGTCGAGGCGTAGCTCATCTTCTCGGGATGTTTCTTGGCCATCTCGACGTAGTCGTTCAGCGTCTTGATACCCAGGCCGGCGTAGGCCACCAGTACATTCGGAAAGTTGACGCCCATGGTGATGGGCGCCAGGTCCTTGACCGGATCGTAGGGCAGCTTCATCAAGTGGGGCGCGATGGCCAGCGGGCCGATCGAGCCGAGCAGGATGGTGGCGCCGTCGGGTTCGGCGCGCGCGACCAGATCGTGGGCGATGTTGCCACCCGCGCCGGCCTTGTTCTCGACCACCACCGGCCGGCCGAGGTTTTCCGACAGCTTCCTGGCGATCAGGCGGGCCGCGGTGTCCGAGCCGCCGCCGGGCGCGAAGCCGACGACCATGGTGATCGACTTGCGTGGAATGTCCTGGGCCGCGGCCAGCGGCGGCAGGGCACAGGCGAACGCGGCCGCGATCCACGCGGCCGGCATGAGCGGGTAACGATGCATGGCTCCTCCGTTATGGTTGTCAGGGAGACCGGGGCGGCCTCTGTCGTCGGGCCAGCATACGAGGAGCTTTTCGGTGACGTAATCACCTGGCATGAATGGGGGCATCACGACTCGTGACGGGGTGGTGCCGGCCGGGACCGCCGTCGCCGGTGGCCGGGCTCGTGATTTCCCGGGGAAGCCGCCGTGCCCGTGCGGTAAGCTTACGGACTGCCCGGCATTCGCCGGTCCCGCGGTCTTGTTCTTCCTTCACGCGAATTCGAGCCAAGCATGACAGCACGTACTTCTCCCCTGGCCGGTATCCGAGTCCTCGACCTGACCCGCGTCCTGGCCGGACCCTGGTGCACCCAGAACCTGGCCGACCTGGGCGCCGAGGTGATCAAGATCGAACGACCGGGATCGGGAGACGACACGCGCAGCTGGGGGCCGCCGTTCCTGAAGGACAGCGAGGGCCGAGACACCGCCGAGGCCGCCTACTACCTCAGCGTCAACCGCAACAAGCGGTCGGTCGCGCTGGACATCGCCACGCCCGAAGGCGCGCGGCTGGTGCGCGAACTGGCGGCGCAGTGCGACATCCTGATCGAGAACTTCAAGGTCGGCGGACTGGCGAAGTACGGGCTGGACTATGCTTCGATGAAGGAAGTGAATCCGCGCCTGATCTATTGCTCGGTGACCGGGTTCGGCCAGACCGGCCCCTACGCCAGCCGTCCCGGCTACGATTTCATGATCCAGGGGCTGGGCGGCTTCATGAGCATCACCGGCGAGCGGGACGGCCTGCCGGGTGCCGGCCCGCAGAAGGCCGGCGTGGCCGTGGCCGACATCCTGACCGGCATGTACGCGACGGTGGGCATCCTGGCCGCGCTGCAGGAGCGCCAGCGCAGCGGCCAGGGCCAGCACCTGGACATCGCGCTGCTGGATACCGTGGTGGCCATGCTGGGCAACCAGGCACTCAACTACCTGACCTCGGGCGTCGCGCCGCAGCGGGCCGGCAACGCCCATCAGAACATCGTGCCCTACCAGGTGTTCGCCGCGTCGGACGGCCACCTGATCGTCGCCGTGGGCAACGACGGCCAGTTCCGCGCCTACTGCGGCGTGCTGGAAGCGCCGCAACTGGCCGACCATCCCGACTACAGCATCAACAGCAACCGCGTCATCAACCGCGACCGGCTCGTGCCCATCCTGGCCGACCTCATGGAAAAGAAGCCGCGCGACTACTGGCTGGAGCGGCTGGAAGCCGTGGGCGTGCCCTGCGGCCCCATCAACACCATCGACCAGGCCTTCGACGATCCCCAGATCCAGGCCCGCGGCCTGCGCCTGGATCTGCCGCACCCGCTGGCGGGCACGGCGCCTTCCGTCGCCAGTCCGCTGCGCCTGTCCGACACGCCGGTGCAATACCGCCACGCGCCGCCGCTGCTGGGACAGGACACGGAAGCCGTGCTGCGCGACTACCTGGGCCTGAGCGACGAAGCCATCCAGCGCCTCGTGCCACCCGCCGCGTAGCGGCGCCCCGGTTGGTGCAATAAAAAACCCGGCCCCCTTTCGGTGGGCCGGGCATCTTTGGGATCGACGCGGGCGAGGTTGCTTACTTGGCTGCGTCGACCATGTACTGCACCGCGGCGCGGATGTCCGCTTCGGTCGCGTTCGCGGCGCCGCCCTTCGGGGGCATCGCGCCCTTGCCCTGCATCGCGACCGACACCATGGCGTCCACCCCGGTGGCGACGTACTTCGCCCAGGCGGCCTTGTCGCCGAACTTGGGCGCGCCGGCGATGCCGGTGCCGTGGCAGGCGAAACAGGTGGCGTCGTACAGCTTCTTGCCGTCGGCCGTGGAGGCGGCGGCGGGTGCCGCGGCAGGCGCGGCGGCCTGCGGAGCGGGAGCGGCCGGCTCGGCAGCAGCGGGCGCGGCAGGAGCCGAAGGCGCGGCTGCCGGGGCTTCCGCGGTGGCGGCCGGCGCGGGCTCGGCGGGTTCCTTGAGGTTGGCGCCGCTGTTGTTGGCCATGTAGACCACCGCGCGCGCGACTTCGAAGTCGTCCAGGTCGGGGTTGCCGCCCTTGGCCGGCATGGCGCCCTTGCCGTGCAGGGCGACCTGCAACATGGCGTCGAAGCCGGTGGATACGTACTTGGCCCACGAACCGCTGTCGCCGAACTTGGGCGCGCCGGCCACGCCGGCGGCGTGACAGGTGGCGCAGACCGCCTTGTAGACCGCTTCGCCGCTCTGGAACACCCGCGGGGCGTTGGCGTCGCGCAGCTCGAAGCCGGCCACCGGCTTGATGCGGGCCTCGATGGCCTCGGGCGTTTGCGCGTCGGAACCCGCGTTGGACTTATTGCCGCTGGTAACGAAGTTCACGAGCAGCAGGATGGTGATGATGGGGACGAGGAAAGCCAGTATGACCACCGTGATCAGCTGACGAGGCGTCCTGATCGGCGAGGTATGTTCTTCTTCGTGGTTATGCTGCGCGTTGCTCATTGCCAAGTCCTGCAAGTCTATGGGCCGGGCACGCCCGACACGTGACGGTTTATGGGATTTTGATGACTGCTTGCTTTGATACTTGTATTGCGCTGGATGGGCGGCCGCCTATCTCCTCCCGGCCGGCTGCTTTCCCGCACATAAACGCCTGATTATAGCGGCTGGGCCGTCTCTCGGCTCAATCGGTGTTTTTGCCGCCGGGCCGCCCCAAGGCAAAAGCGCCCCCTCGGGGGGCAGCGCCGCCGCGCAAAAGACGAAATCTTCCAGGCAGGGTACAATAAGCGGCTGCGCGCCCGTAGCTCAATGGATAGAGTACTGCTCTCCGAAGGCAGGGGTTGCTGGTTCGATCCCAGCCGGGCGCGCCATTTTCCGCTTTTCCCCGTGCAGCCATCCGCCGCTGCCACGATCCGCTCCCCCTCCATGGTTTTCACTGCCTGGCCGATTGCCGCCGGGCGGCATCGATCATCTCGCACAGACGCTCCGTGGCCTCGATCATGCGCGGTCCCGGCCGATGCATGGCATCGGGGTCGATGGCCCACAGGTTGTCCGGCACCGCGGCCAGGGCCGGTCCGAAGTGCTTCCAGGCCGCCAGCGCCGCTTCGGCGCCGGGGCCGGCCTGGCCCACGATGATGGATTGGGGATTCTCCCGCAGCACGCTTTCCGCGCCCACCATGGGCGCGGCGGCGGGCAGGCCGCCGAAGACGTTGACCGCGCCGCATGTCCGCAGCGCATCGCCGATGATGCCGCGGTCGTTCACCGTGTACATGGGCTGGGAGCCCACCTGGTAGAACACGCGCACGGGGCGCTGGCCCGCGTAGCGCGCGGCCAGTCCGGCCAGGCGCCGCCGCAGGACCGCGGCCGTGGCTTCGGCCTCGGTACGGGTGCCGGTCAACTCGCCGAGCCGCGCGATGGCCTCGGGAATGTCGGCCAGCGTGCGGGGGTTGCTGTAGTACAGCCGGATGCCCAGCCGTTCCAGAACCGCGTGGGGCCGCCCCGCGTGCGCCACCCCGTCGCCATACGCCCAGAGCACGACCAGATCGGGCGCGAGCGCCACGATGCGCTCGGCGTCCGGCTGCAATCCATTGCCCACGCGGGGCAGCTTCATGGCCTCGGGCGGATAGTTGCTGTATCGATCCGCACCGACGAGGTAGGGGCCCACGCCGGCGGCGAACAGCAGTTCGGTGGCATGGGGCGCCAGCGACACCACCCGCCGCGCGGGCGCGGGCAGGGTGATGTCGCGGCCCGCGTCGTCGCGCGCGTGGATGGCCTGGGCGAACGCGGCTGTCGGGCCGAGCGCTGCCGCCAGCGCCAGCGCGACGGCCGCCCGCAGGCGGCGCCGCTCAGGGGCGATAGCTGAGGTTGACGAAGACCGTCGAGCCCGGGGTCGCATAGCCGCCCGCCAGTTCATAGTGCTTGTTGAACGCATTGTTCCAGCGCACCTGCACCTGCGTGCTGTGGTTGATGTCATAGGACGCCATCAGGTTCACGAGGCTGTAGCCGCCCAGGCGTCCCACCGCGCCAGCGTAGTCCACGCGCGGCGTGGCCGCCAGCCATTCGGCGCCCAGCAGCCAGGGGCCCAGTCGATGGTCCGCCGCCAGCTTCAGGCTGCCGCGGGCACGCCGGGCCAGTTGCTCGCCGGTCTTGGCATCGCGCGGGTCTTGCCAGTCGGCGCTGGCGCGCAGCGTGGTCGCGCCCAGTTGCTGGGCAAGGCTGACGTTCACGCCTTTCAGGATGGCCTTGTCGATGTTGGCATTGCTGCCGGTCCAGTTGCCGGTGCCGTCGTCGACCCAGACGATCAGGTTCGAGACGCGGTTGCGGAAGGCCGTGACCGAGGCCGTGGTGCCGCCGTTGCGATAGCGCACCCCCGCTTCGACGTTGCGCGATTTCTCGGCTTTCAGGTCGGGGTTGCCGCCCCAGCCGTACAGGTCGCTGTAGGTGGGGGCGCGGAAGCCGGTTCCCGCGCCGGCCGTGGCCTGCCACCCGGGCGCGAAGTCGTAGGCGTAGGACACCGCGCCCGAGGTATTGCCGCCGTACTGGGAGTTGTTGTCGTGGCGCAGGTTGAGCTGGACGTGGTGCCGGTCGAAGTCGCCCCGATAGATCGCGGCTACCGAGTTGGTACGGCGCCGGGTCGGGAAGTTGCCGGTCAGCGAGGTGCTCAGCACGTCTTCGCGCAGGTGCTCGGCGATCAGCGACAGGTTCTGCCCGGCGGCCAGCGCGAGGTCGTTCTGCCAGGTGAACAGGTCCTGGCGCGTGCGCGACTGCGCGCGGGGGGCCGTGGCGCTGGCGTGGTCGCGGTAGTCGTCCACGGTGCGCCCGAAGCGCAGCGTGCTGGTCCAGGTGTCGGTGATGCGGTCCACGCTGGAGAGCGAATAGGCCTCTACGCGCGTGACGGCGCGCGAGTCGTAGGGGACGCCATTGTCGTACTGGCCGTTGATGCGCGAATGGTAGACGCTGGCCTCGACGCGGTGGCCGGCGGCCCAGGCCAGGCCCAGGCGGGCGGCGGCGTTTTCCTGTTCGTAGCCGTCGCGGTCGCCGTAGTAGGCGAAGCTGCCGGGCAGGGTGGCGTTGAAGCCGCGGCTCTTGGATTTGCCGTACTGCAATCCATAGCTCCACATGCCCTGGGCGCCGTCCAGGTTGACCTGGGCCTTGTAGGTGTCGTGGCTGCCCGCGCCCACCGAGCCGCTGATGGCCAGCGGCCGGTCGGCCTGGCGCTTGGTGATGATGTTGATGACGCCGCCGATGGCGTCGGCGCCATAGATGCTGCTGGCCGCGCCGCGCAGGATCTCGATGCGCTCGACGCTGGCGGGGTCTATGCCGTTCAGGCTCATGGTGCCGGAGGTGGCCGAGCCCACGCGCAGGCCGTCGATCAGCACCAGGGTGTGGCGGCTGTTCGCGCCGCGGATGAAGACGCTGGTCGTGGTCTGCGGACCGCCGTTGGTGCCGATGTCGATGGCGTGTTCGCGCTGCAGCAGCTCGGCCAGGCTGCTCTGCCCGGCGCGCTGGATGGTGTCGGCGTCGATGACGGTGACGTCGCCCAGGGCGCGCGACAGGGGCTGCTCGACGCGCGAGGCCGTGACGGTGACAGGGTCGAGGGTGGTGGTCTGGGTCTGGGCCTGGGCGTTGGCGGCGCACAGCAGCGCGCCGGCGGCGCCGGCCAGGCGCCAGGAGGTGGAGCTGGATGACATGGATGCCTGTGGTTTCGGTGACGCGCATCCCCGCACGTCGGCTTGCGAATCGGGAAGCATGGCGCTTCCCCCTTGCGGTCATGGGAGACCGTTGAGCCGGCCGGTATCCGGGCTGGCATTCGCGGCTGCATCCCCTTCCCATGCGCGTCGACGCCGGAGGATGCGGCGGGACGGGGCACAGTGGGTTCGATGCGGCGTGTCGCGCGCGGCGTGACCACGCGGGACGGAATGCTTACCGTTGCGGGGGCAGCACAGGTTAGGTCCCGAAGGGGCCCTCCTGTTTCCCGTTTAACTGTGAAGCACCGACTCGGCGGCTACTCTAGCACGGCCTGGGGGCGGAAGGCAGGAAACGGGGCGGGGATGTTGTCCGGCCGCCGCGAGGCAGGAGGGGTCAGGCGGTGTAGTCGCCATTGGCTTCGGGCTGGTAGTCGATGCGCACGATGTTCATCTGCCGAGGTTCGCCGTCGGGCGGGGTCCAGCCGATCCTGCCGGGCACCCGGACGCCCAGCAGGGCGGCGCCCATGGGCGAAAACACCGACACCATGCCCTTGGCGGCATCGGCCTCCTTGGGGTAGCACAGCGTGATCAGCCGCGTGCCGCCGTCGTCTTCGACTTCCACGCGGGTATGCATGGTGACGATGTCGGCGGGGATTTCGCGCGGTTCGGCCTGGTCGGCCTGGTCCAGGGCCTCGGCCAGGACGGCCTGGGCGGTGCCCGCCGCGGGCTCGCGGTCGAGCTGGCCCAGAAGATTGGTAAGGCGAACGTAGTCGAGTTCGTTGACGGTAATGTAGTGAGGGCTGCCGGTTTGCATGCCTGTCTCCTGAAAAACGGTGCCGGGAAAACGGCGTTCAAGACGTTTGTTCGGGAAGCCCGGCGATCGATTGCGAGAAAGCGGTAGAGGGGAGGGGGATCGCCGGGCTCAGGAGTGGAAGGCCGGGATGAGCTGAAACAGGATGGACGGGCGCGACGACGCGCGACGCGCTAGGGCGCGCGTCGACCGGGATCGGAGCGAGGAGGCGGGTGCCGGGGTGGCACGCCGGATGGGTTCCATGAGACTAGGATAGCCCATTCTTGCCGATCGGTTCAAACCGGGTCGGCCAGCGTGGCCAGCCAGGTCTCCATATCGGCGTAGACCGGGGCGGCCAGCGCGGGGGTTTCGTTCAGGACTTCGTGGTAGGCCTGGTGGTACCAGCGCAGCGCCAGCTTGCCGGGCGCGCCCGAGTCGGCGAAGCGCCGGCTGCCCGACGGCGAGACGATGGCATCGTCCCCCGCGACCATCAGCAGCGTGCGCGGCTTCAGGGTGGACGCCTCGGCGATCGACTGCGCGCCGGCCTCGGCGATGAAGCGCATCAGCCGCGCGCTGATCCTGTCATGCACCAGCGGATCCTGGGCATAGGCGTCGATCACCGCCTGCTCGTGCGACAGCCTGGAGATCTTCAGGCCGCTGCCCAACCGCAGGTCGGGGGCGATGCCGCCCAGCATGTCCAGCAGCCAGCGCTGGCGGGCGGACAGCTCCACGCTGAAAGCGGGCGACGACAGCACCAGGCCCGCCAGCGGCACGTTGCCGCGCAGCGCCACGCGCGCGGCAACCAGGCCGCCCAGGCTATGGCCGACCAGCAGCGGCGGGGCGCCTGTCTCGCGCGCGTATTCGGCCAGCCGGTGTTCGGCATCCACGACCAAATCGTCGCTGGCGCGCAGGGCGCCCCGCTTGCCGCTGGAACGGCCATGGCCCCGATGGTCGTGCGCCGCCATCGACCACCCGCGGGCGGCGAACCAGCGCACCAGCCCCTCGTAGCGTCCGGCGTGTTCCCCCAGGCCGTGCAGCAGGTAGGCCGGCCGATAGCCTTCGGGGCGGGGCGGCACGTCCCAGCGGTACGCCGCGAGCTGCGTGCCGTCCGGAGCGGTCGTCATGGAAATCAGCGACAATTCGTTGTCCCGTATCGATCTTGTATGGATTCAAAGGCGGATTGTCGCTCAGCCGCTTCAAGCGGGCCGGCTGGCTCGTGTAACAGCTTGTACCGCCTGGTCGCGGACCAGCGGGCGACGATGCCGCACTCTGTCGCTGGAATACCCATGTCTGCTCCTGTCCGCGCCTGTCTCGTCCTGCTCCTGGCCATGCTGGCCGCCTGCTCGCCCAAGTACAACTGGCGCGAGATGCCGGCGGCCGACGGGGCGATCCGCGTCACCTTCCCGGCCCGTCCCAAGCCCGACCAGCGCGATGTGGACATCGCCGGCCATACGCTGCCGCTGGCCTTCGATATCGCCCCGGTGGACACTTCCATCTTCGCCGTCGGCCGGGTGACGCTGCCGGAGGCCATCCTGGCCGATCCGGCCGAGCTGGCCAAGATCGCGGACGCCTTCGAGCAGGTGCTGCTGGCCAACCTGCGCGGCACGCTTACCTATCGCAAGGAGATCACGCTGCGGCAGGCGCCCGCCGATACGCGCAAGCTCGGCCGGGCGGTGGAGCTGGAAGTGCATGGCATGGTGGCGAACACGCCGTCCTGGCTGCTGGGGCGGGTCTATCTGCTGGGGAACCAGTTGATCGAGGTCGTGGCCCTGGGCCGGGAAGACGAACTGGACCGCGATTCGGCCCAGACCTTCGTGCAGTCGGTGCGGGCGGATTGACGGCATGGAGTGCCGTCCCGGCTGCGGCGCCTGTTGCACGGCGCCGTCCATCACCACGCCGATACCGGGGCTTCCCGGCGGCAAGCCGGCCGGCATGCGCTGCATCCAGCTGGACGAGCGCGAGCGCTGCAAGCTGTTCGGCCGGCCCGAGCGCCCCGCCGTCTGCGCCTCGCTGATGCCCGCGTCCGACATGTGCGGGGACAGCCGGGAACACGCCATGCACTGGCTGGGGCACCTGGAAGACCTGACGCGGCCCGCCTGAACCTTCCGGCTTGACCTGGATCAACGCGCGCGGCCGGCCTTGCCGCCAGAATGCGTAGCGTGAACACGACTTCGCTGCCTTGCGCCACCCTGGGCGCGCCGGCCGTCGGCGCCAGCGCCCCGGCCGCGGACTGTTATCACTGCGGCCAGCCCGCGGGCGGCGGCCTGCGCGCGTCCGTGGCGGGCGCCGAGCGCGGGTTCTGCTGCGCCGGCTGCCTGGCGGTCGCCCAGACCATCCACGGCGCGGGCCTGGAGAGCTTCTATCGTTTCCGCGACGGCCTGGGCCGTCCGCTGGACGATGCCGAGGGGCAGGCGGACCTGCGCGCGGCGTTCGGGCAGGCCGACATCGAATCGCTGTACGTGCGCGCCGTGGACGCCGGTACGGCCGAGGCCTGGCTGACGATCGGCGACCTGCGCTGCGCCGCCTGTGTCTGGCTGTGCGAGCAGCACCTGGAACGCCAGCCCGGAGTGGTGGCGGCGCACGTCAACCATGCCACCGGCCGGGCGCGGGTGCGCTGGAAGACGGCGCAGACCGGGCTGGGCCGCGTCCTGGACGCGTTCGCCGCCATCGGCTACCGCGCGGTGCCGTTCCAGCCGGGCGCCGCGAACGATGGGCTGCGCCGCGAGAAGCGCGGCCTGCTGCTGCGCATGGCGGTGGCGCTGCTGTGCATGATGCAGGTCATGATGTATGCGTGGCCGCTGTACCGGCACGAGGCCTCGATCGCGCCCGACCAGTGGCAACTGCTGCGCTGGGCCAGCCTGGCGCTGACCCTGCCGGTGGTGGCGTACAGCGCGTGGCCGCTGATGCGGGGCGCCTGGCGCGGGCTGCGCCATGGCCGGCCGGGCATGGACCTGCCGGTGGTGATCGGCATCCTGGCCGCCTTCGGCGCCAGCGTGGCCGCCACGGTGGCCAACCGGGGCGAGGTCTATTTCGATTCGGTCACCATGTTCGTGGCCCTGCTGCTGGCGGCGCGCTATCTCGAACTGGTGGTGCGCCACGAGGCGCAGGACGGCGGCCGCGCGCTGGCCGCGCAACTGCCCGCCACCTGCGCGCGGCTGCGGGACTATCCGGCCAGCCGCGAGGCCGGCCTCATCGCCCTGCAACAGGTGCGTCCGGGCGATGTGCTGCGCATCGGCCCGGGCGAGGCCGTGCCGGCCGACGGCCGGGTGCTGGAAGGCGCCACGCAGGTCGACGAAGCCATGCTGACCGGGGAAAGCCGGCCCATCGCCAAGGGGGTGGGCGATGGGCTGGTCGCCGGCAGCCACAACAACGGCAGTCCGGTATGGATGCGGGTCGAGCAGGTCGGCGGCGAGACCCGGCTGGCGCGGATCATCCAGGCCCTGGACCGGGCGCTGGAGGAAAAGCCGCGCATCGCGGTGCTGGCCGACCGCATCGCGGTGGTGTTCGTGCTGGCCCTGATCGCGCTGGCGCTGGCCACCGGCGCGGTCTGGTGGTGGATCGATCCCTCGCGCGCGCTGCCGGTCATGATCGCGGTGCTGGTGGTCAGTTGCCCGTGCGCGCTGTCGCTGGCGACCCCGGCCGCGTTGGCGGCGGCCACGGCGGCCCTGGCCCGCAAGGGCGTGCTGGTGGTGAAGGGCCATGCGCTGGAAACGCTGGCGCAGGTCACCGACGTGGTGCTGGACAAGACCGGGACGCTGACCCAGGGCCGGTTCACGGTGGCCAGCGTGGAAGTATCCGGCGCGATGGACGCCCGGCAGAGCCTGGCCCTGGCCGCGGCCATGGAGGAAGGCAGCACGCACCCGGCGGGCCTGGCGCTGATCGCGGCGGCGCGCGAGGCGGGCCTGGCCGCGCCGCAGGTCGATGGCGCCCGCCACCTGCCGGGGCAGGGCGTGCAAGCCAGTTTCGCCGGGGTGGCGATGCGCCTGGGCAGCCAACGTTTCGCGGCGGGTGCGCGCGACACGGCGCCATCGCCGCCGTTGGCCGATGGCCGGGACGAAGCGGCCGGCGCCATCGCCACGCAGGTCTGGCTGGCCGGCGACGCCGGGCCGCTCGCGCGCTTCGTGCTGCGGGATGCGCCGCGCGAGGGCAGCCACGAGATGGTGCGGGCACTGCAAGCCATGGGCAAGCGCGTGCACCTGGTGTCGGGGGACGATGCGCGCACGGTCGGAGCCTGGGCCGACGAGTTCGGCATCCGCAGCCATGCGGGCGGCGTCAGCCCCGAGGGCAAGAAGGACTATGTCGCGCGCCTGCAGGCCCGCGGCGCGATCGTGCTGGCGGTGGGCGACGGCATCAACGATGCGCCGCAGCTCGGGCTGGCCCAGGTGTCCATGGCCGTCGCGGCCGGCACCCCGCTGGCCCGCGCCAGCGCCGACGTGATCCTCAACGGCCACGGCATCCTGGGCGTCGCGCACGCGCTGCGGACCGCGCGCCGCGCGCGGCGCGTGATGCGCCAGAACCTGGGTTGGGCCCTGGCCTACAACCTGTCCTTCATCCCGTTGGCCGCGTCGGGCTGGATCACCGCATGGATGGCGGCGCTGGGCATGTCGCTGTCGTCGCTGCTGGTGGTGGGCAACGCATGGAGGCTGCGCCGCTGATGGAAACGCTCTACCTGCTGGTTCCGCTCAGCCTGATGCTGGTGCTGGCCGTCGTCGTGGTGTTGTGGTGGGCGGTGCAGGACGGCCAGTTCGAGGACATGGACGGCGCCGACTACGCCATCCTGATGGATGACGACACGCCGGCGGGTGTGGACGACACGCCGCGCCCCGGGCGCTCTTCCCGCGAGGCTTGATCTGCGTCAAGGCGCGTTCCCCCGCGCATGAGCATGATAGGCGCGGGAATTCAGAATCAGGGGAAACTGCCATGGGCGACAGCGCTAGCGGCGCGCTTTCAGGCGAAACATTCAACTACAAGATCGTCCGCCAATTCGCCGTCATGACGGTCGTGTGGGGAATCGTGGGCATGGCGGTGGGCGTGCTGCTCGCCGCGCAATTGATCTGGCCGGCGCTGAACTTCGACGTGCCCTGGCTGACCTACGGCCGGCTGCGGCCGCTGCACACCAACGCGGTCATCTTCGCGTTCGGCGGCAGCGCGCTGTTCGCCACCTCGTACTACGTGGTGCAGCGCACCTGTCAGGCGCGCCTGTTCTCGGCGCCGCTGGCGGCCTTCACCTTCTGGGGCTGGCAGGCCGTCATCGTCGCGGCGGCGATCACGCTGCCGATGGGCTATACCACCAGCAAGGAATACGCCGAGCTCGAATGGCCCATCGACATCCTCATCACGCTGGTGTGGGTGGCCTATGCCGTCGTGTTCTTCGGCACCATCGCCCGCCGCCGGACCCGCCACATCTACGTGGCGAACTGGTTCTTCGGCGCCTATATATTGACGATCGCGCTGCTGCACATCGTCAACAACCTGGAATGGCCGGCCACGATGTGGAAGTCGTACTCGGCCTACGCCGGCGTGCAGGACGCGATGGTGCAGTGGTGGTACGGGCACAATGCCGTGGGTTTCTTCCTGACCACCAGCTTCCTGGGCATGATGTACTACTTCGTGCCCAAGCAGGCCGAGCGGCCCATCTATTCGTACCGGCTGTCCATCGTCCACTTCTGGGCGCTGAGCTTCACCTATATGTGGGCCGGTCCGCACCACCTGCAATACACCGCGCTGCCCGACTGGGCGCAGTCGCTGGGCATGGTGTTCTCGCTGATCCTGCTGGCGCCGTCGTGGGGCGGCATGCTGAACGGCATCATGACCCTGTCGGGCGCATGGCACAAGCTGCGCACCGATCCCATCCTGAAGTTCCTCGTGGTGGCGCTGTCGTTCTACGGCATGTCCACGTTCGAGGGATCGATGATGTCCATCAAGACCGTCAATTCGCTGTCGCACTACACGGACTGGACCATCGGCCACGTGCATTCCGGCGCGCTGGGCTGGGTCGCGATGATCACGATCGGCTCGCTTTACTACCTGTTCCCGCGTCTGTTCGGGCAGAAGCAGATGTACAGCACCAGGATGATAGAACTCCATTTCTGGATCGCCACGCTGGGCGTGGTGCTCTACATCGCCGCGATGTGGATCGCCGGCGTCATGCAGGGCCTGATGTGGCGCGCCGTGGAACCCGACGGCACCCTGACCTACACCTTCGTCGAATCGGTCAAGGCCACGTATCCGTTCTACGTCGTGCGCCTGCTGGGCGGGGTGTGCTTCCTGGGCGGCATGCTGCTGATGGCGTGGAACTTCATCATGACGGCGCGCGGCCGGCAGCCGTTCGACGCGCCGGTGCCGGCGCCGGTCCCGGTGTCCGTGGCGGCCCAGCCGCGGCTGGCTTGAGGAGCGCACCGCCATGAAATCGAAACGTGCTTCCTTCTTCAGCCACGAAACGCTGGAAAAGAACGTGGGCTGGCTGATCCTGGCCACCATCGCGGTGGTCAGCATCGCGGGGCTGGTGCAGATCGTGCCCCTGTTCTTCCAGCACTCCACCACCACTCCCGTCCAGGGCGTGGAACCCTATACCGCATTGCGCCTGGCCGGGCGGGACGTCTACATCCGCGAAGGCTGCGTGGGCTGTCATTCGCAGCAGGTGCGCACGCTGGCGGCCGAGGTGCAGCGCTACGGCCATTACTCCGAGGCCGGCGAAGGCGTGTACGACCGGCCCTTCCTGTGGGGCTCCAAGCGCACCGGCCCCGACCTGGCGCGGGTGGGCGGCCGCTACAGCGACGACTGGCACCGCGTCCACCTGAACAATCCGCGCGACGTGGTGCCGGAGTCCAACATGCCGGCCTATCCGTGGCTGCGCCAGGCGCCGGTCGCGAGCGACCAGGTCGAGGCGGGCATGCGCGCGCTGCGCACGCTGGGCGTGCCCTATACCGACGAACAGATCGCGGCGGCGGCCAGTGAGCTGGCCGGCAAGACCGAAGAGGATGCCCTGGTGGCCTACCTCCAGGGCCTGGGCCTGGCGATGAAGAAGCAGGGGCGGTGATGGACACGATCGCTTGGATCACATCGATCGCGACGGCGCTGGCGCTGTCGACCTTCCTGGCCATCGTGGCGTGGGCGTGGTCGCGCGCCCGCGCCGAGGCCAACCGCGAATCGGCCATGCTGCCGTTCGCGCTCCCCGACGAAAGCGCCGTCGCGGCGCAAGGCAAGGATGCCGGGCAATGAGCGATTTCACTACCGATTTCTGGGGCTACTACATCGGCGCGATCGCGTTGATCGGCATCGTCTGGTGCGTCTGGCTGCTGTTCTCGCAGCGCGCCTTCCTTAAATCTTCCGGGGGCGCCCCGGGCGCGCCGGTCGACGATACCGGCCATGTCTGGGACGAGGACCTGCGCGAGCTGAACAATCCGCTGCCGCGCTGGTGGATGTGGATGTACCTGCTGTCCTGTGTGTTCGCGCTGGGCTACCTGGTCCTGTATCCCGGCCTGGGCAAGGTCCAGGGCTGGCTGGGCTGGTCGAGCACCGGCGCGCTGGCCGCGCAGCAGCACCAGCTGCGCGAACAGGTCCAGCCGCTGTACGCGCGCTTCGAGGCCATGGAGATCCCGGCCATCGCCGACGATGCCCAGGGGCGGGAGATCGGGCAGCGGCTGTTCCTGAACAACTGCGCCCAGTGCCATGGCTCGGACGCGCGCGGCAGCAAGGGTTTTCCCAACCTGGCCGACGGCGACTGGCTGTACGGTTCCGCGCCCGACGTCATCCGCGAATCCATCGCCAAGGGGCGGCACGGCATCATGCCCCCGTTCGGCGAACAACTGGACTCGCGCGCGGTCGGCGACGTGACCCAGTACGTGCGCTCGCTGTCGGGCCTGGCCGCCGATCCCATCAAGGCCGCCCGCGGCCGGGCGGATTTCCGCGCGAACTGCGCGGCCTGCCACGGCGTCGAGGGCAAGGGCAATCCGCTGCTGGGCGCGCCCAACCTGACCGACAAGGTCTGGCTGTACGGCAGCTCGGCCGCCGTCATCGCCGAGACCATCACCAAAGGTCGCAACAACCAGATGCCGGCGCACGAGGACTTGTTCACGCCGCAACAGATCCGCTTGCTGACCGCCTACGTCTGGGGCCTGACCCGGCCCGCTGAAGAGGCGAAATGAGTTCCCCGCGCGAGCGCGCCGCCTGCCCGGCCGCCGGCGGCGACGAGGACGGCTCGGAACAGGCGCTGTACGAGGTCCGGCGCAAGATCTATCCGCGTTCGGTCAGCGGCGTCTTCGCGCACTGGCGCGTGGCGCTGGTGTTCCTGACGCAGGCGGTGTTCTACGGCTTGCCGTGGCTGACCTGGAACGGCAGGCAGGCCGTGCTGTTCGACCTGGGGGCGCGCAAGTTCTACCTGTTCGGGATGGTGCTGTGGCCGCAGGACATCATCTACCTGACGCTGCTGCTGATCCTGAGCGCCCTGGCGCTGTTCCTGTTCACGGCGGTGGCGGGCCGGTTGTTCTGCGGCTATGCGTGCCCGCAGACGGTCTACACCGAGATCTTCATGTGGATCGAGCGCCTGACCGAAGGCGACCGGTTCGCGCGCATCCGGCTGGACGCGGCGCCGTGGTCCTGGCGCAAGATCGGGCGCAAGGGCGCCAAGCACGCGATGTGGCTGGTGGTGGCGACCTGGACCGGGTTCACCTTCATCGGCTATTTCAGCCCCATCCGCGAACTGGCTGGCCAGGCGCTGCAGGGCGCGCTGGGTCCCTGGCAATGGTTCTGGCTGGTGTTCTACAGCTTCGCCACCTGGGGCAACGCGGGCTTCATGCGCGAGCAGGTCTGCAAGTACATGTGCCCTTACGCGCGCTTCCAGAGCGTGATGGTGGACCCCGACACCTATGTGGTCACCTACGACCCGGTGCGGGGCGATCCCCGGGGCAGCCGGTCGCGCAAGATCGACCCGCGCCAGGCGGGCCTGGGAGATTGCGTCAATTGCAGCATCTGCGTGCAGGTGTGCCCCACCGGCATCGACATCCGCGATGGCCTGCAATACGAGTGCATAGGCTGCGGCGCCTGCATCGACGCCTGCGACCAGGTCATGGACAAGATGCAGTATCCACGCGGCCTGATCCGTTATGCGTCCGAACGCGCCATCGAGCTGCGGCTGGACGCGAAACAGGCGCGACGCCGCCTGCTGCGCCCGCGCGTGCTGGTGTACGGCGCGATCTGGCTGGCGCTGGCGGCGGTGTTCGTGGGCCTGTTGGCGGCGCGGCAGCCGCTGCGCGTGGACGTGATCCGCGACCGCTCGGTGCTGGCGCGCGAGGCCGAGGGCGGCATGATCGAGAACGTCTACCAGTTGCAGCTCATGAACGCGACCGAGCGCGCCCTGCGCGTGCGGCTGGACGTGCAGGGCCTGCCGCAGCTGCGGGTGCAGGGCGCCGATGGCGGCACGGACATCGAACTGGCGCCCGCCTCGAACCGACTGTGGCCGGTGCGGGTGACGCTGCCGGTGGACGAGGCGCGGCCGGGCACGTACCGGATCGAGTTCGTCGTGCGCGACGACCGCGGCGCGGACGGGCTGCGCGAGACGTCGAGTTTCATCGTTCCTTGAATGGACAAAGCGAGGTGCGGGATGCAAGAGCAGAAGGATGCGGGACCCTGGTGGAAGGAACCCTGGCCCTGGCTGTTGATGGCGGGGCCCGCCCTGGCGATGCTGGGTTGCATCGTGACCATCGTTCTCGCGGTGACACATGACGATCCTCCGGTCGTCGATACGGTGGTCAAGCGGGGGCTGGTGGTGGAGCGTGCGCCATGAAATGGCGCCGCGTCAGCATGTGGGTGCTGTGGCCGGCCTTCCTGGCCAGCGCCGGCGCCGCGCTGGTCGTCTTCACCCTGCTCGATCCGCGCGGCCTGACCCTGGTCGGGCGCCCGGTCGAGATGTCGCGCGAGGCGTTCTATACCGTGGCTTTCTTCCTCCTGTGGGCGATCGCCGGGGTGTCCAGCGCCATCACGCTGTACCTGGCGGGCGGCGGCGCGGGGCCGGACGGCAGCGACGTGGACGACCTGCCATGATGCGCGGCGGCCGAGGGGGCGGGGCGTGAGCGGGTGGGTATTCACCGGCTGGCCGGCGCTGGCCAGCGTATTCCTGCTCGGCCTGCTGGGCGGCGTGCACTGCGCCGCCATGTGCGGCGGACTGGTGATGGCGGTCGAGCACCGCCACGGCGAACGGCTGGCGGTGCTGCGGCGCGCGGCGCCCTGGCGGCTGGGGCTGGAGGCCCTGGTCATGCACGCAGGCCGCATCGCTTCCTACGCGCTGCTGGGCGCGGTGGCGGGCGGCCTGGGGGGCAACATCTGGAGCCGGGATTGGCTGCCGCTACAGCGCGGCGCGCTGGTCTTCGGGGCGGCGCTGCTGTGCGTCTACGGCGTGGCGCTGGTGGCGCGCGCGGCCTGGCCCCGCGCGGCGGCGGGCGGCCGGGCAGCCGGCGCGTGGCGCGCCGCGCTGGTGCGGGGTTGGACCGGCGCGGCCGGGGCTGTCGCCCGCTCGCCCGCTGGCCGTTTCGTGCGTGCGAGCGTTGCCGGGCGGCCGCTGCTGGAACGCTTCCTGACCGGCCTGGCCTGGGGCTGGATGCCTTGCGGCATGTCGCTGGGGGTGCTGGCGGTGGCGCTGGTGGCGGGCAGCGCGGCGGCCGGCGCCCTGACGATGGCGGCCTTCGGCCTGGGCACGCTGCCCAACCTGGTCGCGCTGTCCGGCGCCGCCGGCTGGCTGCGCCGCCGCGCGCGGCTGCCGGCCTGGCGTATCGCCGGCGGCGTGGCGGTTGCCGCGTTCGGGGCGGTGGGGCTGGCGCGCGCGGCCACCCTGCCGTCAGCGCTGCTGGAGCAGGGGTTCTGCATCGTCTGGTAGCGCGCGCCGCGCGCCGGCGTCACTCCCGGGGCTGCCCCGTGGCCGGCATGTAGGTCGGCACGGGGATGCGGCGCCGCTCGCGGGTCAGGCAGTAGTTCGGCCCGCCCAGCCGGCCTACCGGGGCGAAGCGCCCGACGTTCACGCGCAGCGCCTGTTCGTCCAGCAGATCGTCGCGGAAGTTCATCGCCAGGATCTCGCCGAAGACGATGGCCCGCTGGGTCGAGATGTCCAGGACGCGGAACAACCGGCATTCCCAGGAGATCGGCGCTTCCACGATGCGCGGCACCCGCACGGCGGTACAGGACGCCAGCGTGAAGCCCACCGCTTCGGCCTCCGAGACGTGCGCGGGAAAATCGCTGCCGCACAGCACCGCCTTGTCGACGATGTCCTCGTCCACCATGTTCACCACGAATTCCTCGCGTTCGCGGATGTTGCGCAGCGTGTCCTTGGCCTCGCCCGGCCGGTGGCTCTCCTGTCCGTAGGCGACCACGGCGATGGCGAACAGCGGCGGATCCTCCCCCATGTAGTTGAACGCGCTGAACGGCGCGGCATTGCACAGGCCGTCCGCATCCAGGCTGGTGACGAGCGCGATGGGGCGAGGCCCGACGCTGCCGGTGATCAGCCAGTAGCGCTGCATCTCGCTCAGTCCGGCCATCGATACGTGTTTCATGTCATTGCTCCAGGTGCCGTGTGCGAAGCGCGCGGTCAGAGACCCACGTAGCGTTGCCAGATGGCCGGGTCGGCGCCAAGCTCCCCCGAACTGCCTTCCCACGCCACGCGTCCGCGTTCGATGATAGTGTGCCGGTCCGCGATGGCGATCAGGCGCTCGACGTACTTGTCGATCACCAGCAGCGTCTGCCCGGCGCGCCGCAGCGCGGCCAGGCAGTCCCAGATCTCCTGCCGGATCAGCGGCGCCAGGCCCTCGGTGGCTTCGTCCAGGATCAGCAGGTGCGGGTTGGTCATCAGGGCGCGGCCGATGGCCAGCATCTGCTGTTCGCCGCCCGACAACTGGTTGCCCATGTTCCGCTCGCGCTCGCGCAGGCGCGGAAACAGGGCGTAGATGCGGTCCAGCGTCCAGGGCTCGGCCTGGCGGCTGCGGTTGGCGGCGAAAGCCGTCAGGTTCTCGCGCACGCTCAGGTTGGGGAAGATCTGCCGGCCCTCCGGTACGACCGCGATGCCCAGGCGGCCGATGCGGTGGGGCGACAGGCGGTCGATGCGCTGGCCGAGAAAGCGCACCTCGCCGCCGCGCGACGGCGTCAGGCCCAGCAGGGTCCGCACCGTGGTGGTCTTGCCCATGCCGTTGCGGCCCAGCAGGGTGCGCATCGCGCCCACCCCGATGTCCAGCGACACGTCGAACAGGACCTGGCTGCTGCCGTAGGCGGCCTGCAAGCCCTTCACTTCCAGTACCGGTTCCATGGCGCGTCTCCTTTTTCCATGTGGCTCGTCGTGCCGCTCATACGGTTGCCTCGTCGCCCAGGTAGGCCCGGCACACGTCGGCGTTGCGGCGGATCGCCTCGGGCGAGCCGGTGGCGATCACGCGTCCATAGACCAGGACCGAGAGGCGGTCGGCCAGGCGGAACACGGCGTGCATGTCGTGCTCGACCAGCAGCATGGTGATCTCGCCGCGCAGGCCCAGCAGCAGTTCCACCATGGCCTCGGACTCCTCGGGCCCCATGCCGGCCATGGGTTCGTCCAGCAGCAGCAGGCTGGGGGACGTGGCCAGCGCCAGGGCTACCTCCAGCTTGCGTTGCTCGCCATGGGACAGACTGTGGGTGAAGGCGTCCGCGCGGGCGGCCAGGCCGACCCGGTCGAGCGCGCGCCGGGCCTGCGCATACACGTCCGCTTCGCGCCGCACCGGCCGCCAGCAGCCGGCGGCGCCACCCGTGCGCGCCTGCACCGCCAGCGCCACGTTGTCCAGCACGCTGAAGGACTTGAACACGCTCGTGATCTGGTACGAGCGGGCCAGGCCCAGGCCGACGCGCCGGTGCATGGGGAGCCGGGTGATGTCGGCGCCGTCCATCGAGATCGTGCCCGCATCCGGCCGCAGCGCCCCGGAGATCTGGTGGATCAGCGTGGTCTTGCCCGCGCCGTTGGGGCCGATCAGGGCGTGGATCTCACCCACCCTGACTTCGAAGCTGGCCTGGTCGGTGGCGGTCAGTCCGCCGAACCGTTTGACCAGCCCGGACACGTGCAGCTTGCAGGAATCAGCCATGGCGCCACCTCGTGGCCAGGCTCAGGGCGCCGTTGCGGGCGTACAGCACCGCGGCCAGCAGCAGGATGCCCAGCGGCAGCTGCCAGTACAGCGTCAGGCCCGACAGGTACTCTTCGGCCACCAGCAACAGCGCGGCGCCCACGACGCCGCCGTACAGGTAGCCCACCCCGCCCAGGATGACCATGATCATCAGCGAGCCCGATTGCGTCCAGTACATCAGGCCGGGGCTGACCATGCCGGCCTGGTTCGCGACCAGCGCGCCCGCCAACCCGGCCGCGCCGCCGGCGATGACGAAGGCCGCGAGCTTGATGCGGAACACCGGATAGCCGATGGCCTCCATGCGCGTCTCGTTCTCGCGGATGGCCTGCAGGGCGCGGCCGAAGCGGGCGTTGACCAGCCGCTGCATCAGCCACATGGCCACGGCCAGGATGGCCAGCACGACGTAGTAGAAGGTCAGGTCGGACGAGGCGTCCAGGCCGAAGGGCAGGGCCGAACGGGCCGCCAGCGGCATGCCGTCGTCGCCGCCGTAGGCGTTCAGCGAGACGAACACGTAGTACAGCATCTGCGCGAAGGCCAGGGTGATCATGATGAAGTACACCCCGCGCGTGCGCAGGCTGACCACGCCGATCAGCCACGCCGCCAGCGCGGCGGCGGCGGTGGCCGCGGGCCAGGCGATCCAGGCCGCGTCCACGCCGGCGTCCATCAGGATGGCCACCGTATAGGCGCCTATGCCCAGGAACGCGGCGTGGCCGAAACAGACCATGCCGCCGAAGCCCATGACGAGGTTCAGGCTGGACGCCGCCAGTGCGAAGATCATGATGCGCGCGGCCAGGTCGACGTAGAAGCCCTGGCCCAGCCAGTCCGCGCCCAGCGGAAAGGTCACGGCCAGCGCCAGCAGGACGGCGCCGGTCCGGCGGCCCAGGATTTGGTCCAGTGGTGCCATGGTTACCCCCGTGCAGGAAACAGGCCCTGCGGCTTCCAGAACAGCACGGCCGCCATCAGGACATAGATCAGGATCGAGGCCAGCGTCGGCCCCAGGTTCGAGGCGACCGCGGGCGAGAACACCGTGCCCAGCGCGCCGGGCACCAGCGTGCGGCCGACGGTGTCGACCATGCCCACCATCAGCGAGCCGGCCAGCGCGCCGCGGATCGAGCCGATGCCGCCGATCACGACCACCACGAAAGCCAGGATCAGGATGCTCTCGCCCATGCCTACCTGCACCGACAGCAGCGGGCCCAGCAACGCGCCGGCCACGGCGCACAGCAGCGCGCCCAGGCCGAACACCAGCGTGAACAGGCGCTTGATGTCCACGCCCATGACGGTCGCCATCTCGCGGTTCGAGGCGCCCGCCCTCACCCACATGCCGACGCGCGTGCGCGCCACCACCAGGTACAGCAGCAGGGCCACCGCCAGGCCCACGCCGATCACCAGCAGGCGATAGGACGGGTACTGGATGCCCGCCAGGTCGACCGGGCCCGAGAACAGTTCGGGCAGCGCCAGCCGGCGCGGCTGCGGGCCCCAGATCATGCGCACGGCCTCGTTGCCGATCAGGATCAGCGCGAACGTCGCCAGCACCTGCGACAGGTGATCGCGCTGGTACAGCGTGCGCAGCACGGTCGTCTCCAGCAGCATGCCGATGGCCGCGGTGGCCAGCATCGCCAGCAGCATCGCCAGCAGGAACGAACCGGTGGGCTCCACCAGCGCGGCGGTCAGGTAGGCGCCGAACATGTACAGCGAGCCGTGGGCAAGGTTGATCATGTCCATGATGCCGAACACCAGCGTCAGGCCCGCGGCCAGCAGGAACAGCATCAGGCCGAACTGGACGCCGTTCAGCGCGGACTCGATGACCGTGCTCATGAGACGCCTCGTCCCGCCTTCGCGGCCAGCGCCGCTCCCAGTTGGCGGGCGAGCTGGCGCGAGGTTTCGTTCAGCAGGTTGCCGCCGGCATCGAAGGCATGCTGGGCCTGCGGCAGCAGCACTTCGTCGGGCAGCACGATCGCGCCCATCTTGTTGAAGATGCCGCGCGCATGGGTGACCGCGCGGATGCCGCCGAACGGGCTCATCGAGGCCGCCAGCAGCGCGACCATCTTCCCCCGGTAGGGAAGCAGGCCGTCCTCGCCGTCGATGGGACGCGAGCACCAGTCCAGCGCGTTCTTGAGCAGGGCGCTGATCGATCCGTTGTACTCGGGCGTGGCGACCAGCAGGGCGTCGTGCTCGGCGATCAGGCCGCGCAGGACCAGCGCGTTGTCGGGCACGCCGGACCGCATCTCGTCATCGCCGTCGTAGATCGGCATGGGATAGTCGCGCAGGTCGACCTGCGTGACCTCGGCGCCGGCGGCGCGGGCGCCGTCGGCCGCCACCGCCAGCAGCAGTTTGTTCAGCGACGCGCCGCGCGAGCTGCCGGCGAAAGCGAGTATCTTGGGAGTTGCCATGGTTGAATCCTCGTGGTCCGGTCAGGGGTTTTTCATCTTGCAGGCGCCGGCATAGCTGTCGGTGTGCGCGGTCATGATCTTGCCGACCGTCTTGTTGGTGACGCGGCCGGACTCGTCCTTGCGCACCTCGCGCAGATAGAAATCGTTGATCGGGAACTGGTTGGTGTTGAACTTGAAGGCGCCCCGCACGGACTCGAACCGGGCCGCGGCGATGGCGTCGTGCAGCGCGCGCTTGTCCCCGATGTTCCCCTTCACGTCGGCCACCGCGCGGTCCAAGAGGCGCACCACGTCATAGCCCTGGAAGGCGTACATCGACGGCAGCCGGCCGTAGCGCTGCTGGAAGCGCGCGACGAAGTTGCGGTTGGCGGCGTTGTCCAGGTCCCAGGCCCAGTGCGACGAATTCTGCAGGCCGACCATCGCCTCGCCCAGCGCCTGGATGGTGTCCTCGTCGGCGGAATACCCCGGCACGAAGTACGGCACCTCGCGCGCCAGCCCGGCGGCCTGGAACTGCTTGATGAAGTTGATGCCCATGCCGCCGGGCAGGAAGAAGAACAGCGCATCCGGCTTCTGGGCGCGGATCCTGGCGATCTCGGACGCGAAGTCCAGTTCGCCCAGCTTGACGTAGATCTCGTCGGCCACGCTGCCCTTGAAGGTGCGCTTGAAGCCTTCCAGGTTTTCTTTGCCGCCCGTGTAGTTGGGCGCCATGATGACCACGCGCTTATAACCCTTGTCGCTCATGTGGCGGCCCATGGCCTCGCTCTGGCCGTCGTTCTGCCAGGCCAGCCCGAAGAAGTACGGATTGCACTGCGCGCCGGCCAGCGAGGCGGGCCCCGCCGCGGCGCTGATGTAGAACGTCCTGGCCGCGAAGGTGGGCGCGCCCACCGCCATCATCACGTTCGAATACACCACGCCGGTCATGAAATCGACCTTGTCGCGCTTGATGAACTTGTCGGCAAGTTGCTTGCCGACGACCGGGTTGGCCTGGTCGTCGCCTTCCACCACCTCGACGGGCAGGCCGCCGATCCGGTTGCCGGTCTCGTCCAGGCCGAGCCGGAATCCGTCCCGGATTTCCGTTCCCAGCGCCGCCAGAGGTCCGGACAGCGTGCTGATGAAACCTATCTTCACCTTGTCCGCGGCGTGGGCGGACATTCCCAAAAGCATTGCGAACGGCAACGCGAACCATTTGACGTGCATGATGGATACCCCTGGATGTGGAACGTTGAGATGGGAACCGGGGTGCTGCAAGAGAGGCGCCGTTCAGGGCGCCGAAGGCGGGTTCCTGTATTCGATCTGGCCGCCGGGCAGGAAGAACAGCATGGTGACCCTGCCGCCCGTGACGGTAGGGAAGTGCGAGCTGTCGGGCGGAAAGACCTTCCAGCCCGCGCCGGCGCCGCAGAAGCGGCCGGTCTCGTCCACGGGGCCGATCATGTTGATCTCGCCCAGCGGGTGCCGGTGATAGTGGCCCGGCACGTTGCGCAGGCAGCCGCTTTCCACCGTGAATCCATCCGTGTCGGGCGAGGCATGGGCGATCCGGCCCCGTCGATAGTCGGGGCCGTCTATTTCGGCATAGCAGGACCAGCCCTCGTCCATGCCGCGGCGCAGCAGCGCCAGCAGGCGGGCATAGCCTTCGGTGCGCGCGCCGTAGCGCTCGTTCAATGCGGCCTCCAGTTCGGGGCCGAGCGGACGGCCGCCGATGAAGTCCAGCAGTTCCCTGACCGCCTGCATCATCTCGGCCTTGCTGGGGCCGGTGGGCAATTCCGATTGCGTGTTCATCGCTGCTACCTGTACGTGTGGGTCTACCTGCATGTCGAGCGAATGCTAGGGACTAACGACCCGTGGCACTAGGAGCGCCGACCGTATAATCGTTCGTAGAAAAAGTATGAAAGCGCGGCCCGCGCACGGGCGTATCCTGGGAAGCTCGCCATGGATCTGATTTCCTCGCTCCTCGCTTTCCTGCGCGTCGCGGAAACCGGCTCGTTCTCGGTGGTCGCCAGCGAACGCGGCGTCACCCAGCCCGCCGTTTCCCGGCAGGTGCGCGCGTTGGAGGAACACGTCGGCATGCGGCTGGTCCAGCGCAGCACGACCGGCGTGGTCCTGACCGAGGAAGGACGTAATCTGTTGCCGGCGGCCCGCAATCTGGTCGAAGCCGCCGAAAGCCTCAGCGTCTCCGCCAGCCCGGCCCAGGCCCGGCCGACCGGCAAGGTCCGGCTGAGCCTGCCCGCGCCGCTGGCCCTGCATATATGCGGCCACGCGCGTGCGTTGCTCGACAGCCATCCCAGCCTGAGCCTGGACATGGTGGTGCGCGACAGCACCAGCAACCTCATCGAGGACGGCCTGGATCTCGAAGTGCGCCTGGGACCCATTGACGACAGTTCGCTGATCTCGCGGCGGGTGGGCATGACCTCGGCATTCCTGGTGGCCGCGCCGTCCTATCTGGCCGGCCGGCCGTTGCCCCGGTCTCCCCAGGACCTGCGCAACCACGAGTGCGTGGTCTACAGCCGGTGGGGCAAGGACGATACCTGGTGGTTCGAGGCGTCCGAGGGGCAGTTCTCGGTGAACGTGCCGTGCCGGCTGCGGGCGAACAATGCGTCGGCCGTGCACCAGGCCGTGCTGGGCGGCAATGGCATCGCCATCCTGTCGCACCTGATGGTGGCGGACGACCTGCGAACGGGGCGATTGGTCTCGCTGTTGCCGGAGTTTCCACCGGCGCGCCTGCCGCTCTACATCGTCTATCCGTCGCGCCGCAATCTGCCTTTGCGCACGCGCGTGGTCATCGAATTCATCGCCGAGCTGCTCAAGGCCGATCCGGCCATGCGCGACCGGACCGCATGGCCTCGCCCGGCGTCCGGCGCACCGGATGCGGGCCGCGGGCAGAACGCCGTCGGCGCGGCGCTGGCATCCGTGGACGCGGCCGGCGAGCGTCGCTAGCCGTTCAGGCCTGGGTATCCACCAGCGAGCCGGCGGCGCTTTCCCCCGACCGTTCGAGTTCCTTGGCCAGTTCGGTCATCGCCGTCTGCAGCGCGCCGGCCAGGCTGTTGATCCGGGATTGCGCCGAGGCCACGGCCCGGGCCTTGGCCTCGGCCGGCATGGCGCTGGCGCGCAGCCGCTCCATTTCCGCCTGGGCCTGCGCCAGTTGTTTCTGCAATTCCTTGATGCGCTTTTTCAGCGCCTTCACCGCAAAGGAGTCGCTGCTGTCGCCGCCGTCCGCCTCGGCGGCCTTGTCCTTGGCCCTTTCGCCGGCCGGGACGCCCAGGCCCCGCAGGACGGCCGAGGCATCGGCCGCCGGAGCGGCTGCCTGGCCTTCCGCCTCGCCTGGCAGCCGCAGGTGCGAGATCGACAACGACGCGGAAATGGGGGTGACGGGCGGCATGGCGTGGGTTCCGGGCGGAGCATGCCCGGATTAACGGCCCCGATGCCCGGGACTTGAGCGTGCCGGCTCAGCCCGCCACGGGCGAACCCAGCAGCCAGAGCAGGAAGGGCGCCAGGATCAGGAACACCACGGTCGAGATCAGCACGGCGCCCGCCGCCGTGTCGCCCATGTCGGTATAGCGGCGCGCGTACATATAGCTGACCACCGCGCAGGGCATGCCCATCTGCAGGGCCATGTTGCCGATCATGTCGGCCGGCAGCCCGACCAGCCAGGCCGCCGCCGCGCCGGTGGCCAGGCCCACCACGAGCCGGATGGCACCGATGATGCCGCCCAGCCGCAGGCCTGCCGCGGGGATCAGCGCCAGCGCGTGGCCCAGTCCCAGCAGCATCAGCGGCACGGTCATGCTGCCCAGCAATTGGGCCGACTCCATGATCCACCGGGGCGGGGTGTAGTCGAACAGGCGGCAGGCCACGGCCAGCACCGAGGCGATCAGGATGGGGCTTTTCCACGCCGCCGGCATGCCGTTGGCGCTGGGCAGCGTGCGCACGCCCACGGTGTGCTGGATGAACGAGCAGACGGCGAAGAACGCGATCGAGGTCGACAGGCCGGCGTCGCCGAAGGCCAGGTGGGTGATGGGCAGCCCCAGGTTGCCGGCGTTGGGGAAGGTCGTGGTCTGGAGCAGCTTGCGCACCGGCAGCTTGCACAGCCTGAGCGCCAGCGCCGAGATGCCCATGCACAGGGCCAGCGCCAGCACCGTGGCGCCCGCGACCGTGGCCATGATCTCGTTGCTGAGCTGGGTCGTGACCAGGGTATTGAACACCAGCGCCGGCGTGGTGACGGTGGTGGCCAGCACCGTGACGAACTGCGCCGGGAAGGCGTGTCCCAGCTTGCCCCAGGTGGTGCCGACGCCGATGACCACCATGAGCGGGGCCAGCAGGCTGAGAATGGAGAAATAGATGTGGAAGACGCCCATCAGGCGGCTCCCCGGGGGAGCGGGGCGAACGGGAAGGGCGGTGGGAGTCGGTGCATTGCGGTGCGTGGGGGCACGAGGCGGCGGGCAAGGGTGTAACAAGGCGCCGGGCAGGCCCGGTGCGGGTCCCCGCAAGGATAGCGCGAAACACCAGGCCGTCGCTCATCTCCCATGGGCGCCGCGCCGGCGCCCCCCGTATCGGCGTGGCCGTGGCGCCTACTGCCCGCCCACCTTCTCGATCAGCGCCGCCAGGCGTTGCATCTCGTCCTGGTCCAGGTCCGTCAGCGGCGCGCGCACCGGGCCCGCGTCGCGGCCGACCAGGCGAGCGCCGGCCTTGACGATGCTGACCGCGTAGCCGGCGCGGCGGTTGCGGATTTCCAGGTAGGGCAGGAAGAAATCGTCCAGCAGCCGGCCGATGGTCTGCGCGTCGTCCCGCGCTACGGCGTGGTAGAACGCCATCGCGGTCTTGGGAATGAAGTTGAACACGGCCGACGAGTACACGGGTACGCCCAACGCCTTGTAGGCCGCCGCGTAGACCTCCGCCGTCGGCAGCCCGCCCAGGTAGGCGAAGCGGTCGCCCAGGCCGCGACGCACGCGCACCATGGCCTCGATGTCGCCCATGCCGTCCTTGAAGCCGATCAGGTTGGGGCAGCGGTCCGCCAGGCGCGACAGCGCCGCCGGCCCCAGCCGCGAGTTGGCGCGGTTGTAGAAGATCACCCCTATGTCCAGCGACTTGCAGACCTCTGCCACGTGGGCCTCGATGCCGGCTTCGCTGGCCTCGGTCAGGTAGTGGGGCATCAAAAGGACGCCCTTGGCGCCCAGGCGCTGCGCTTCCTGCGCATAGGCGATGGCCGTGCGGGTGGGGCCGCCGGCGCCCGCCAGGATGGGAACGCGGTTCTCGCACACGTCCACGGCCGTCTTCACCACGGCCGAATAATCGGCCGGCGTCAGCGAAAAGAACTCGCCCGTGCCGCCCGCCGCGAACAGCGCGCTGGCCCCGTAGGGGGCCAGCCATTCCAGCCGGGCGGCGTAGCCCTTGGGCGCGAAATCGCCGTTCTGGTCGAAATCGGTGACGGGAAAAGAGAGCAATCCCTGGGAAATCGTGGCCTTCAGCTCTTGAGGGGTCATGACGGAATCCGGTGGTGGAAGGGGGTGGTGAGTGATATGTCGTCAGTCATCGTACAACTTAAGATGCGCGAAGGCAATGATCGGGCGACGCCATGCGCCGTCCCTGCGGGACAGCACACTAGGTGGCGGCCGCCGCCTCGCCGCCCTGGCCGGCGGCATAGGCCTGCCGCAGCTTCTCCCGGCTCCGGGCCAGGTGGGTTCGCATCGCGGCATGGGCGGCGTCCCCGTCCTGGCGGGCAATGGCCTCGTAGATCGCCTGGTGCTCGCGATGCACGCGCGCCAGGTAGGCCCGCCGGTCGTCGCGCGCCAGTTCGGCGGTATCGACCCGCGTCCGGGGAATGATGGTGGCGCCCATTTGCGCCAGGATCTCGTGGAAATAGCGGTTGCCGGTGGCGATCGCCACCTGCTGGTGGAAGGCCAGGTCCGCCGCGACGGTGTCGCCGCCCGGCTCGATCTGCGCCTCGAACGCCGCCAGCGTGCGGCGCAGCTCCGCCAGGTCCTGCTCGGTGCGCCGCTCGGCGGCCAGGCGGGCGGCCTCGGTCTCGACCGTGATGCGCAGCTCCAGCACCGCCATCACGTCCAGCATGGTGACCGCGTCCCGGGCATCGAGCCGCAGCGGCGCCACCGGCGGTTCCAGCAGGAAGGTGCCGATGCCGTGCCGGGTCTCGACCATGCGCGCCGCCTGCAGGCGCGAGATGGCCTCGCGCACCACCGTGCGGCTGACGCCGTACTCCTGCATGATCTCGGCTTCCGTCGGCAGCTTGTCGCCCGGCTTCCACACCTTGCCGTGGATCTTCTCGGACATGAGCTGCACGAGTTCTTCGGACAGACTTCGTGTGCGGCCTATGGAGCGCATGCGCTGTGGATCTTCCCTTGCACGTATCGACGGCCGGACGCGGCGGGCGGCCGGCAAGCGTGCATGGTACTACCGGTTGGGCCGGCCCTCGGTCAGATGGACCGACGGACCGGCTTCCGGCGGATCGACCCCGGCATCGACGGCCATCTCATGGACCCGGCCGCGGTGGCCGTAAGCGGGCGTTTGCTAAACTGCCGCGTCTAGCAGCCCAGCGCCCTGCCGCCCTGCTTCCGGTCAATCGGGCGACTGCTCTGCCAAGCTGATGCCGGACGCGATTGACTGCACCGAAATCTTGTTGCGCTGTCGAGACGTTATGGCGTGGGGTTGCTTTCGAAGGTGTGTCTTGGCGGTATCGCTGTTCGTGGCGATACTGGCGCACCTCCGCGTCGGGCCGGCCAGCGCGGCTGATTTCGCCGACGTCCGCAGCGCTTGCTGGGCATCCGGCGGATTGTCGGATGACATCGTCGCGATGGCCCGATCGGACGAACGATGGTCCTGTGCCGACCGGGAATTTTCCATCGATGCGGAGCGGGTGCTGCTTCGTTTCGATCTCAGCCCGGCCGACCCCCTTCCCCGGTATTTCCTCTCGCGGCGCAGCGCGCTCGAGGCGGTGCATCTGCTTGCGATCGACCAGGATGGCGCGATCCGGAAAAGCACGATTCCCGCCGCCGCCTTGTCCAGTTCAATGGTCGGCGGGTACTTCAAGGCTTCCCTGTCCGAGGTAACGCGCGCGACGAAGCAGGTCGTCGTCGCCATCGACCTGCCCAGCCACCGGATGACGCTGGAGAAAGCCCATCTGGCGTCCAAGGATGCCGCGGGCGATGGCGCCGGTGCCTCGCGGCTCCTGGTCATCGTTTCCGCGCTTGCGGGCATGCTCATCATGCCGCTGATCTTCAATGCGGCGTTCTATCAGGTACTGCGCAAACCGTTCGTGCTCTGGCACTCGGCGCTTACGCTGTCGCTGCTGATGACCTTGCTGGTCTCGTCGAACATCGCGGTCGTGCTTTTCGACCCGCCCGCGATGACGTTGAGCTGGATGACGACGGTGATCTTCGGAGCGACCGTCGCTTCCGGCACGATGTTCACCTACAGCTTTATCGAGCCTGGACTGATGCACCCCGTGCTTCGGCGCATGCTGCCGTATTGCGCGGTGTGGGCAATATTCCTGAGTGCATTTCACGCGGCGTTCCCGTTCGTTGCGCGGCCCATGCAATCGAGTGCCTACACGGCCGCGTTCGCGCCGGTCCTGGTTGTGTTCATTCTGTCGATGATCGATGCGCTGCGTCGCGGAAGCCGTGCCGCGAAATTCCAGGCGGTGGGATACACACCCATGGTGCTGGTCGGACTGGTCCGCCTGGTGACGGGGGTGACCCCCTGGTTCCACAGCGCGGACGCCATGCTCATGTTCTACGCCGGTTGCCTGTGCGAAGTCCTCTTCACGACGCTGGGCGTGGCGGACCGCTTCGTGACCATGAGGCGGGAGCGGGATCGCGCACGCACCGAAGCCTATTTGCTTGAACGGCTTTCCGAAACCGATTCATTGACGGGATTGTTCAACCGGCGGGCGCTGGAGAGACAGTTCGCGCAGCGTCGAGCCGAAGGCTTCGGTACGCTGGCCGCCATCGATCTCGATCATTTCAAGGCGATCAATGACTTGAACGGGCATGCGGTGGGAGACGCGGTGCTCAAGGCCGTGGCCAGCGCCATCCAGGCCGGCCCGGACGTTGCGGCATACCGCCTTGGCGGAGAAGAGTTCGTGCTTCTCTTGCGCGGCGACGATGCCGGTGTCGAGGCCGAGCGACGGCGACAGGCGATCCCCGCGGTTGTCGCCGATAAGGTTCCGGGTCTCGCACGGCCTGTCACCGCCAGCATGGGCGTGGTGAGTGCCTTGGGTGATGAAGGCTTGGTGCAGCTCTATGAGCGGGCCGACAGGCTGCTCTACGAAGCCAAGAGCTCGGGACGAAATCGAACCCGGGCCGCCATCGAGCCGGCGGTTGCGCTTGACGTTTTCCCGCGCAAACGAACGACGGCCGCATAGGCAAGCCGCCACGCCTACCGGACGCAGTCCCGTCCCTCGTTCTTCGCCCGGTACAGCGCGTGGTCGGCGCGCTCCATCAGGCCCAGGAGATTGTCGCCGGCGCGCGCAATGGCGATCCCGAAGCTCGCGGTCGGGTGGAAGGCGTGCGCGAAGATGGCGGGCGCCGTGGCCTTGAACGCGGATCGGGCGGTATCGGCCATGGCGTGGGCGGCGGCGGCCAATCCCGGCGGCAGGAGTATCGCGAATTCCTCGCCGCCGATGCGCCCGACGATGGCATCGCGCGGCGCCTTGTCTTTCAGGATGTCGGAGAAGGTCCGGATGACCTTGTCGCCGTCGAGATGCCCGAAGCGGTCGTTGATCGACTTGAAGTGATCCAGGTCGGTCAGGATGAGGGCGGCGGGCGCCGCGCCGGTCTGCCGGGCCAGCATGGGCAGGGCGCGGGATTCGAAGCCGCGGCGGTTGAACAGGCCGGACAGCATGTCGATCTGTGCTTCCGCCTTGAACCGGTCCATCACGTCGACGGCGATGACCGCGAAGATGGCCGCCGCCAGGGTCGAACAGATCAGCGTGTCCGAGATCGACACCACGATCCAGTACACGGCTTCGGATTGGGCGGGGTCGATGCCGGGAATCAGGAAAGTCAGGGGGCGGGAGACGAAACTCAGGAACGCGATGGCGATCTGGCCGAGCAGCAGTTGTTCGACCGGAGTGCGTCGATGGCGCCGGGTCAGGTCGGCCAGCATCACGAAGCAGATCGCGGCGAGTCCCAGGTTGATCACGGCGGCCCGGATGGGCAGGTTGTCTTCGACGAACACGAAGAAACATCCGCCTGCCAGCGAGATCGCCGTGATGGCCGCCAGGCTGCCGTAGTGGGGCCGGAGCCGAAGCCGCTTGGAAATCGCGACGGACAGCAGCGCCGTGGCCGCCAGGATCAGCGCATTGGCCACCATGCGCAGTTCCAGCATGTCCAGGGCGAAGGCGGCATATAGGCTGCCGAAAGACAGGATTCGTACCGCGTACGAAAAGACGAGGATCGCGATATAGCCCAGTTCGCGCTGGTAGTACCAAAGGGCCAGCAGGCTCGCGCCGAAGATCGCCGACATCGACGTATTCAGCACCCCGATGACGAACTCAACGCTCATGTCGCACCGGGCGGATGGCCGGGGTCGGGGTGTCATCCCGACCGATGGGAATCGTATCTCGTCCAACAAAAAGGCAGGAGGTCATGAGGGATGAACAACCCGGAGCATGTTTGAGCGTCCGCGATTGTAGGACCACATCGAATCTCTGGTCGAGAGGGGATGTTGATTGTTGACGGACTGCGGCGGGGCCTTGCCTATCCTTCGCGCAACGGCCGCCGGAGCTGTACCGCTTCCGCCATGTGCGGGCTCCCGATCACGGCCGATTCCGCCAGGTCCGCCACCGTCCGGGCCACCTTCAGCACCCGGTGCGCGGTGCGCGCCGACCACGCGAACTGTTTCATGGCCTGCTTCCACAAGGCGCGGGCGGCGGCATCGGGCAGGCAGTGGATGTCCACCTGCCCGGGCGCGAGCGCCGCGTTGGCGCAGCCCTGGCGGCGATGCTGCCAATCCAGGGCGGCTTCGACACGCTGGCGCACGGCGGCGGTGGGCTCGCCGGGCGGCAGATCGGTCCAGTCGTCGCCGGCGGCGGGGACGTCGACCTGGAGGTCGATGCGGTCGAGCAGGGGGCCGGACAGCCGGGCGCGATACGCGGCCACCTGGTCGGGTGTGCAAGTGCACGCTTTCAAGCTGCTGCCATGCCAGCCGCATCGGCAAGGATTCATTGCGGCCACGAGCTGGAAACGTGCCGGATAGTCGGTACGATGCCGGGCCCGCGCGATGGAGACCCGGCCGGTTTCCAGCGGTTCACGCAGGGTGTCGAGCACATGCCGGCCGAATTCGGGCAATTCGTCCAGGAATAGCACCCCGAGATGGGCGTAGGTGATTTCTCCCGGCCGGGGGCGGGTGCCGCCGCCGACCAACGCGGCACCGGACACGGAATGATGCGGTGCGCGAAAGGGCCGCAGGCCGAAGGGCGGGGCCGGGCCGGGAGCAAGGCTGGCGATGGCGGCGGCTTCCAGCGCATCGCCGTGGCGCAGGGGCGGCAGCAGGCCGGGCAGGCGCTGGGCGAGCATGCTCTTGCCCGAACCCGGCGGCCCCAGCATCAGCAGGTTGTGGCCGCCGGCCGCCGCGATCTCCAGGGCGCGCCGCGCGCCGTACTGGCCCTTGACGTCGGACAGGCAGGGCGGTGTGCCGGCCGCCGTGTCGGGATGGCAGGCCGTGGCGGCCAGCACGTGTTTTTCCTCGAGGTGGGCCACGACGGCCCGCAATGTGGCGGCGCCGTAGACCCGCAGGCCCGGTACCCGCGCCGCCTGCCCGGCGCTGGCGGCGGGAAGCAGCAGCTCGGCGCCGGGCTGGCGCCGCGACAAGGACAGGGCGATGGCCAGGGCGCCCGAGATGGGCACCACCGCGCCGGTCAACGACAGTTCGCCGGCCAGCACCAGCCGGGCAAGTGGCGGGATCGCGTCCCGCGCACGATCGCGGCCCGCCAGCGAGGGCATGGCGATCTGCCCGGATGCCAGCAGCACGCCCACCGCGATGGGCAGGTCGAAGCGGCCCGATTCCTTGGGCAGGTCGGCGGGCGCGAGGTTGACGGTCAGCCGGCCCGCCGGGAAGTCGAAGCCGGAGCTGAGCAGCGCGGCCCGCACGCGCTCGCGGCTTTCTCGCACTTCGGTGTCGGCCAGCCCGACCATGGTGAAGGACGGCAGGCCGGGCGCGAGGTGGACCTCGACGCGCACCGGCGGCGCGTCGATGCCGGTCAGGGCGCAACTGGCGAGGACGGCGAGGGTCATGGCGGCAGGGGGAAGGGAAAGCCGCAGTATCCGTCCAAACGTGGCAAGTCCGGCGGCCGGGCGGGACAAAGCTATCCCAGCCCCGGTCCGGCCCTTCACCGCGCTTCGCTCAATGCTTCTTCGTCATGCCGTGGGGATCGATGACGAATTTCTTCGGCGCGCCCGCGTCGAACTCGGCATAGCCCCGCGGCGCTTCGTCGAGCGAGATGAGCTCCACGCCGACGATGTCCGCGATCCGGATGCGGTCCCACAGGATGGCCTGCATCAACGCGCGGTTGTATTTCATGACGGGCGTCTGTCCGGTGAAGAAGCTGTGCGATTTCGCCCAGCCCAGCCCGAACCGGACGTTCAATGCGCCCTTGCGCGCCGCCGGGTCGGCCGAACCCGGGTCGTCGGTCACGTACAGGCCGGGAATGCCTATCTTCCCGGCCGCGCGGGTGATCTCCATCAGCGAGTTCAGCACGGTGGCGGGCGCTTCGTGGCGCGCGCCCTCGTGACCGTGGCCACGCGCCTCGAAGCCCACCGCGTCCACGGCGCTGTCGACCTCCGGCACGCCCAGTATCTGTGCGATCTGATCGCCCAGGGAGGCATCGCGCGACAGGTCGACGGTCTCGAACCCCACTTTGCGCGCATGGTCCAGGCGCGCGGGATTGACGTCGCCGACGATGACCACCGCGGCGCCCAGCAGGCGGGCCGAGGCGGCGGCCGCGAGCCCGACCGGTCCCGCGCCGGCGACGTAGACGGTGCTGCCCGGCCCGACCCCCGCGGTCACCGCGCCGTGGTAGCCGGTGGGCAGGATGTCGGACAGGCAGGTCAGGTCGCGGATCTTCTCCAGGGTGCGTTCGCGCCCGGGCAGCTTCAGCAGATTGAAGTCGGCGTAGGGGATCATCACGTATTCCGCCTGCCCGCCTATCCAGCCGCCCATGTCGACATAGCCGTATGCGCCGCCGGCGCGCGCCGGGTTGACGGTCAGGCAGACGCCGGTCTGTTGTTCCTTGCAGGTCTGGCATCGGCCGCAGGCGACGTTGAACGGCACCGAGACGATGTCGCCCTTGCGGAGGAACTCGACGTCCTGGCCGGCCTCGATGACCTCGCCCGTGATCTCGTGTCCGAGGATGAGTCCCGCCGGCGCGGTCGTCCGCCCCCGGACCATGTGCTGGTCCGAGCCGCAGATGTTCGTCGTCAGGACCTTGAGGATGACGCCGTGGCGGATCGCCCGGCCCTGTGGACTCTCGAGTTTCGGGAAGGGGATCTCCCGGACTTCGACGACGCCTTGCCCGACGTAGGCAACGCCACGGTTTCCTGTCATGTCTGTCTCTCTTCAGTGTGGGAAAACGCTAGCCCGCCAGGTGGGCGGGCACGGGTTCGGGGGCGGGCGCCGATGGCTCCTGCTGGATCAGCTCCTCCAGCAGGCGGCGGCCGCGCAGGGGACCGCTGTCCACGACGATGGCGAGGTTGACGGGATTCTCCCGCTGCGGCGCGGTCAGCGCGGCGTGCTGCAGTTCGACCACGACCTTGTCTTCGGTGTGCGTGGCATCGATGGCCTGCCGGATGTATTCGGTCAGCGCCGGCTCGTCCTGGCGGAACCGGCGGATGAAGGCCCAGAAGTAGTGGGAGCTGTCCTCGGTTTCCGGCGTGATCAGGTGCATGACGACGCCCTCTATCCTGCCCAGCCCGTCGCCCGGCTGCATCGCCTCGCAGCCGACCTCGATGATGCAGGTGGAAGGAGCGTGGTAGTTCACGGTGTGCCAGCGGTGGATGGGCTGCCGGAAGCCGCCCAGGTGGGCATAGAACGGCGGTGCGTGCGCGCCCACGACGTCGCGATGGACGCTGACGACGTTGCCCTGCTGGCTGACCTTGATGGGCGATTGCGCGACGGCGGTGTTGCCGATGGTCCGCCCGTGCACGAAGGCGACGTGCGACAGGTCCAGCAGGTTGTCGTTGAGCAGCCGGTAGTCCGCTTCCAGGTGGCAATAGCCCGCGCTGGGCACCCAGTCCGGGTGCTTCATGCGGCCCGCGTCCGGGGGCGAGGATTGTCCGGCCAGGGCCGGATCGCCCAGCCAGATCCATATCAGGTCATGCCGTTCCTGGATGGGAAAGGCGCGTACGCGCGCGGCCGGCGGTATGCGCTCCTGGCCCGGTATCCCGGTGCATTTCCCGTCGGCGCCGAAGGACATGCCGTGGTAGCCGCAGACGAGTCGGTCGTTCTCGACATGGCCGAAGGAAAGCGGCAGGCGGCGATGCGCGCAGCTGTCCTCCAGGGCCGCGACCTGGCCGTCCTCCTGGCGGTACAGGACGACACGGGTTCCCAGAAAGGTACGCGCCAGCAGGTTCGTATGAACCTCTTTCGAAAAGGCCGCCACGTACCAGGCGTTCTTCATCCACATGAGTTGCTCCTTACGTTTGATGGGCGTTGACCGTCCGTGACGCCGCCTCGGCCTGCAGCCGGCGCGCGCGATTGGGGCCGACGTCCACGCGGATGTCGACCGCCGGGGCGCCGGCGAACCGCCGCATGTTGCGGTGCTGGGCTTCGATGACCGCCTTGTCTTCGTTGAATGTCAGTTCGACCTGCTCGCGGATGGCATCCGTCATGTCCGGCATGCCGGGATGGGGATTGGTGGCGACCGTCCAGAAGTAATGGCAGGTCGTTTCCGTTTCCGGCGTCACGCCATGGAAGCCGCGGATGTGCAGGCCGCCCCGGTCCGGATCGTCCAGCGCGCCCGAACCGGCATCCATGGCGCCGGCCCATATCAGCAGGTGGCTGCCGTGGAATTCGATTTCCTGCCAGCGGTCCACCTTGCCCGCGAACGGCCAGGCCAGCCCGTAGGTGGGGGGCGGATCGGAATCGGGCATCAGGCGGACGATCCGCAAGGTGTCGCCGGATTGCTCGACCTGGATGGGCGCGTGCATGTGCAGGCCCGGATCGCCGCCTATGGTCTTGAGGTGCACATAGGCGAGATGGCTGAGATCCAGCAGGTTGTCGTGCACCAGCTGGCTGGGAGCGTCGTAGTGGACGACGCCGCCGCGGAAGCGATAGCGGTCGTCGTCGTGCACGCCATAGTCCGGTGGCGGCGCGGTGGCCTCGTCGTCGCCCAGCCAGATCCAGAGGATCTGGTTCTGCTCGCGCAGGGGATGGCTTCGGACCCTGGCGCGGGGGGGAACGGTGGCTTGTCCCGGGACTTCGATACAGGCTCCCCGCGCGTCGTAGAGCAGGCCGTGATAGCCGCAGCGCAGTCCGCGGTCTTCGACCGTTCCCAGCGAAAGCGGCAGGTGGCGGTGGCAGCACCGGTCTTCCAGCGCGGCGACCCCGTCCGCGGCCCTGAAGAGGACGACCGGATGTCCGAGCAGGGTTCTTGCGATGGGCTGCCCCTGGAGTTCCCAGGAAAAACCGGCGACATGCCAGCGGTTCTTCGGGAACGCGGGCGGTGAAGTTCGCGCGGTCGCTTCGCCGTCATGTTTCATTGCGGTCTCCTTCGCATTCCTGATATTGCAATTCAGTACACTGAATCAGTGTATGCAAAGCCATTTTGGAAAGCAAGATACGGCTGAAAAAGCCCATGTATTAAGGGTAAACGTGAACTGAGAATGCTCTTGTTGCCGCCTCTCGCTGTCGCTATGCTAGCGCCAATTCAGTAAGCTGAATTGCTTCCGGAGAAGAAAGCATGAATGACATGGATGAGACAGGTAGCCTGCCGCGGCGAGGGAGCGAGCCGCCACCCGGCATGACGTCCGAGCGGCTTGCCCGCGTCGACCTTGCGGCCTGCTATCGCCTGGTCGCCCACTTCGGCTGGACCGACCTGATCTACACGCACATTTCCATGCGGGTTCCGGGTTCGCACGATCAGTTCCTGCTCAATCCGTTCGGCTTGGCGTTCGACGAGATCACGGCTTCGAATCTCCTGAAGGTCGATCTGGAGGGAACGCTGGTCGAGCCTTCCGAACACGAGGTCCACAAGGCGGGCTTCGTCATCCACAGCGCCATCCATGCCATGCGCGAGGATGCCAATTGCGTGCTGCACCTCCACACCCGTGCGGGCATGGCGGTATCCGCGCTGGAAGAAGGGCTGCTGCCGCTGACGCAACATGCCATGCTCTTCCACGGACGGATCGGCTATCACGAGTCCGAGGGACTTGCGCTCAGCCTGGACGAGCGGGCCCGGCTGGCGCGCGACCTGGGCGACAACATCGTCCTGATGCTGCGCAACCATGGAACGCTGGTGGTCGGAAAGACCGTGGCCGAAGCGTTCAGCATCATGTGGCACCTGGAGAAGGCCTGCCAGGCGCAGCTCGACATCCTGGCCTGTGGCCGCCAGCCCCGGCTGCCGCCGGCCGGCATCGCGCGGGAGATCGCCAGGCTGGGATTCAGCGATGCCAGGCTGGACGAATACTCCACCGGCAAGAGCCCGCTCGGCCACAAGGAATGGCCGGCCATGCTCAGGCTGGCCGACAGGGTGGCGCCTGGCTTCAGGGATTGAACGGGGGCATGCGATGAAGATAGTGGTCTTTGGCGCGGGCGGGATAGGCGGGTACTTCGGGGCCATGATGGCCCGCGCTTCCCATGACGTGACCCTGGTCTGCCGGGGCGCGCACCTGGACGCGATCAGGAAGCACGGATTGAGGATCCGCCATGGCAAGGACGAGTTCACGGTATCGAACCTGCTGGCCACGGATGCGCCCGGCGCGGAACTGGCGGACGTCGTGATCTGCGGCGTCAAGCTCTACGACCTGCAGGATGCCGCCCAGGCCATCCGGCCCGTGGTGGGGCCGGGGACGCTGGTCGTGACGACCCAGAACGGCATCGTGGCCCACCGGATCCTGGCCGAACACCTTGCGCGCGGCAGTGTCTGTCCGGGCACCGTGCTGCTGTCGTCGCACATCGTCGCGCCGGGGGTGATCGAGCGCAAGACGCCCACGGCCACGCTGACGCTGGGCGATCCGGACGGCAAGGTGTCGCCCGCGATGCTGGCGTTCCAGCGGGCGGGCCGGGAGGCCGGTTTCTCCGTCGAGCTTTCGGCGGACATCGTGTCGGAACTCTGGCAGAAATTCATCATGCTGGCGGCCACCGCCGCGCTGTGCTGCCTGTCGCGCCAGCCGGTCGGGCCGATCACCGGCGACGCGCGGCTGCGGGAACAGCTCGAACGCGCCATGCGCGAAGCCGCGTCGGTGGCGCGCGCGTTGGCGATTCCTCTGCCGCCGGACCTGATCGAGAAGGCCATGCGTTTCACCGACCGGGCCAATCCCGATGCCAAGGTCTCCATGCTGGAAGACCTGGAGGCCGGCAGGCGGCTGGAAGTCGAATGGATCATCGGGGAACTGTGCAGCCAGGGGCGCCGTGCCGGCGTGCCCACGCCCATCGCCGATCTGGCGCTGGCCTGCCTGGGCCCCTACAGGAATGGAAACCGTCGTGGATAAGCCGGACATTGCCGGAGGAGACAGCATGAAACGCAGCAAGACAGCAGGACTGGGGTGGATGACGAAGGTCTCGATCGCATTGGGCTGTGCCCTGGCCCTGCCCGCCCACGGGCAGGCGCCGTTCCCGTCCAAGCCGATCACGTTGATCGTGTCGTATCCGACCGGCGGCGTGGCCGACCTGGCCGCCCGGACCGTGGCCCAGCAACTGACCGCGGCGCTCGGCCAGACGGTGGTCGTCGAGAATCGCCCGGGGGGCAACCAGATCATCGCGACCAGCGCCGCGCTGCGCGCGCCGGCCGACGGGTACACCCTGCTGGTGGCCGACGACGGGATCGTGACGCTCAATCCCCATCTGTTCAAGAAGCTGCCCTACAAGGCCGCCGACCTGCGGCCGGTGGTGGACCTGGCCGAGTCCCGCATCGTTCTGTCCGCTTCCAAGGGGCTGCCGGCGGATACCTTGCGGGGCATGGTGGACTATGCCCGGGCCCATCCCGGAAAGCTGAACTACGGCACGCTGGGCATCGGCAACACGCACCACCTGCTGCTGGAGTCGATCAAGCAGCAGGCCCGGGTCGACATCGTGAACGTGCCCTATCAGGGCTATGCGGCCGCCATCAACGACCTCGTGGCCAATCAGGTCCAGCTCGTGTCCGGCGGCGTGGGGTCGCCGGCGCTCGGCCATATCAAGACCGGCGCGATCAAGGCCCTGGCCGTCACCGGCGCGACCCGCAGCCCGCTGCTGCCGGACACGCCCACGTTCGCCGAGGCGGGATTCGCCGAGCTGCAGCCGCGGGTCAGCTTCATCGTGTTCGCGTCGTCGTCGGTGCCGGACCGGATCGTCGATACTTTGAACGAAGCCTTCGCCAAGGCGTTGGCCCATCCCCAGGCCGCGTCCGTCTTCACCCAGAACGGCCTGGATCCCCAGGGCAGGAAGGCGGACGCGGTGAAGGCCGACTTGTCGGCGACCTCGCGCAAGAACGAGGCCCTGGTGCGTACCGTGGGCCTGACCCTGGACTAGGGCGGCATGGCGTCAGGCGGAGTTGCGCCTGCCCTTGGGGAGCCGGCTGACTTCCCCCAGCGGCGCCCGGCTGAACTCGTTGTTCACCTCGACGAACTTGCGCAGCAGGCGCATCAGGGTTTCCTGCTCCCAGGGGCTCAGCCGGGAAAGCAATTGCTTGCGCATGTCGGTCAGGCCCTGGGTCATGCCTTCCATGGTCCTGACCCCCTGGCCCGTCAGGTACAGCTTGCGCTGACGGCGCAGGACGACTTCCAGGCGCCGCTCGATCAGGCCCTTTTCCTCCAGCCGGGTGGCGGTGGCCGCGGTGGTCGAGGTGTCCAGGCCGACCAGGCTGGCCAGCGTGACCTGGTCGACGCCGGGGTGGTGCTGGATGGCGTTCAGGAGGGCGAACTGTATGGGCGTGATGTGTTCCCCGAGCGTCGCGTAGAAGACCGAGGTGGAGATCTGCTGCGCGCGGCGGAAGAGGTGGCCGGGATGCTCGTTCAGGTCGTCGATCAGGGAAGGCGAATCATCGGCCGGTCGATCGGCGCCGGGTTTCTCGGCGGCGGGGCCGGATTTCGGGGTACGAGTCATCGTTCGCGAAGCGCTTTGAAAAAACCATGGGGACGGAGGACACGCATCGCGGCCCTTCGGCCTCGCATTGAAAAGCAATGTTCATCGGTAGTCAATGCAGCAGCAGGAGAAAGTGATGATCATAGGAAATGAGGCCGATGTAACGGCCGCCGTGCTCGATGAGCTGGAGCGGGCGCCCGATGCGCGCTTCAGGCAGATCATGGGCGCCGCCGTGCGCCATCTGCATGACTTCGCGCGTGAAGTGAAGCTGACCGAGGCCGAGTTCCAGCAGGCATGCGCGGTGATCGCGCAACTGGGACAGCGCACGACGGCATCCCACAACGAGGTGGTGCTGGCCGCCGGTTCGCTGGGGCTGTCGTCGCTGGTGTGCCTGCTGAACAACGGGCAGGGAGGTGAGACGACCGCCAACCTGCTCGGCCCGTTCTGGCGTGAAAATTCGCCGCCGATGGCCAGCGGCGACAGCATCGTCCGCGACGAGACCGCCGGCGTGCCGCTGCTCGTCCGCGTGCGTGTCGTCGATCCGGCGGGATTACCCGTGGCGGACGCCGAGGTCGATGTCTGGCACTGCTCGCCCGAGGGGTTCTACGAGAACCAGGACCCCGCGCAGGCGGAAATGAACCTGCGGGGGAAGTTCCGCACGGACGCGGCCGGGATGGTGGAGTTCGTCTCGGTCAAGCCGGTGGGCTATCCGATACCGGTGGACGGTCCGGTGGGCGCGCTGCTGCGCAAGCAGGGCCGGCACAACATGCGCCCCGCCCACATCCATTTCCTGGTCCACAAGCCAGGCTACAAGACGCAGTTCGCTCAGGTCTATTCGAACGACGACCCGAACCTGGACAGCGACGTGCAGTTCGGCGTGACGCGGGCGTTGGTGGGGAACTATGTGCGCCATGCCGGGCGCGATCCTCGCTTCGGGGAAAATGCGGGGGAAATCTGGTACAGCCTGGAGCACACGCTGGCCATCGAACCGGGAGCCCCGCGGCTGCCGGTCCCGCCCATACGGGAGAAGGCCACCGGGGGGCGTCCCATGCTGACGGTGCTCGAGCGGTCGTGACGGTTCCGGCGGGAGGGGGGCCTGTCCAGGGCGTATGATTCCCGCCATGAAAACACTCGATCTGACCCAGGGCGGCGCCGCGTTGCTGGACGGCCCGGCGGGAGACCTGGAGGTCGTGTTCGACCTGCCCGGCGGTCCCGCGGCCGGGCTGGCGGTCGTCACGCATCCCCATCCGTTGCAGGGCGGCAGCGCCCGGCACAAGATTCCCCAGTTCCTGGCGCGGGCGCTGTGCGACGCGGGCTGGCTGGTCGCCCGGCCGAACTTCCGCGGCGTGGGGCGCAGCGCGGGTCCGCACGACGAGGGCGACGGCGAGACCGACGACGTGCTCGCGCTGTGCCAGGCGCTGCGCGACGCTCAGCCCGGCACGCGGCTGGCCCTGGTCGGTTTCTCCTTCGGCGCGTTCGTGCAGGCCAGGGTGGCGCGGACATTGGCCGATGGCGGCGACCCGGCATGGCGCGTGTGCCTGGCCGGGATGCCGGCCGGCGAGATCCCCGGGCGGCGCAGCTACGAGCCGCCGGCGGATATTCCCGATGCCATGGTGATCCACGGCGAACAGGACGAGCGCGTGGCGGTGGCGTCGGTGTTCGACTGGGCGCGGCCGCAGATGCAGCCGGTGGTCGTGGTCCCGGGCGCGGACCATTTCTTCTCGGGCCGGCTGCCGGTGCTGCGTTCGCTGGTGATGGCGCACCTCGCCGGTTGACCGGTCAGGCCCGCCGCTGCGTGATGGCCACCCCGGCGATGCAGAGGAACATGCCGCCCACCAGCGTGACGGTCAGCGGCTCGTCCAGGAAGAGGGTGGCGGTGATGACGGCGAATGCCGTTTGCAGCAGGCCATACGGCGCGACGCGCGCCATCGAGTAGCGGCCAATCAGCCAGAACCAGAGTCCGAAGCCGGCGATGCCTCCCAGCAACACGGTATAGGCCAGCGCCAGCCAGGCCGAGCCGGGAGCGGACCGCAGCGCGTCGATCTGGCCGGTTTCCATCGCGAGCGACATCGCCAAGATCTGCGGCAGCGCCAGGGTGGACATCCAGGCGACCAGCATGAACGGGTCGAAGGGGCCGTAGCGCTTCGTCAGCACGCCGCCCATGGCCAGGCCGAAGGCCGCGCCGACGAACATGAGCGTGGGCAGCAGCGCGACCTGCGCGCCGGGGTCGACCGTAGCCAGGGCCACGCCGCCGAACGCGATGACCACGCCCAGCAGGACGCGCGGCGGCGGACGCTCGCCCAGCAGCGGCCACGCGAGCAGCACCGTGAACGGCGTCGCCAACTGGATGGCCACGCCGGCCAGGCTGGCCTGGCCCTGCCCCAGGCCCATGAAGATCAGCGAGAAGTTCAGGCCGCCCATGAAGATGGAGATCAGGACGACGGGCCACACCTGGTCGCGCCGCGGCCTGGGCACGAAGGGCAGCAGGATGGCCGAGAGGATGGCGAAGCGCAGCGACACGAAGAACAGCGGTGGGAAGGCCGCGAGGCCGACCTTGATGACGACGAGTTGGGCGCCCCAGATCAGCGGGGCGAGGATGGCGCAGGCAATGGCAACGGGAGGCATGGACGGTATCTACTGGGCGAGGTAGCCGCCGTCCACGGGAAGAATATGCCCCGTGATCATCGAGGCGGCGGGGCTGGCCAGGAACAGCATGGCCTCGGCCACGTCCTCGGGTTCGGCCAGCCTTCCCAGCGGCGTCAGGGCATCGATGCGCGTACGGACGTCGGCCGACAGTTCGCCGATGAACGAGGTGCGGGTCCAGGTCGGCGCCACGGCGTTGACCCGGACCCGGCGCGGCGCCCACTCGATCGCCAGCGACCGCGTCATGTTGACCACCGCACCCTTGGCCGTATGGTAGGCCGCGTTGGGATACAGGCTTCCGCCGGACAGTCCCATGATGGACGCGGTATTGACGATGCAGCCGCCCGCCGCGTCCATGTTGCGCACCGCTTCCCGCGCGCACAGGAACGCGCCGGTCACGTTGATGTCCAGGACCTGCTTCCACATCTCCAGCTCAAGCTCCAGCGCGCCCTTGCGGATCGAGATGCCGGCGTTGTTGATCAGGATGCCGATGGGGCCGTGCTGCGCGCGGATGGAGGCGAACGCGGGGCCGATCGCGCCCGTATCCTGGACATCCAGTTCCCGGGCATCGCCGTCGCCCAGCGCCCGCGCGGCGGTCCGGGCGGCAGGGCCGTCGCGGTCGACGATCACCACCCGGGCTCCCGCTTCGCGCAGCAGCCCGGCGCATGCGAGGCCGATGCCGTGGGCGCCACCGGTCACGACAGCAAGCTGGCCTTCCACCCGGTATCGCTCCATCGTTCCCGGTTTTGACTTCGATTGCATGAAAAACGTCCCCTTCTCGTTGCGTGTGTCGGTCAGTCGTCCAGCCGCAGGCCGGCCTGCTTGATGACGGCGCCCCAGGCGTCCGTATCGCGCTGGATCCGGGCGGCGAATTGCCTGGGATCGAGGTCCGGATTCTCGTAGCCCAGCAGCCGGTAGCGTTCGACGATCTGTGGCGACTTCAGGACGGCGGCGACGTCGTCGCTGATGCGCTGCTTGATCGCCTCGGGCGTGCCGGGCGGCGCGAACAGGCCGACCCAGGCCTGCACGTCGTATCCCTTCGTGTCCGGGCTCTCGTCCACGGACGGCACCTGCGGATGGATGGGCGAACGCGCGGGCGCGGCGATCGCGAGATAGCGCAGCTTGCCCGCTTTCTCCAGCGGCCCGGCGCTGGCGTCGCTGCCCAACGTCCACCCGACTTCCCCGGCGGCGACGGCGGTCATCAACTGGCCCATGTCCTTGAACGGCACGTGCAGCATCTCGATGCCTTTCAGCGATTGCAGCCGTAGTCCACCCAGGTGTCCGGGGCTGCCCACGAACCACGATCCATAGGTCACCCTGCCGGGTTGCTCCCTGGCGGCCCGGATGATGTCCCCCAGCGTCTTGTAGGGGCTGTTCGCGCCGACCACGACGAAGAACGCGGTGTTCAGGATCGGCCGTATCGGCTCGAAGTCCTTCTGCGGGTCATAGGGCAGCTTGCGAAAAGTGTGCGGATGGGTCGCGATGTGGCTGCTGTCCGGCGCGATCAGTTCGTAGCCGTCGGGCTTGGCCTGCTTGAACAGGCCGGTGGCGACGAAGCCGTTGCCGCCCGGGCGGTTGTCGACGATCACGGGCTGCCCCCATTTCTTGCCGAGCTGCTCCGCGATGGCCCGCAGCGCGACATCGGGACCGCTGCCCACGGAAGAGGGCGTGAGGATGCGGACGGGTTTCGTGGGGAAAGACTGCGCGTTCGCCGCCGTGGCGGCCATGGAAAGAATGCCGGCCAGAACGGCCAGCCGTATGTGCTGGTTCATGGTATTGCCTCCCTTGGCGCTGCTACTCTAGGGGACGGGTACTCATTTGAGAAATTAAAAGATAAGATTTGTGATATCGAATCCACTGATATCTGACCATGCGCCCGACGGCCCGGCCCCTTACCCGGCAGATCGATCTCAACCTGCTTGAGCTGTTCGACACCATCTACCAGACGCGCAACCTGACCGCCTGCGGACAGCGGCTGGGCCTGTCGCAGCCGGCGGTCAGCTACGGGCTGGCCAAGCTGCGCGAGACCTACGGCGATCCGCTGTTCGTGCGCATGCAGCGCGGCGTGGTGCCGACGCCCTTTGCCGAACAACTGTCGATACCCGTCGCATCCGCGCTGCAAACCGTGCGGACCACCATCGAACGGACGGAGTTCAATCCCAGGGACGCCAATCGTTCATTCCGCATCGCCATGAGCGATGCCGGCGAGCGCTACTTCCTGCCCAAGCTGTTGGCCTACCTGGGCGATCATGCTCCCGGCATCACGGTGGAAAGCCTGTCGGCGGACCTGCGGGAACTGGGCGAGGGCCTGGCCTCGGGCGACATCGACATGGCCATGGGCTTCATTCCCGGCCTGGGCAAGCAGGTACACCAGCAAACGCTGTTTCCCGAGCACTTCGTCTATGTGCGGCGCAAGAGCCGCGCCACGCAGGGCATGCCGTTGACGCTGAGTCAACTGCGCAACTCGCGGCACATCCTTGCCGCCCCGCCCGCGACGCATCACCTGGCGGCGGTGGAGGGTGTCCTGCTCAGCCGCGCGGTGCGCGCCGAGATCGCGCTGCGCGTGCGCAGCTTCCTGTCGGTGCTTCCCATCGTGGCGGACACCAACCTGATCGCGCCCGTGCCCAGCAACTTCGGCCGGCTTGCCGTGCGGGAGTCCAACCTCGAGATCTGCGAGTCCCCGGTGAAATTCCCGGTGTTCGACCTGAACATGTACTGGCACCACCGCTATCACGCGGACCCGGCCCTGACCTGGCTGCGCGAAAGCCTGGTCGAATTGTTCGGCAGCAAGGAAGGCAAGCGCGGCCGCAAGGGCGCCGTCTAGAACCGGTGGGACATGCCGACGGCGAACTGGCTTTGCCTGAGCCGCGCCGGAACGGGGCCCGGCGACGTCTTGCCCCAGTTGACGAAGGTGTACAGCGAGGTGCGTTTGGACAGCGCGTGGCTGTAGCCGATCGCCCAGTTGTCGAGCTTGCTGGCGCTTGCCGTCTGGTAGGCGGCAAGCAACCGGCCCCGGCTGCCGACGTCGAACGAGCCGCCCACGGAATACGAGCGGTCGGCCCCGACGCCGAAAGCCGTGCCGGAGGATTGGCGCAGGTGCCCGTATCCGGCGTTCACCGTGAGGCGGCCGAGCCGATAGGATGCGCCCAGCGTGAGGACCTTGGGACTGGCGGCACCCGCCGCGCCCCGCACGGCCTCGTAGGCGGCCACCATGCCGAGCGGACCGCCCGTGAAGCGCAGGGCCAGGTCGATCATGCGGTTGTTGGCGGAGCTGCCGGGCAGTTCGCTGCCGTTGACCTGGAAGCTGTAGCCGATTCCGCCCTGGAACCCATGCAGGGAAGGCGAGTAGTAGTAGATCGCGTTGCTGACGCGGCCCGAACCGAACTCATTGTCGTTGTAGGCGAAGGTGGTTCCCAGTTGCGCCCGGCCATAGCCCAGGCCGAACGGGTTGGCGATGCCGGGTGCCCATTCGAATGCGAGGTGGGTCGTGCGGCCGGCGCGCACGGTGCCCATCGGGCCCGACAATCCCAGGTAGGACGCCCGGTTGAACAGGCGGTTGCCGCCTTCGGTGCCGGTATCGGTGCTGATGGCTGATTCCAGGACGAAGAACGCCTCCAGGCCGCCGCCGAGCGATTCGGTTCCCCGCATGCCCCAGCGGGACGCGTACTGGTTGCTGCTTTCGAGGCCGTGGACGGGGCGGCTGCCTTCGGTCTTGTCGTACCGATAGCCGTTGTCGACGATGCCGTAGAGGGTGACGGCACCCTGGCATTGCGTGGCGTAGACGAGGCCCGCGGCAAGCACGTACGGGATCTTCATGGGGGTTCTCCTTGGGTGGGTAAGGGCGTGAGCCGGCCCGCGCCAGGACGCGCGTCTTTGCGTTGGGACGGAATGGGGGGCGGTGGGCCGCTCAGGCTACGGCGGCGGGCAGCGGCGATTCATCGGACAAGTCCAGCATTTCCTGGACCAGTTGCAACAGCAGGCTTTCCCGCTGGGTGCGGGCATCCGCCGAGGCCCAGAGGTTGCGCGTTTCCAGCGGATCCTCGCGCAGGTCGTACAGTTCGCCCGCCTGGGCGTGATTGGAAAGCGTGATCCGCCATCGGTCGGTCACCAGGCTGCGGACCCGCAGCCGGGGAAGGCCGGGGTCGGTCTGGCGTGGCTGCTCGCTCTCGATGACCATGCCGCGCCGGCGGGGAGGGGGCGCCTGGCGGCCTTCCAGCCAGGGCAGGAGGCTGAGCCCCTGGAGGCCGTTGTACGGGGCGACACCGGCCTTCTCCAGGATGGTGCGCGCGATGTCCAGCGTGCCGGCGGGAATGTCCAGCGTCGCGCCCGCGCGCCCGTCATGTTTTCCCTGCCCCTCGCGCCAGATGAAGGGCACGCGGATGACGCCCTGCGCATGGATGGGACCCTTGAGCATCGTGCCGTAGTCCCCCATCAGGTCGCCATGGTCGCTGGTGAAGATCACCACGGTGTCGCCCCGCAGGCCCAGCCGTTCAAGGGTGGCGTCGATGCGTCCGACCTGTTCGTCGATCATCGAGATCATCCCGTAGGTCAGCGCGATGATTTCCTGGCATTCGGCGGGGGAGACGGAGAACGCGGCCGTGCCTTCGCGGCTCAGGCCATTGCGCGTGCGGCCATGGATGCGCTCGAGCGCATCCGGCCGGGGCTGCTGGAAGAACGTCGGCGGCAAGGGAATGTCCTGTGGCCGGTACATGTCCCAGAAGCGCCCGGGCGGGGTATAGGGATGGTGGGGATCGGGGAACGAGCACTGCAGGAAAAAGGGCTGGGTGGCGTGTTGGCGGGCATGCTCTTCCAGCCAGGCGCAGGTGCGCTCGCCGATGTAGGCGGAGGGATAGAGATGCTCGGGCATGCGCGTCCGCCAGGCCTGGGGAGTCCCATGGCGCGGGCCGGAAATGGCATGGGCCGGGCCGCGCAGGCTGGCCGGATCGGCATGGCGGCGGGCCAGCCACGCATCGTAGTCGCCACCGACCTGGTCGCCGTGCAGGGTGCAGAGCTCGACGTGATCGAAGCCGTAGTAGGGGGTGTCCACCGCCGATCGGCCGCCCTCCCGCCAGAGCGGTGTCCACTCGTTCAGGTATTGCGGGCCCGTGCGGGTGGCGCGCACGGCGTCCCGCAGCGGGGGGCTTGGCGGCGTCCCCGTTCCCGCGTTCGTCCAGGTGCGTCGGCCCGCGCCGTCGTAGCCGAAGGCCTGGAGATGGGACTTGCCGATCAGCGCGGTGGCGTAGCCCGCGTCTTTCAGGAGGTCGACGAACGTGACGTGGTCGCGATCGAGATTGATCCCGTTGTGGACCACGCCGTGCCGCGAGGGCATGCGGCCCGTCATCAGCGTGGCGCGGTTCGACATGCAGGTGGTGTTGGCGACATAGAAGCGTCCGGCGCGGACGCCGCGGCGGGCGATGGCGTCGATGTGGGGCGTGCGCAGCACGCCGTTGCCGTAGCAGCCGAGGTGGTCGGCGCGATGCTGGTCCGTCATGATCAGCAGGATGTTCGGGGCGGAGCGGGTGCTCGGCATGGTCATTCCGGCTGGATGTGCGCGTCGCGGATGATGCGGCCGTAGCGGTCGTAATCGGCTTTCACCTTGGCGGCGAAGGCCGACGGATTCATGGGCTCGGGCGCCTGGCTCATCTCGGCCAGCTGTTTCGCGACCGCGGGGTCTTTCAGGACGGTGTTGACGTCCTCGTTGATCCGCGCGACGAGGCCGGGCGGCAGGTCCCTGGGGCCGTACATGCCGAACCAGGCATCCATGAGGGTGCCCGGGAAGCCTTGTTCCTCGGCCGTCGGCACATCCGGAAGCAAGGGCGTGCGCCGGCTTTCGAGCGTGGCCAGCGGGACGAGCCTGCCCGAGTCGATCTGCGCCTTGCCGCCGGCCAGGCCCACGAAGATGACTTTCACGTGCCCGCCCAGGACGTCGTTCATGGCCAGCCCGATGCCTCGGTACGGCGAATAGGTCATCGACACGCCGGCCGCCTTCTTGAAAAGCTCGCCGGCCATGTGCATGGGGGAGCCGTTGCCGGATCCGGCGAACAGCAGCCCCGGCTCCTTGCGCGCGAGCGCGGCCAGGTCCGCCAGGTTCCTGGCCGGCACCGAAGGATGGACCAGGGCGACGAGCGGCGTGGTCGACAGCATCGCGACGGGCTTGAAGTCGGCCATGGCGTCCGCCCTGGCCTTGTTCGCCGGGCTCAGGACGTGGGGGTTGATGAGGAAACCGTTGGTCGTGACCAGCAGCGTATGGCCATCGGGGGCGGCGCGCGCCACCAGGTCGCTGCCGATATTCCCGCTGGCGCCGGGACGGTTGTTGACGATGACGGGCTGGCCCCATTTCTCCGCCAGCTTCGTCCCCACCAGGCGCGCGACGGGGTCGACGCCCCCGCCGGGCGGAAAGGGCACGACGAAGGTGACAGGGTGCGAGGGAAACGTGTCGGCCCCGTGGGCCGGCAGGGAGGACACCGCGAGACTGGCGGCGATGGCGAACATGCGTTTCATGGCGGCGGGGAAGGCGTCGGCGTTGGGATGCGAGGCACTTTACCGACCGTACCTGCTCTGGCATAGTGCCGCCGACCGGAAACACTTGCAGGACGCCGATGTAAATCGCCATGGACCGACTACGGCTCATCTCCACTTTCCTGCAAGCCGCGCAGGCGAAGAATTTCAGCGAAGCGGCAGGCAAGCTGAAAATCGCCCCGCAGGCCGTCAGCTCGCAGATCGCGCAACTGGAAGCCTGGCTGGACATCAGGCTGTTCCAGCGGACGACCCGCCAGATGTGGCTGACCGAAGAGGGACGCATCTTCTACGAAAAGTGCCGGGCGGGCGTGGCGCTGATCGAAGAAGGCGAAGCTGCCTTGCGGGAAAGGCACAGCGACGCCGTGGGCACGGTCAGGCTGGCCGTGGGCCACAGCCTGGGCGCGTCCACCATCGCGCCCCTGCTGCTGGAATTCGGCGCCAGGCATCCGGCAATCCATGTCGACCTGCTGGTACTGAACCAGTTGGCCGACATGGTCCAGATGCAGGCCGACATCGGCGTCATCGGCGGCGGCCTGCCGGACAGTTCGCTGACGGCGCGCCGCATCGGGGTGGTCGGACACGACCTGTGCGCCTCGCCCGGATATCTGGCCGCGCAAGGAGTGCCCACGTCCCCGGAGGACCTCCGCGCGCACCGCTGCATCGCCTTGAGGCATCCGCGCAATGACACCGTCCGGCCGTGGTCCTTCAAGATCGGCAGCGAGGTGCGGACGCTGGAACTGCCGCACGCGATCACGGTCGCGGATGTCGGCACGCAGCGCTGGCTGGTGCTCAACGGCGCGGGAGTGGGGCAGATCACCGATTACTATGCCGAGCCGTTGGTCCGCGAAGGCCAGCTTGCGCGGATCGAGGTGGGGTACGTGTCGCGGCCGGTGGAGCTGTTCATCTACATGCCCCGGCGCGAGCTCGTGCCCCGGCGCTGCCGGTTGCTGAACGATTTCCTGTTCGAGGCACTCCGCTCCCGGCTCAAGCAATGATCCGGGTCGCCCGCGCTACTCCATGCCCTTGCTCCAGGACTTGGGTGTCCTGGCCCATTCCTTCAGGAACTCCAGGAAGACCTGGACCCGCATGGGGAGGTTCTTGCGCGACGAGTAGATGGCGTAGACGTCCAGGCCCGATGGCACGTAGCCGGGCAGCACGACCTGTAGTTCGCCGCGTTCGATCTCGTCGGCGATCATGTAATAGGGATGCATGGAGATGCCCATGCCGGCCAGCGCGGCTTCCTTGAGCGCGTCGCCGAAGTCCGAGCGCAGCGGCCCCTGGACCCGGACCGCCACCGGACCCTCGGGGCCCGTGAAGTTCCAGGTGGCGGTGGGCGATTTGTTCCAGTTGACCAGGCACTTGCAGTGCTGGAGGTCGCGGGGATGGGTGATGGGCGGAACCTTCGCGAGGTAGGCGGGCGAGGCGACCAGCGCCTGGCGCGCCTCGGCCAGCGGAATGGCGATGAAACTCGCGTCTTTCAGCACCGGGACGATGATGATGCCCACGTCCAGGCCCTGTTCGACGAAGGTCTCCTGCTTGCGGACCGTGAGCAGGCTGAGCGCGATCTGGACGTCGGGATAGCGTTCGTGGAATTCGCCTATCACCGGCAAGAGGCGCTGCGTGCCGAAGGCCGGCGGCACGCCCACCCGCACCACGCCCGCCACGTCGCGCGACAGATCGTGGACGGATTCGCGCAGGTCGTCGTAGCGCTGCAGCAGGTCGGTGCCGTTCTCCAGCACCTGCAGGCCCGCGGGCGTCAGCCCCAGTTGCTTGGTCGTGCGGTTGAGCAGCTTGACGCCCAGGGAGCGTTCCAGCCAGGCCACCTGCTTGGTGCAGGTGGCGCGCGATACGCCGAAGTGCTGCGCCGCGCCGGCGAAACTGTTGCGCCTGGCCACCTCCAGGAACATGCGCAGGCAACTGAGCTGGTCCACGTGTTTATCCTTGCCGGTTTCTTCTTAGGAAATTTCAAATTTAGCACCGCCGCCTTGTTGAGCCGGCTGGGCGAACGAATAATGCCCTCATTCATTGTTTCGCATTCGATACCAGAATCCGGAGACCCGTATGACCAAGACCCTTTCGTCCTCTACCCGCCGCCGGCTGACCGCGCTGGCGCTCGCGCTTGGCGCCGCCGGCCCCTGGGCCGCGCCGGCAAGCGCGCAAGGTTTCCCGTCGCACCCGCTGCGCCTGGTCGTGGCCTACGCGCCGGGCGGGGCGACCGACATCGTCGGGCGGATGTTCGCCCAGGAAATGTCCGACAGCCTGGGGCAGACGGTGGTGCTGGAGAACCGCGCGGGCGGCGGCACCCTGGTGGGGACCGAGTCGGTCAAGCGTTCGGCGGCCGATGGCTACACGCTGCTCTTCGGCACCAACGCCTTCGTGATCACGCCGCTGCTGCACGACGCCAAGACCTACGATCCCGTCGCCGATTTCCAGCCCATCGGCCAGGCCACGGTGCAATCGCTGGGCATCCTGGTGACGCCCGGGCTGAAACTGCGCACGGTCAAGGATTTCATCGCCTACGCCAAGGCCAACCCGGGCAAGGTGAATTTCGCCTCGTCGGGCAACGGTTCGGCGCAGCATCTGGCGGGCGAGGCCTTCGCCAAGGCGGCGGGCGTCAAGATGGTCCACGTCCCCTACAAGGGAACGGGACCGGCCATGGCCGACCTGCTGTCCGGACGCGTGGACGTCATGTTCAGCTCGCTGGTGGGGAACATGGAGCACGTGGCCGACGGCCGGCTGGTGCTGATCGCGACGACCGGCGCCAAGCGCTCGCCCGCCACGCCCGACGTGCCCACGGTCGACGAGAGCGGCGTCAAGGGCTTCCAGGCCGAGACCTGGCAGGCCGTGCTGGCGCCCGCCGGCACGCCCGCGCCGGTGGTCGATCGCCTGAACGCCGCGCTGGCCAAGGCCGGCAAGTCGGCGAAGATCGTCGAGACGCTGGCGGCGCAGGGCATGGAGGTGCGGACCACCTCGCCCGCGGAGCTGCGCGAGCTGCTGGTCCGCGACACCACCCAGTACAAGGCCCTGCTGCAGCAGGCCAAGAACACGCTGCAATAATCAGTCGCCGAACCGGCGCTGGCCGCGCTTTTCCTCCGCCAGCCAGCGCCCGTCCGGCGCCCGGGACAGGCGTTCGTGGTGCAGCGAAATGGACAGGGGCGACGGCATCGGGACCGGCCCCGCGGGCGGGACCGCCGCGTCGACGCGGTAGACCAGCGTCATGTATCGGGCCGTGGCCCGGTCCGGTCCATCCAGGTCGATCACGAGGTTCTGCACCAGATGGGCCGTGGTGCGTCCGGCGGGCCGGTCGGCCAGCGCCTGGCGGACCTCGGCGGGGCCTTGCAGCATGCGGCCCTGGCGATGCCAGATTCCTTGTCCGGCCATGCAGGCGGCCACGGCGTCGAAGTCGCCGCCGTCCAGTGCCAGGTAGAAGCCATGGATGGCCTGCTGGCAGCCGGTCACGGCCGCCCAATGTTCCAGATCGGTCATGGCGTCATCCTTGCACGAAGGTGTTGCGCAGCGTGCCCAGCCCGGTGATCTCGATCTCCACCACGTCGCCGGCACGCAGGTCGGGCGACTGGCCGTCGGTGCCCATCCACACCACGTCGCCGGGATACAGGGTCAGGTATTGCGTCATGGCGCACAGGAAGGTGGGCACGTCGAAGATCATCGCCGCGGTGGCGAAGTCGATGGTGGTCCGGCCGTTCACGCGCACCTGGGTGCGGGCCCCGGACGGATCGAAATCGGTGTCTATCCACGGACCCATGGGCTTGAAGGTGTCCGAGTTCTTGGCGCGCCAGAAGGTGCGGTCCGACCGCTGCCAGTTGCGTTCGCTGACGTCGTTGCCGATGGTGTAGCCCAGCACGCAGTCCAGCGCGTTTGCGGGCGTCAGGTGGCGTGCCTGTTTGCCGATGACCACGACCAGTTCGCCTTCGTAGTGGATGGTGCGGGCATCGGCCGGCATCACCACGTCGTGGCCGTGCGGCACCAGCGCGTTGTTGGCCCGGTAGCCGATGTCCGCCTGTTTCGGCAGTTGCGGCTCCTGGCCTCGCTTGCGGGCCGCCTCGATGGCGTGCTCGGCGTAGTTCAGCCCGGCGCAGTAGAAGGTGCGCGGGATGACCGGAACCTCCAGCCGCACCTGGTCCAGGCTGGCCCAATCGTCCGTCTGCGCATAGCCGTCGAAGGGCGTGCCCTCGACCCGCCGTATGCGGTCGCCCTCGGCCAGTCCGTAGTGGGTGCCCGTCGAATCCGTGTATCTCAGCCAGCGCATGTCCGTCCTTCGTGGGTTGCCTGGCGCGGCGGGCGCGCCAGGAGGGTTTCGTCGATGTCCTCGATGCCGGGCGCGCCGCACAGCTTCATCGCGCGCACCAGTTCCTCGGTCAATATCTGCAATGCCCGGTGGGCGCCCGGTTCGCCGCCCGCGACCGCGCCATACAGCGTCGCGCGTCCGACCAGCACGCCTTCGGCGCCCAGCGCCCGGGCCTTCAGGATGTCCACGCCGCGCCGCACGCCGCCGTCCAGCCAGACCGGGATGCGGCCGGCCACCGCGTCCACCACGCCGGGCAGCGCATCCAGCGTCGCGCAGGCGCCGTCGAGCTGGCGCCCGCCATGATTGGACACCACCACGGCGTCGGCGCCCAGCCGGACCACCCGGTCGGCGTCGTCCGGGCGCAGGATGCCCTTGACGATCAGCTTGCGCGGCCAGCGGTCGCGCACCTGGGCCAGGCGGTCCCAGTCGAACGAGGGGTCGTAGTTGCGTCCCACCGCCGAAGCCAGTCCCGCCACCGAGGTCACGTCGCGTTGCAGGCCGATCAGGTTCTTGTTCACCGGCATGCCGTGGCGCAGCAGCGCCAGCGCCCAGCGGGGATGGGCCGCGACGTCGCCGAAGCTGCGGGTTGTGAGCCGGAAGGGCGTGCGGAAGCCGTTGCGCACGTCGCGTTCGCGCTTGCCGCCCACCGGCAGGTCGACGGTGATGACCAGGGCCTCGTAGTCGGCCGCTCGCGCGCGTTCGATCAGGGCGTGGAAGAAGTCCTGGTTCTTCAGCACGTAGGCCTGGAACCACAGGCGGCCCGGCGCCTCGCGCGCGACTTCCTCGATCGACGCGGTGGCGCTGGTCGACAGCGTATAGGGGATGCCGTGCCGCGCCGCCGCCCTGGCGATGGCCAGGTCGCCGCCGTGGCGGCCGTAGCCGACCCCGCCGGTGGGGGCGATGGCCAGCGGGTAGTCGGCCGGCGCGCCCAGCACGGTGCACCGGGTCGAGACCTGGGAGACGTCCACCAGGGCGCGTGGCAGGAGGCGCACGCGCTCGAAGGCCTGGCGGTTGTCGGCCAGCGTGGCCTCGCTCTCGGCGCCGCCGTCGAAGAAATCGAACACCAGCCTGGGCAGGCGGCGGCGCGCCGCCGCCCGCAGGTCGTCGATGGACTGGGCGCGGCCGATGCCGCGATCGAACAGACCCATGGCGCGCTCAGTGCGCGGCCGCGGCGCGCGCGGGACGGATCGCGGCCGGGAGGAAGGACGGATCGAAGATGCGGTCGGCCATGACCTGGCAGCGCTTGATCAGCCGGTGCTCGTGGGGTAGGTAGTCGGGCCAGGCGTTGTGCAGCGTGCCGATGTGGTCCCACATCAGCACGTCGCCTTCGGCCCACTCGTGGGTGTACTGGTACTTGGGCTGGAGCTGGTGCGTGAACAGGAAGTCGAGCATCTCGTCGCTGCGGCCCGGATCGAGTCCGTTGATCCGGATGGCGTAGCCGGGATTGCAGTACAGCACCTTGCGGCCGGTGATGGGGTGCGCCAGGAACACCGGATGCGTCGATGGCGGCCGCTTGGCGCGCTGTTCGGGCGTGAGCGGCGGCCGTTCGCTGCCCGGCCGCGCCCGCATGTTCTCCCAGAACTTGTTGAAGTCGTGGACGGCGGTGGCGCCGTCCAGCTCGCGCTTGACGTCGGCGGGCAGGTCCTCGTAGGCGGCATGCATGTTGGCGAAGCTGGTCGAGCCCAGCGCGCGGCCGTCGCGCCGCGGCACCTTCAGGGCGTGCAGCACGTTCACGAAGCCCACGGTGGGGTTGTAGGACATGTCGGTGTGCCAGTCCTGGCCGGCGTCGGCGATGCCTATCAGCCGGCCGTTCTCGACGATATTGGAAAGAATGCTGACCTCGGGAATGCCGGGTTCGTTGGCATCCGACAGCGTCCGCTGCAGGCCGCCGAAACGGGCCGAGAAATCCCGCAGCTGCGCCGGCGTGATCGATTGCGCGGGGAAGCGCAGGACGCCGTGCGCGCCCAGCGCCGCCAGCAGCGCGGCGAAATCCTGCTCCGAAAGCGGCCGGGAAAGATCCAGGCCGCGCACCGTGGCCCCGAGTATCTTTCCGTTGGGGGCGATATCCGTCATCTTGAGTCCTGTCTGGCTGGTCGATGGCGAAATGGTAGGCATCGGCGGCCGGTTTGGACATCCCGCCGGGCGCAAACTTGTTATTTCCTGAACGGAAACAACTGGCGGTCAGCCGTCCTTGGGCCGCAGGGTCCGGCTGATGCTGTGGATGGCCGAATACAGCGCCTGCCCGGCGGGGCTCAGGATCTTCTGGACCGGCATGAAGGCGGAGATCGTCAGCGACGGCAGGGTCTCGGCGACAGGCACGATGGCCAGGAGGCCGCCTGCCTGGGCTTCTTCGGCCAGGTAGCGCGGTACGAAGCTGGCGACGTTGCCGTGCTCGATGATCTGGATGGCGCCGCCCACGGATTCGCTGTGCATGACGCACTGGGGCGGCGGCAGGCCGGCGTCGATGAAGGATTGCTGGATGACCATGCCCGGGCCGTCGGCCGGGCCGGTGATGAGCCAGGGCACGTCGGCCAGCGCCCGCAGCGACTTCGCCCGCGCCTTGGGATGGCCGTGCCGGACCGCCACCACCAGGTCGAGCTTGAATAGCGGGTCGTGGCGGTAGCCTTCACCGGGACCGCCCGCGGGCAGCGGGCCGATGGCGAAGTCCAGGCCTTTCTCGCGGAACAGGTCCATGACCGTGGGATAGGTCGCTTCCTGGAGGTGGATATAGACGTCGGGAAACTGGAGCCGCATGATTTCCACCGCCCGCGGGACCACGAGCGCGAACGGCGCCGCCGACGAGGCGATGGACAATTTGCCCGACAGGTCGCCGGCCAGTTGCCGGATATGCGCGCGCGCATCGGCCGCCGCGCGCACGATGAAGCGGGCATGTTCCAGCAAGGCCTGTCCGTAGGGCGTCAGCTCGATGCCGTGGGCCGAGCGCGTCAGCAGCGTGGCGCCCACCGACAGCTCCAGTTGCTGCAGCGCGCGCGTGATGGCGGGCTGGGTCACGTCCAGCTGCTTGGCGGCGGCGCTGATGCTGCCCGCTTCCGCAACCGCCGCGAAGGCCCGGAGCTGGTGGAGCTGCACGGCGCGGCGCCTAGGCGAAGCGCAGGGACAGGCTGCCCAGGTCGTGCAGGTGCAGGGTGACGTGGTCGCCGGCCTCGACCGCGATGGCTTCGGTCACGCCGCCAGACAGTACGATGCTGCCGGCGGGTATCTCCAATCCGCGCGCGCCCAGGTGGTTGGCCAGCATGGCGACCGCCACGGCGGGGTTGCCCAGCACCGCCGCGCCGGCGGCGGTCGCCGCCACCTGGCCGTTCTTTTCCAGCACCACGCCCAGTGTGCGCAGGTCGGTCCGGTCCACGGGCACGGCGCGGCCGCCGATGGCGAAGCGAGCGGCCGAGGTGTTGTCGGCGATCACGCTCTTGAGGTCGAACTTGAAATCGCGGTAGCGGCTGTCGATGACCTCGATGCCGGGCATGATGCATTCGGTCGCGGCCAGCACCGCGCCGGCATGGCAGCCCGGGCCCCGCAGCGGGTGCTTCAGGATGAAGGCGATCTCCGGCTCCACCTTGGGATGGATCAGCGCCCCGGCCGGGATCTCGGCGCCTTCCGGCACGCAGAACTCATCGACCAGGAAACCGAAGCAGGGCGTGTCCACGCCCATCTGCCGCATTTTCGCGTGCGAGGTCAGGCCCGCCTTGTAGCCGACCAGGCGCGCGCCGCGCGCCTGCTTGCGGCGCAGGATCTCGTCCTGGATCGCATAGGCGTCGTCCCAGTCCATGCCTGGATGTTCGTCCGTGATCTTGGGGGTGTCGCGGGCCTCCCGTTCGCAGGTTTCCAGGTGCGCGGCCAGCGCGGCGATGGTGGCGGAATCCAGGTTCATGATCGTCTCGCGGGAGGGGGTCAGGTATAGACCTCGGTGAAGGAAGGGACGGCCTCGCCCGTATGATAGAAGATCCCGCTCCAGAGCTTGTCCTCGGACCAGGTGATGACCGGGCGGTCGCGCTGCGCCAGGTAGCCCAGCCCGGCGAAGGTTTCGTTGCGGTTGCCGCTGGGATCGAAGAAGTAGATGGTTTCGCCGCGCGTGATGCCGTGGCGGGTGGGCGCCACGTCGATGCGCGTCCGGTTCTTGGCCATGATGTCGGCCGCCTTGAGCACGTCGTGCCAGGAGTCCAGGAAGAAGGAGATGTGGTGCAGGCCCGAGCTGGGTCCGCCGACGAAGGCGATGTCGTGGGGGGTGTTGGTGCGGCTCATGAACGCGCCGGCCTGGATGGCGCCGTCCGGCCCCACCATGATCTGCTCGGTCAGGTAGAAGTCCAGCACCTCGGCCATGAAGCGGGCGTTGTCCGCCACCGTGTTGACGCCGGTCTCGGGATTGAACTCGCACATCAGCAGGCAGTGGTCCAGCCAGTGCGCGCCCGCGCCGCGCAGGCCGTCGGGCCAGGGGTCGGGGTTGAGCGAGCCCACGTCGGTGCCCACGCACTCCTTGTGCGCGTACAGCCGCATCTCGTGGCCGCTGGGCAGCGCGAAGGCCAGCATGCGGCCGGTGGCCGGCAGCGTACCCTCGGGCAGCATGCGGGTGGCGATGCCGTAGGCCTCGATCCTGCCTTGCAATTCGTCCAGGTCGGCGTCGCGTTCGACCTTGTAGGCGACGTGGTTCATGCCGGCCCGGTCGGCCGGGGTCAGGATCACCGAGTACCGGTCCCACTCATCCCAGCACTTCAGGTAGACGTGGCCGTCGGCGTCCTCCATGACGCGCTTCATGCCGAGCACGTGCTCGTAGTGCCGCAGCGCCTGTTCCATGTCCATCACACGCAGGCTTGCGTGTCCGATTCTCAGTATGCCCATATCAAGTCTCCGTTGTGTTCGTTGGGGGCGGCGGGGATGGCCGGCCCTGCGTGCGATAGCCGTTGCGGAAGGGTTTCTCGAATCGGCCGGCCACTTCCAGTTCGACGGCGCAGGCCGGACCGGCGCGGCAGGCCAGGGTGTAGCCGTCCCGTTCTTCTTCGGGGCTGACGTGGGCGCGGCTGATCGGGCCGAGCGGGCGCACCGCGCCCCGCACGACTCGCACCTTGCACACGCCGCAGCCGCCGCCGGTGCAGCCCACGGGAATGCCCTTGCGGCCCAGGCGCAGCATGCCTTGCAGCAGGCTTTCATCCGGCGAGCAGAAATAGCTTTCCCCTGTCTGAGGAAGGTGGATGGGGAGTTTGTCCATGGCGGGCATGGTTCAGGCCCGCGTTTCGCGCGCCAGCATCTCGTCCATCATCCGGCGGTAGCGGACGGGACCGGCGTCGATCTCGAACAAGGCGGGCCGCGGCGCGTCGGGTCCCGCCCTGAGCAATTCCCGCTGCTGCGCCTCGATGACGGGGGCATCCTGCTGCTCGAAGGCGTAGCGGCGGATCTCGGAAAGCGTGCGGCCGATCCGCGCGTCCTGCGCGGCATCGTGGCCGGGAGGTACCCGCAGGGCGGCGGCGAAGTGGTAGTGCGTGGTGGTGGCGGTCTCGGGCGTGAGGATGTGCGCGCCCAGGATGCGGTAGCCCCGCGACCGGTCGCCGCCGGGGTCCGTCGCGCCCACGTCGTTCACCAGCGCGCAGGGCGCCTGCCAGTTCATGTCGAACCACATGTCGACGCGGCGCCCCGGGTGTTCCGAGAAGGTGTCGAACAGGCGGGGCGAGGGCACGTTGGGCATCCATCGCCGCACCGTCAGCCCGCGCTCGTGCTGCGCCACCTCGGTCTGCGCCGCGACGGTGGCGGCGCTGCCAAGTATGCCGTCGTGCAGGAAGGAGGCGTGGCTCAGGTCCAGCAGGTTCTCCACGATCAGCTCGGCGCCGGCGCGGATGACGATGCGGTCGCGCGCGCTCAGCAGGAAATCCGGGCCGCCTTCGAGGAAACCGTAGTCGGGAATCGTTTCCGGCGTGGCGGCGGCCTCGCCCATCCAGATCCACACCATGCCGTGGCGCTCGGCGACCGGGTAGGCGCGGGTGCGGGCGGCTGGCGGAATCCTGCCATTGCCGTGGGGGTTGTGCGCACAGGCGCCGTCCAGGCCGAATTCCAGGCCGTGATAGACGCAGCGGATCCGGTCGCCGGGCACCCGGGCGCCCAGGCTCAGGGGAACGAAGCGATGGGGACAGCGGTCGAGCAGGGCCGCGGCGCGGCCGGCGTCGTCCCGCAGGAAGACCACGGGCTCGTCCAGCAGCGTCCGGGCAATCATCTGTCCTGCCGGCAGTTCCTGCGACCAGAGGGCGGCGTACCACGCGTTCCTGACGTACATGCTGCGATCTCCTGGAGGGGACGGCGCTACCACTGGCCGATATGTATGCCCGGCGGCAGGTTGTCGGTCATGGCCTCGATGCGGTCGAGGTCGACGGCGATGCGGCGCTTGAGCGTCAACTGATGCGCCAGCAGCCGGGCGGACAGCGATTGCCGGACGGGTTCGAAGGCGGGGTCCGCGCCCAGGTCGTGGAATTCGTCCGGGTCCTCGGCCAGGTGGAAGAGCTGCGGGCGGTAGCCGTTCCAGGCCACCAGCTTCCAATCGGCGGTGCGCACCATCCAGCCCCGGCAGTCGGCGTCGCGGGGGCGGCCCAGGACGTGGCGGGCGCGCCGCGTGGCATAGTCCAGTTCGCTGAAGACGCAGTCGCGCCAGTCGTCCACCGCCGCGCCGCGCACCAGCGGCAGCAGCGAGCGGCCTTCCACCCGGTGCGCCTGCGCGGGCAGGCCGAGCGCCTCCAGGATGGTGGGCACGACGTCCACCGCGGCGGCGAAGCGCTGGTCGCGCGTGCCGCGCGTGGCGTCGGCGGCGGACGACGGATCGACCACGATCAGCGGCACCCGCTGGACGACGTCGTGGAACAGTTCCTTTTCGCCGAATCCGTAGTCGCCCAGGAAATCGCCGTGGTCGGAGGTGAAGACGATCAGCGTCTGGTTCGTCTGCCCGGTCTGCTCCAGGACCTCCAGCACGCGGCCCAGGTGGTCGTCGATCTGCCGGATCAGGCCCATGTAGGCCGGGCGCACGTGGCGCACCACGTCTTCCTGGTCGAAGCTGCGGCATTCGTCGTGCGAGCGGTAGGCGGCCAGCACCGGATGCTCGTTGGCCTCGGAGGCGCGGTTGCGCCGGATGGGCGCCTGCTCGGCGCGGCGGTACATGTCGTGGTAGGGCGCCGGCGCGATGTAGGGCCAGTGGGGCTTGATGTAGGACAGGTGCAGCGACCAGGGCTCGTCGCGATGCCGGCGGATGAAGTCGATGGCGGCGTTCGAGACGTAGGCGGTTTCCGAATGCGGCTCGGCCACGTGGGCGGCCAGGTGCGCGTGGCGCATCTGCCAGCCGCTGGCGAGGGAGCCGTCCGGATGGCGGCCGGAGTTGGCGTGTTGCAGCCAGGGGTCGTCGCCCGCGTAGCCGGCCGACTCCAGGTAGCGCCGGTAGTCCTCCTTGCCGGTGGGCAGGTCGCCCTCGTGCCGGCAGACCACCTCGAAGCCGCCTTGCAGCAGGCTGGCGGCGGAACGGCCGGCGGCGCCGCCGCGCCAGGCCGCCGTCGCCTCGGCCGAGGGCTCGAAATGGGTCTTGCCCGCCAGGTGGAGCGCGCGGCCGGCCTGCGACAGGTAGTCGCCCACCGTCAGCTCGCTCATGGGCATGGGGATGAAGTTCCAGGTCGCGCCGTGGGAGGACGGATAGCGCCCGGTGTAGAACGACATGCGCGACGGTCCGCAGACGCCCGACTGCACGTAGGCTTGGGTGAAGGCCACGCCGCGCGCGGCCAGGGCGTCCATGTTGGGCGTATGCAGCCAGGGACTGCCGTAGCAGGACAGGTAGTCCGCCCGCAGCTGGTCGCACATGATGAAGAGGACGTTGCGCATCCTGGTATCCGGAAAAAATCAGTCGATCTTGATGGAGGTCTGGCGCACCAGGTCCGTCAACCGGGCCTGTTCGCTGGCGATCAGCGCGCCGAACTGCTCCGCCGTGGTGTTCGAGACCGGATCGGCGCCCGCATCGGCCAGCGCCTTGCGCGTTTCGGGATCGGCCAGGATCTGGTTCAGGGCCTGCGTGAACCCGGCCACCGCGGCCTTGGGTGTTTCCTTGCGCATGACGAAGCCGTCCCAGTTGCGCACGTCGAAACCCTTGAAGCCCTGTTCTTCCATGGTCGGCACGTCGGGCAGGCCGGGCAGCCGGCTGTCGCGCGAGGCGATGGCCAGCGCCTTGACCTTGCCGCCCTGGACCTGCGCCGCCGCCACCGTGCTGGTCAGGAACATGAAGTTCACCCGGCCTGCCACCAGATCGGCCAGCCCGGCCGTGAACTGGTTGTAGGGCACGTGGGTGGCCGTGACGCCGTAGCGCTGCTTGAACAGTTCGCCCGCCAGGTGCGCCGGCGTGCCGTAGCCGCCCGAGGGGAAGCTGTAGGTATCGGGCTTGGCGCGCAGCAGCTCGATCAATCCTTTCACGTCGTGGACGGGCAGGGACGGGGTGACGACCAGCACGCTGTAGGTCCAGTCGTACTGGCCGACGGGCGCGTAGTCGCGGGCGAAGTCCTTCTTGAACGAGGACAGCAGCGCCGGTCCGACCACCACGGGGGTCAGCAGCGTCATCGCGGTATAGCCGTCGGCCGGATAGCGGTCGAGATCGCCCGCGGCCAGGCTGCCCGAGGCGCCGGGCTTGTTGTCGACGTAGAAGGTCTGGCCCAGCTTGAGGGTCAGCTTCTGCGCGATGATGCGGCTGCTGATGTCGGGCGGCGTGCCGGCGTTGTACGGCACGATGATGCGTACCGGGCGTGCCGGCCAGGTTTCCGCCTGCGCGCCGATGGCGGCCAGGCCGAGCGTGGCGGCCAGCGCCAGTTTCCCGAAGGTGAAGGTCATGGATGTCTCCTTTGCTTGAACCGTGGTCGTCTTGGGTTGGCCCGGCAAGTCGTTGGCGGGACTTTCGCAGCCCGCCGCGGGTCCGGCAAGTCGTTGCGCGCATGGGGCATAACCGGATGACATGGTTGACAAGTTCCCGCCTTCTCTGGAGAATTTGATAATGATTTTCATTATCAATTGATCGGCGGCGCATCGCCCGCCTCTTGTTTCCCTTTTCCCGTGTCGTCAGAAGTCATTTCCCCGCTCACCGTGGACCTGCTCTATCGCGAGCACCACGGGTGGCTGCAGCGTTGGCTGGCTCGCCGGCTCGGCAATCTGGCGCAGGCCGATGACCTGGCCCAGGACACCTTCATCCGGGTGCTGGGCCATGAACACGACCTGGCGCAGTTGCGCGAGCCGCGTGCCTATCTGGCGACCATCGCGCGCCGGCTGGTGATCAACCTGCGCGAACGGCAGACGCTGGAACAGGCGTATCTGGAGGCCCTGGCCAACATGGGCGAGGCGCTGGCGCTGTCGCCGGAAGAGCGCTGCCTGTTGCTCGAAACCCTGTGCCAGATCGATGCCATGCTGAGCGAGCTGCCCGACGCGGTGCGCCGGGCCTTCCTGCTGTCGCAGGTCGAGGGCCTGGAGTACGCCGCGATCGGCGGCATGCTGGGCGTGTCGGTCAGGACCGTGCAGCGTTACGTGTTGCGCGGCCTGGAGCAATGCATTCTTGCCGCGCCATGAGGCGCCCGGACGAAGCATCGTGAGCGTTGGCGCGCGTCCCGCGTCCGGCCAGCCCATCGATCGCCGTGCCGTCCGCGAGGCGGCGCGCTGGCTGCTGCGCCTGCGCGGCGCGGGCGCCGGGGAGCGCGACCAGGCCGCCTGCCTGGCCTGGCGGTCGGAACGGCCCGAGAACGAGGCAGCCTGGCAGAAGGCCCAGCGCCTGGGCCAGCAACTCGACGCGCTGCCGCCCGGCCTGGCCATGCCTGTCCTGGACCGGGCCGGCCGCCAGCGGCGTGCCGCGCTCAAGACGCTTGCCCTGCTCCTGGCCGGCGTGCCGGCGGGGTGGCTGGCGTATCGCGAAACGCCCTGGCGCGCCTGGGTCGCCGACTATCGCACGGCGGTGGGCGAACGGCGGCGGGTGGTGCTGGCGGACGGCAGCGTGCTGGACCTGAACACCGCGACGGCGGTGGACGCGGTGTTCGGCGTCGAGCGCCGGCTGCGGCTGCGCGGCGGCGAGATCATGATCGTGACCGCGCGGGATCCGCGGACACCGCCCAGGCCCTTCGTGGTCGATACCGATGCCGGGCGGGTACGCGCCATCGGCACGCGCTTCATCGTCAGGCAGGGGCCGCGCGATACGTTCGTGGCCGTGCTCGATGGCGCGGTGATCATCCAGCCCGCCGCGGCGGATGCGCCCGCGCTGAGGCTGGACGCGGGGCAGGAGACTTCGTTCGGCGCGCATGGCGCCCGGCCGCCCGCGCCGCTGGATCCGCGCCGGGGCGACTGGTCGCGAGGCGTCCTGCGCGCCAGCGACATGCGGCTGGCCGATTTCTGCGAAGAGCTGGGCCGGCACATGCACGGCGTGCTGCGATGCGAACCGGCGGTCGCCGATCTGCGCATTTCCGGCGTGTTCCAACTGGCCGACCGCGAGGCCGCGCTTGCCGCCGTGCCCACCATCCTGCCGGTCCGCATCCGGCGCCTGACCCGGTATTGGGTGTCCATCGGGCCCCGCGATTGATTTTTCCTGGTGCTGTCCGGTTTCCGTTTTTGGCTGGTCCTACAGACAAGAGATGAGCATTTTGCTCACGATCCGCCAGAAAGGACCCAGATGGCCGTTCGCCGCCCCGCCGCCCCCGTACCCCTGATGCCGGCCGTCAATCGCCATCCGCATCCGGTCCGCCTCGTGCCCGCCTTGCTGGCGGCCGTCATGGCATGGTCGGGCCTGTCGGCCGGGCCGGCCCGGGCGCAGTCCGTGGCGGCCTCGGGCATGCCCGTCGCGGCGGCCGCGCCGCGCGACTACCGTGTGCCCGCAGGCGCGCTGGACGCGGCGCTGGCGCAGTTCGCCGAGGCCGCCGGCGTCACGTTGCTGTTCGAGCAGGCCAGCGTCGCCAGCCTGAGATCGGCCGGACTGAACGGACGCTACACGGTCCAGCAGGCCATCGAACTGCTGTTGCAGGGGACCGGGCTGGAAGCCGTCGGGCGCGGCACCGGCGTCTACGCGCTGAGGCCCGTGCCAGGCGCGCTGTTGCTGGCATTGCCGACGATCGAGGTGATCGGCCAGGCCGAGAACGATCCCAAGGACGAGGTCTACCGGACCGCGGGATCGCGCAACGTGCTGACGCGCGACGACATCGAGCGATTCCGGGGCACCTCGGTGGGCGACATCTTCCAGGGCATGCCCGGCGTGCTGGTGGGCGAGAACCGCAACAGCGGCGGGCTGGACGTCAACATCCGCGGCATGCAGGGGCAGGGCCGGGTGCCGGTGCTGGTGGACGGCACGCGCCAGGAAACCACGGTGTATCGCGGCTACGCGGGTGTGGCCTCGCGCAGCTACATCGACCCGGACCTGATCGGCGGCCTGTCCGTCGAGAAGGGGCCGACCATGAACGCCCAGGGAACGGGTGCCACCGGCGGACTGGTCATCATGCGCACGATCGACGCCGAGGACATCGTGCGCGAGGGCAAGGATTTCGGCATCCGGCTGCGCGGCACGGCGATCGGCAACAACAGCGGCTCGGTGCCCGGGCCGGGCACCCCGGCGGGCTACAACACCGGGTCGGCGTCGGGCCAGACCAGCGGGGTGTTCCGCACGGACTGCGTCATCGCCAGCCTGTGCGAGGGCCCGTTCGACCTCGCCAACGCCGATGGCCCCAAGGAGAGCATGAACCGTTCGTCCATGCTCAAGCCGCGCAGTTGGGCCGGCAGCCTGGCGCTGGCCAAGCGCTTCGAGATGGTGGACGTGGTCGCCGCCTATGCGCGGCGCCAGCAGGGCAATTACTACGCCGGCACCAAGGGGCCGGTGCCCCACCTGGATCTGTCCGATCGGCTGAACCGGGGGTTCTACACCGAGGTGCGTCCCAGGCTGGAGGGCGCCACGCGCTTTCGCGCGGGAGAGCAGGTGGTCAACACCAACTTCGAGAGCGAATCCTACCTGCTCAAGAGCCGCTTCTATCTGCCCGGCGACCACGAAACGGAACTGAGCTTCATGCGCTACGACAGTACCTACGGCGAGATGATGCCATCGCAGCTGCTGTGGCTGGGACAGGTCCGGCAGACCGAAGGCAGCCACGTCGACGCCAGGACCTACGCCATCCGGCATCGCTGGAACCCCGAGGGCAATCCGCTGTACGACGTCAAGGTCAATCTCTGGCACACCGACACCAAGAGCCTGAACCGGAACTACTCGGACGAGGGCCTGAACCTGGGCTTCGGCTCGGGCTCGGAAAAGTACCGGCGCTGGGGCCTGGACCTGAGCAACGCCATGCGGTTCGATCGCCTGGGCGGCATCCGCCTGGAGTACGGGCTGTCGCTGCAGCGCGAGACCGTGAACGGCACGGCGCAAGGGAACGAGCTGGTCGGCAGCGGCGGCCGCTCCGGCAATCGGCGCGAGGTGAGCGCCTTCGGCAACATGCAATGGCGCGTGCTGCCCACCGTCACGCTGGACGCGGGCCTGCGCTATACGCGTTTCCGGTCGGCCGACGACAAGCCGCGCGTCGTCGATGCCGAGAGTGCCTACTGCGTCAACCCCGGCGCGGGCGGGTATTGCGATCCCATCATGATGACGAGCAAGCAGAGCGGCGCCGCGCCCCAATTGAGCCTGCTATGGGAACCGCGCCCGGGCCTGCAGTTCTATGCGCGCCATGCCGAGGCGCTGCGCATGCCCAGCCTGTTCGAGACCACGTCGGGTTTCTCGGTGTCGCCGTCGCAGGACATCCATCTGAAACCCGAGCATGCCACCAGCCGGGAAATCGGCGTCAACCTGCTCAAGGACGGACTTTGGCGGCCCAGCGACAAGTTCCGCCTGAAGGCCGCCTACTTCCGCAACCATACCAATGACTACCTGACGCGCACTTTTCCCAACACCTGGGAGGAGGGCTCGGGCAAGCAGTTCTTCAGCCTGCGCAACATCGAGAGCGTGAGCTTCCATGGCTTCGAGCTGTCGGGCTCGTATGACGCCGGCACCTTCTTCATCAGCGGCGGCGCCACCAGGTACACCTTCATCGAAACCTGCCATTTCGGCAGCTACCGCCGCTACACCTGCACCGACTACGGCATCGCCAACAGCTACGTCAACAACATGATCCCGCCGAACTGGCATGCGTCCGCCACTGCCGGCGTGCGCCTGCTGGATCGTCGGCTGACCATGGGCCTGCGCGGCACGTTCATGGGCAAGCGCAACCAGGTGCCGGCGTTCAACGACGACACCCAGCAGGGCCTGAACGCCGTCGTGCCCTGGCACGGCTACCAGATCTGGGACCTGTTCGCGAGCTATCGCATCAACGACCGGGTCAGCGTCGACTTCAACATCGACAACCTGACCGACCGCTATTACCTCGACGCGCTCAGCCTCGGGCTGGTGCCGGCGCCGGGCCGCACCGCGCGGCTCAGCGTCACCATGCAGTTCTGATTTCACGCTGTTCCTTCGAAAAGGAAAACCTTGTCATGATTCTTTTCCGCAATCTTTTGCTGGGCGTCGGCGCATCGCTGCTGATGGCCTCATGCGGGGGTGGTGGCGGCGGCGACGATGGCGGCACTTCGACGCCGGCCGACCGGCCCGCCGCCGTGGCCCGGGCCGATGCCCAAACCGTGCCCGCCGGCCAGCCGGTCATGCTGGACGGGTCGGCCAGCTCGACGCCCAATGGCGGCACCCTGGCCTATCTGTGGAGCATCGACCAGCGGCCGGACGGCAGCACCGCCACGCTGTCCGACGAGCGGGTCGCGCAGCCCGTCTTCGCGCCGGACCGGGCCGGTGCCTACCGGATCAGCCTGGTCGTCGACGATGGCAAGGCGCGCAGCGCGCCGGCGCTGCTCGACCTGCGGGCCACCAGCGTCGATCCGGTCGCGGTGGTGACACCCCAGGTCAGCCAGTTGCTGGCGTCCACCGTGCAGCTCGATGGCTCGGCCAGCCTGCCTCCCGAGGGCGGCAGCGCCGCCGGGATCGCCTATGCGTGGACCCTGGCCGAGAAACCCGAGGGCAGCCAGGCGGCGCTGGACGATCCCCGGATCGCGCAGCCGCGTTTCGTCGCCGACAAGGTGGGCGCCTATCGCGCGGTGCTGACCGTGTCGTACGGCAGCCGCGTCAGCGCACCGGCCGCGGTGACGATCACCATAGGCGTGGCCAACTCCCGGCCGGTACCGAATGCCGGCAGCGACATCGCCGGCGCCGTGCGCGGGACGCGCATCGTCCTGGACGGCAGCGCGAGCACCGATGCCGATGGCGACCCCCTGCAATACCGCTGGCGCTTCGCGTCCAGGCCCTATGGTTCGCAGGCCGTGATCGACGCCGCCGCCAGCGCCCGGGCCTCGTTCGTGCCCGACTTCGCCGGCACCTACCGGATCAACCTGAGCCTGTTCGACGGCCAGTCGACCAGCCTGACGCCGGCCACCATCACGGTGCAGGTCGTACCGCCGGCGGGCGCGCCGAACACCAAGCCGATCGCGGTCATCACGGCACCGTTCGGCAAGACCTTCGAGGCCGAGCGAGGGACCTCCATCAGCCTGACCGGCGCCTATTCGATCGATGCCGAAGATGGCATGATCGCCTCCGCCGCGCGCGAGTGGACGCTGCTGTCGGCGCCCGAGGGCTTCGACCGCGCCGCCAACTGGAAAGGCACTTCCTTCATCGGCACGCACTACGGCAATTACCTGGTGCAACTGCGCGTACAGGATTCCCACGGCGCCTGGAGCGATGCCGTCACCCAGGCCTATACCGTCGTCAACGGCGCCAACCGTCCGCCGCGCGCCATCGCCAAGGTGGCAGGCGCGGGCAATTCGGTGGGCGTGGGCGGCACCGTCACGCTGACCGGCGAAGACAGCATCGACCCGGACGGCAACCGCCTGACCTACAAGTGGACCCTGCTCGATCGCCCCGACGGCAGCTCGGCGACGTTGAGCAATGCCAACGCGGTCAATGCCAGCTTCGTGGCCGACAAGGCCGGCCCCTACCTGTTCAGCCTGCTGGTGACCGACGAACACGGTTTCCCCAGCTCGGACGGCATCTCGGTCAATCCGGTCGAGTTGACCGTGGTGGCCCGCACGCGGAACCAGCCCCCGATCGCGCGCCTGGTCGCCAAAGAATTCCTGGGCAACGCCAACAGCGCGATCCTGGCGACGGCGAACTACAGCGCGGAGCAGCCCATGGTGCTGGGCGAGTTCATGGCGGCCAACTCGTGGGGCGCCGGCGAGTTCATGCAATGGAATTCGTTCCTGCTCGAGCCCAACGGCTATGACCCGGACGGCGACGCCATCACTTACCTGTGGACGCTGCCGCAGTCGCCCGCCGAGGCGCGCTTCGCGATGCCGCTGGCCAGCCACTTCTGCGCCGCCAATGCCGGCAACTATCCCGGCGCCTCGGTGATCGGCTTCCAGGACTGGATGAACGCGGGGCTGGCGTTGCGGCAATGGTCATGCAACCGCCTGGGACTGGCGCCGATGACGGCCGGCAAGTACCAGGTGCAATTGGCCCTCAGCGACGGCATCGACATCGCCGGACCGTACACCCTGGACCTGTACGCCGTCGACCGCGCGAATTACCCCAGCCTGCTGTTGGAGGACCTGCGCACGCACCACCAGTGGTCCAACGGCGACCAGATGCTGATCAACAGGCAGGACGCGGACGCCAAGGCTTTCCAGCGGTTCTTCCCGTTCGACGGCTTCGGTCCCACCCTGCCGGGCACGCTGGGGCTGGACAGCTTCCGCGGCGACCTGGTGGTCAAGACCTTCCGCCTGACGGCCTATGGCGGCGACTACACCATCGCCGACCTGCGGGCGGTCGACGCCGGCGGCACCGAGACGCCGAAGTTCGTGGGCCTGGCCAACAACCAGGTCATCCGCCGTGGCGAAAGCGTGGAGTTCCAGCTGGTGTGGCCCATCACGGCGACGCCGCCCGGAACCGGCGGGGTGGTCGCCGGCCGCGACGGCATGACGTGGTCCTTCCGCGTGGCCGGGAAGGACGGGTGGACGTTCAGCTACAACCCGACGAACAACTACAACAACAATTATTGAGGGGGGGCCGGCCCAGATCGTGGCGAGCTTCGGATATCCGTGGCCTGAAGCGGCGAGACCGGCCCGGGGGCCGCTGCCTATAGTTCGGCATCGGCATCGAGCGAGGCGGCCCCATGAAGCACCAGACCACCCTTCCCATGACCCGCCCGGACGGGTCGGCAACGTCGGCGTACTGCGCGATGCCGGCCTCCGGCCATGGCCCCGGGCTGGTGCTGTGCCATGAGATCTTCGGCGTCAACGAGACGATGCGCACGCTGGCCGAGCGCTATGCTGAAGAGGGATACGTGGTGCTGGTGCCGGACCTGTTCTCGCAGATCCGGCCGGGAGTCGACCTGGGCTACGGCGAGGAAGACCACGCGCAGGCCTTCGCGCTGCTGGAACGATTCGACATCGACGCCGGCCTGGCCGACGTCGCGCTGGCCGCGCGGACGCTGCGGGAGTCGCCGGCCACGACGGGACAGGTGGGCGCCGTGGGCTATTGCCTGGGCGGCCGGCTGGCTTATCTGGCCGCCGCCGGGGCGCTGGTCGATTGTGCCGCGGGTTTCTACGGCGTCGGCATCGAGGACCACCTGGACCAGCCGCCGCGCAGGCCGCTCATGCTGCATTTCGGCGATGCCGACCGCTACTGTCCGCCCGAGACCGTGTCCCGGATCGCCGCGCACCTGGCCGGATCGCCGGATGCCAGGGTGCACCGCTATCCGGACGCCGACCACGCCTTCGCCCGAGAGGGCAGCCCGCTCTATCGCAAGCCCGCCGCCCTGGTCAGCTACGAACGCACGATCGCCTTCCTGCACGAGTACATCGGGCCCCGCCATGACCTGTCGGCGCTGTGGGACCGCCATACCGAACTGGAATTCGAGGTGCGCGACGCCGCCGAGACCATGCGCACCATGGTGGCCGAGCCCTATGTCAACCATATCCCCACCCTGACCGGGGGCGTGGGCGCCCGGCAGCTCCACCGCTTCTACAAGCACCACTTCATCCCGTCCACGCCCAAGGACACGCGGCTCATTCCCATTTCGCGCACCGTGGGCGCGACCCAGATCGTGGACGAGCAGTTGTTCTGCTTCACCCACGACGAGGAGATCGAATGGATGTTGCCCGGGATCGCGCCCACCGGCCGCTACGTGGAGATCCCGCTGGTCGCGGTCGTCAAGTTCCGCGGCGACAAGCTCTGCCACGAGCATATCTACTGGGACCAGGCGTCGGTGCTGGTGCAGATCGGCGTGCTGGATCCCGCGGGCCTGCCGGTGGCGGGCCGGGAAACGGCGGCCAAGCTGCTGGATGAAAGCCTGCCGTCGAACGTCTTGATGCGGTCCTGGGCGAAAAGCGAAGGGAAGGACTGACAGGAATCCCTGCGTAAGGAGGTTGAGTTGTATACGAACGAGCAACTGGCGGACATGGTCAAGCCGGACAAGGTGCACCGCGCGGTCTATGTGGACCCCGGCATATTCGACCTGGAGATGGAGCGCATCTACGGCCGCCTGTGGGTCTACGTCGGGCACGAAAGCCAGATTCCGCAAACCGGCGACTATCTGACGAGCCGCATCGGCCGGCAGGACGTCATCCTGGTCCGCGCGGCGGACGGCAAGCCCCACGTGCTGTACAACCGCTGTCCGCACAAGGGGGCGCAGATCGTGCCGCCGGGCGGCGGGCACGTGGACCGGCATTTCCGCTGTCCCTACCACGCCTGGACGTTCCGGCTCCACGGCCCGATGCTGTCGGCGCCGTTGCGGGCCGGCTACGAAGGCACGGCATTCGATCCGGCCGACGAGGCGTTCTGGCTGCGGCGGGTCGCCCGCGTGGCCAGCTACCGGGGCTTCGTCTTCGCCAGCCTGTCCGCCGGCGGCGACGATCTGGTGGATTTCCTGGGCGGGGCGAAGGCGGCGATCGACAACCTGTGCGACCGATCTCCCGTGGGCGAGGTGGAGGTGGCCGGCGGGGTGTTCCGCGTCTGGCAGAACTCCAACTGGAAGATCTTCTACGAGAACCTGCACGACACCATGCATGCCGCGGTCACGCACGAGTCGTCCGTCGTCGCGGCCAGGGACGAGTACGAGGCCTCGATGGCCGGCCAGGACATGCCGTTCGTGCTGCACATCATGGCGGGCAATGGCGAGCCCTACCAGTTCTGGGAGAAGCTGGCGGTACACGCCTTCGACCATGGGCACGGCTACATGGAGGGGATCTTCGACCCCGGCGGCACGGACCGGGATCCGACCAGCCGCGCCCATCATGAAAGCCTGGCCGCCGCGGTGGGCGAGGCGCGGGCCCGGGAAATACTGGGCATGAACCTGCACAACACCATCATCTACGGCAGCGGGTCGCCCCATACGGTGTTCCAGCAGTTCCGCGTCATCCGGCCCGTCGCGGTCGATCGCACCATGGTCGAGATCGTCACCTTCCGGCTCAAGGGGGCGCCCGAGGCGGTGTTCGAACGCGCCGTGACCTACGCCAATACCATCAATTCCCCGTCATCCAACGTGATGCCCGATGACGTGGAGCTGTACACCCGGGTGCAGAAAGGCAACCGGCTCGACGGCGGGGACTGGGTCAGCATGCATCGCTACTGTGGCACCGACCGGGACATCCCGGGCGGGAAAGTCGCCGTCAACGGCACGAGCGAGCTGCCCATACGCAATCAGTTCGTGGCCTGGAAGGCCTTGATGACCGAGGGTGGGGCAGGATGCGGGGGGACGGCATGAACGGGATCGGAGCGGCGCAGGTGGACGAGGCGATCCGGCTGAAGCACAGGGTCGAGCAGTTCCTGTTCCTGGAGGCGCGGCTGCTCGACGCCAATGCCTGGGAGGAATGGCTGCGGCTGTTCACCCCCGCGGGCATGTACTGGGTCCCGCGCATGCGGGGCCAGCTGGACGCCAGGACCCAGGTTTCCCTGTTCCACGAGGACGCGTTGCTGCGCAGCGTGCGCGCCCGCCGGCTGGCCAACCACCGGAACTGGTCGCAGCAGCCGCCGACGCATGCGACGAGGACGATAGGCAACGTATCGGTGACCGACCCGGGCCCCGGGACGATCGTGGTCCGTTCGTCGTTCCAGATGCTCGAATGGCGAGCCGACAACCCGCGCGCGTTCGGCGGCAGCTATACGCATACGCTGCGCGAGGATCCCGCCGCGGCCGGGTCGTTCCGGATCGAGATGAAGCGGGTGGACCTGGTCAACTGCGACGCGATCCACGAGAACCTCCAGGTGTTCCTCTGATGCCGCTCGACTTCTCGCGCCCCGCCGTCCTGGCGCTGCACTACCAGAACGAAGTCCTGCATCCGGACGGCAAGTTCGCCTTCGGCGTGGCCGGGGACGGCGCCGCGCAGCCGGCCGTGGTGCGCGGCGCGCGCGGCCTGCTGGATCTGGGGCGCCGGCGGCGATGGCCGCTGGTGCACGTGCGCATCGCCTATCGGCCGGACTTCTCCGACGTGACGCAGAACTGCGCCATCTTCAGGACGGTGGTGGCGCAGGCGGTCATGGCCGACGGGAGCTGGGGGGCGGAATTCCTGGAGGAACTCGCTCCGCTGCCGGGCGAGGCGGTGGTGACGCACAACCGCGTCAATGCGTTCTTCCGCTCCGGCCTGGAGACCATGCTCGACGCGATGCGGCCATCGCTGCTGCTCGTGGGCGGGGTGGCCACCAACTCGGTGGTGGAACACACCGTCCGCCACGCGACCGACCTGGGCTGGCATTCGGCCGTGGTCGAGGACGCCTGCGGCGCGGCCAGTCCGGCGGTGCACGCGGCCGCCCTGCACAACCTGCGGCTGCTGGCCGAGGTCTGCCGGCTCGACGAGATTCGACGATTGGCCGACGGATGGAAGAGGGAGGCGCGATGAACGATCTGCAAGGGAAGGTCGCCCTGGTGACGGGCGGCGCCAAGAGCCTGGGTGCCGGTATCGCCGAGGCGTTCGTCCGCGCCGGCGCGTCGGTGGTCGTGGCCGACATCGACGCGGGCGCTGGCCAGGCGCTGGCCGCCCGGCTGCGCACGCGGGCGGAGCCCGGCCAGGCGGCCGTGTTCGTGCGCACCAACCTGGCCGAGGATGCCGATCAGGCTGGACTGGTGGATTTCCTGGGCCGCGAGTTCGGCCGTCTCGACTGCCTGGTCAACAACGCCTGCATCTACGACGATGCGGGACTGGCCTCGACCCGGGAGCAGTGGCTGCGTTCGCTGGACGTGAACGTGGTGAGCGGGGCGCTGCTGGTCGGACGCGCGGTGCCCTTGCTGCGCCAGGCCGAGCGCCCGGCGGTCGTGAGCCTGTCCAGCGTCGCGGGCAAGGTCGGCCAACTGGGCCGCCTGCTCTACCCGGCATGCAAGGCGGCCATCCTGCAGGTCACCCGCAGCCTGGCGGTGAACCTGGCGCCCGAGGGCATACGCGTGAATGCGGTGACGCCCGCCTGGACGTGGTCCGAGGCGCTGGCTTCCCAGGTGGCCGGAGACCGTGTCCTGGCCGATCGCGTGGCGTCCACGTTCCATCCGCTGGCGCGCGTGGGAAACATCGAGGACGTCGCGGGGGCCGTGCTGTTCCTGTGCTCTGGCGCGGCGGGCTTCGTCACCGGCGCCGACCTGCCCGTGGACGGCGGCTACGCGGTGCTGGGGCCCGACCAGGGGCGGTCGCCCGCCTATTGGTTCCAGGCCGCGCGCCAGCCGGAGTGACGGGCGGCCCGCTCAGGGCTGCCCGCGCACCCGCCGGCGCAAGGTCTCGTTGGGGGATTCGCCGAAGCGTTCCCGATAGGTGGCCGCGAAGCGGCCCAGGTGCGGGTAGCCCCAGCGATACGCGACTTCCGAGACGCTGTCCGCCCTGCCGCCCTTGAGTTCGTCGCGGATCCGGTTCAGGCGCATGGTGCGCAGCGCGGCCATGGGGCTGACGCCATGCTGGTCCTGGTAGGCCCGGGAAAGCGTGCGCACGCTGACCCCGGCATGGCTGGCGATGTCCTGCAGCGAGATGACCTCCTGCACGCAGGACTCCATGAATTCCTGGGCGCGCCGCACGCAGCGCGGCAATACCCGGCGGACCTCCGGGGCCGGCTGGTCGCGCAAGCCCTGGGCCTGTGTGTTCAGCAGGTGCCCGATCAATGCCTGCTGCGCGATCCTCAGCCCCATCGGGCCGCTCCGCGCGCCGTGCGCCGGCGCGAGGTGGGAACAGAAATACTCGATCAGCGTGCGCAGCCCGTGGGCGGGTGCGGCATCCAGCGGGATCTCGCGAGCGAAGTCGATCGGATCGTCCACCGGCTTGCCGGTCAGGTGTTCGTACACCTCGTACAGCAGCGCCTTGGGAATCTTGATCAGCAACTGCGTGGTGGAGGTTCCCCACTCCAGTTCCAGGGATACGTTCGAAGGCATGATCAGGGTGTCGCCCGGCCGCAGGGACCATTGCCCTTCCCGGCACCGGACGCGGACTTCGCCGCGCAGCGCGGACTGGACCAGCACGAAGTCGCGCGACGGCGCGGTCTCGACCGCCACGGCGCCGCCGTATTCCAGCAGGCACATCTGCAGGCCGGCCGTGACGGCGCCGTACAGGCGCGCGTCCAGGTGGCGGGCGCGCGGGGTCAGCCGGTGTTCGTTCAGCACGCCGGCCACGCCCGAGCGGACCTCGTCCAGGTCGGACGAGGACAGCAGGACGTGGTTCTTGAGCACGCTTTCCGAGTGGGCGAGAAAACCGCCTGCCATGTCTTGCTCCCTTGCGCCGGCAAAGCGCCGTTCATCTTCGAGGCTACTCCATCTTGATGCCGGCGTCGCGGATCAGTTTCGTGAAGCGCTCCTGTTCCCGCGCCATGGCCTGGGCGACCTGATCCGGGCTGCTGGGCGCGACGATCAACCCGCGTTCGGCGAAGCGGTCGGTCAGCGCGCGATTGCGCAGGGCCTCGGCCACCTTCTCCTGCATGCGTTCCACCATGCCCCGGGGCGTGGCGGCGTGGACGAACAGGGTGAAATGCGTGGGAATGAGAAGGTCGTCCGGCGCGCCCACTTCACGCAGGGTGGGAACGTCGGGCAACAGCGGCGATCGCTGGGCGGCCCCGATGGCCAGCGCCCGCAGCCTGCCCGAACGGATGTGTTCGAGCACGGTTTCCTGGCCGGTGATGACACAGCCGAGCTCGCCGCTCAGCAGGCCGGCCACGGCTGGCGCGATCCCCCGGTAGGGGACGTCGACCATGCTGATGCCGTAGTGGCGCTTGATCAGTTCCAGGCTGAGGTGATGCACGCTGCCGATGCCCGCCGTGCCCACCGTCAGCGCGCCGGCCTTGCCGCGGGCGAAGGCCAGCATCTCGTCCCAGGTCTTGTACGGCGCGTTCGCCCGGCAGACGAAGACCAGGTCGACGCTGGCGACGTCGGTGACGCCGACCAGGTCCTTGGGGTTGTAGGGAAGCTTGGCCAGCAGCGCGGGGTTGACCGTCAGGGTCAGGCGGTCGTAGAGCAGCAGGGCGCTGCCGTTGGGTGGCGCATTGGCCACGGCGGCGGTGCCGATCACGCCGTTGGCGCCCGGCTTGTTCTCCACGATGACGGTCGATTGCGTCGTCGCGGCCAGGCGTTCGCCCAGGCTGCGCGCGAGCACGTCGGGGCCGCTGCCGGGGGACGAGGGCACGACGATGCTGACGGGACCGGTGGGCCATCCCTGGGCGCGGCTGCCGTTCGCGGCCAGCGCGAGGGCGCCGATCGATGTCCAGAGCAGGATGCGTCCCAGCCGGGGGAAAGTGAAGGGCCAGACCATGGTGAATCTCCGTGTGAGGTTCCTACGTGGTTGTCGGGACCGTCCGCCGGTCGGGCGGGCGGTCTATGCGATGCGGGTGGGCAGGGGAGAACGGCTGGCGAGGGCCATCATCTTCTGGACGAGGGTTTCCATCAACCTCGCGCGCGTGCCGGCATGCCGCGGGTCGTGCCACAGGTTGACGCGCTCGTGCGGATCGCCCGCGAGGTCGTACAGTTCCCCCCAGTCGGCACCCAGGTAGACACTCAGCCGCCATTGGCGGGTGATCAGCGTGCGCAGCCGGACCGGCCCGTCGAAGCCGCCGAACACACGCTGTATCTCGTCCTCGATCAGGATGGCGTCGTGCCCTTGCCAGTCGGGATCGTCCAGGGCGGGCAGCAGGCTGATGCCCTGGATGTCGTGATAGGGCGCCGTGCCCGTCCGGTGCAGCAGGGTCCGCGCCAGGTCCAGCGTGCCGTGCAGGGCGGCGCTGCGCCGTCCTCCCGGAATCCGCGGGTCGGCCCAGATGAAGGGCACGCGCACCAGTCCCTGGTAGTGCAGCGGGCCCTTGAACAGCAGGCCGTGGTCGCCCATGAAGTCGCCGTGGTCGCTGGTGAAGGCCACGATGGTGTCGCGGGCCTGGCCGGTGGCTTCCAGCGTTTGCAGGATCTGGCCGATGCAGTCGTCCACCAGGGTGATCATGCCGTAGCTCAGCGCGATGGCTTCCCGCGCCTCGCGAGGCGTGACGGCCACCACGCGCGGCGTGTCCAGGTTCGCCCGGCCGCCGGCGCGTTCGTCGTGCAGCCAGCGCAGATGAGGCGGCGCGTCCGCCGCCGGCGGGGCACAGGTCGGCGGGACGGCGATGTCCCGGGGGTCGTACATGTCCCAATAGCGGCCGGGCGGCGTGAAGGGATGGTGCGGGTCCGGGAACGAGCATTTCAGGAAGAAGGGCTGGGCCGCCCCGCGCGCCGCGTGTGCTTCCAGGTAGGCGGCGCCGCGCTCGGCGATGTAGCGGCTGGGGTAGCAGGTTTCCGGCAGGCGCGTGCGCCAGGACTGGGGCGCCACGTAGCGGTCGTCGGCCCGGGCGTTCCGGCGGCCGCGCAGGCCCTCGGCCCCGGGCAGGCGTGGCGCGAGCCAGCGCTGGTAGTCGCCGAAGGCCTCGTCGCCGTGCTCCATGCAGAGTTCGACGTGATCGAAGCCGTAGTAGGGCAGCCGGATGCGGTGCGCGGGATCCCGCCAGCGGCTGGCGAGTTCCTGTTCGTAGGCCTCGCCGTCGCGGCGGTCGCCGGTGGCGTCGGGGTGGGCCTCGACCACGGCCCGGCCGTCGTGCGGCGCCCGCTGGACCAGCGGCGGGATGTCCTGCATGTTCTGCAGGTGGCTCTTGCCGATCAGCGCCGTCCGGTAGCCGCGCGCGCCCAGCATCGTGACGAAGGTCGTGTCGTCCAGGCGCAGCGGGATGCCGTTGTGCCTGACGCCGTGCAGCGACGGCATGCGGCCGGTCATCAGGGTGCTGCGGTTGGGCATGCAGATCGGCGAGGCGACGTAGAAACGGTCGAACACCGTTCCCTTCGATGCGATGGCGTCGATGTGGGGCGTCCTGACCTGCCGGTTGCCATAGCACCCGAGATGGTCGGCCCGGTGCTGGTCCGTCATGATGAGCAAGATGTTGGGCTGTCGCATGGGGGCGTTCGCGGTTTCGTCAGCGCAATGTAGAGATGCGCCATGGGGGCGGCAATCCGAATCGGGCCACGCCTGTCCGGTGCTGGACATTTTGCGGATCGGCCTGTGCCTTCCGGGTAAACGATAGGTATGGTCCGGTTGTGGCCGCGGCGGGTCGCGATCTATTATTTCGAAAAGATAAAATCTTTTATAAAAACTGGAGTCGGGCATGGCGCGACACGATGCGTATCGGGAAGAGGTGGTCGGCAGGGCCAACGTGGGAGACACCCCGGAGCTGGTGGCGTACTACGACGAGCTGGCCAGGCACGAGACCGGCGCGCTGTGGACCGTGGCCAACAAGATCGAGCCGTGGCAGCCGAAGTCGGAATCGGTGCCGGTGGTCTGGCGCTACCGCGACCTGCGCGAGCATGTGCTGCGCTCGGTGGACCTGGTCACGCCGGAGCAGGCCGGCCGCCGCGTCATCTACCTGAACAATCCCGGCCGGCGCGAGGTCGCGGCGGCCGTGGGCTGGCTGTACTCGGGGCTGCAGGTCATGCATCCGGGCGAGGTCGCCACCGCCCACTGCCACTCGTCCAGCGCGCTGCGCTTCATCATGGAAGGGCGGGGCGCCTACACCATCGTCGATGGCCACAAGATGACCCTGGGCGCGAACGACTTCGTGCTGACGCCCAACGGCACCTGGCACGAGCACGGCGTCAGCGACGACGGCACGCCCTGCATCTGGCAGGACGGACTGGATATCCCCCTGGTCAATGCGCTGGAAGCGGGCTTCTATGCCGTGCATGCCGACCTGCACCAGGCCGTGACCCATCCGGTGGATGATTCCACCGCCGCGTGGGGCGGGGTGGCGCTGCGGCCCCATGGCGAGACCTGGAGCAAGCCCTACTCGCCGCTGTTCAAGTACGAGTGGGAGCCTACCTACGAAGCCCTGCGGCGCTACGCGGCGACCACCGACGGCAGTCCGTACGATGGCGTGCTGATGAACTACACCAATCCCGCCACCGGCGGCCCGGTCATGGCGACCATGGGCGCCAGCATGCAGATGCTGCGCCCCGGCGAAAAGACCAAGGCCCACCGGCACACGGGCAGCTTTCTCTACCAGGTGGCCAAGGGCAAGGGCTATTCCATCATCAACGGCCGCCGCCACGACTGGCAGGAGCGCGACATCTTCTGCGTGCCGTCCTGGGCCTTCCACGAACATGCCAACGCGTCCGGGCGCGACGACGCCTGCCTGTTCTGCTTCAACGACCTGCCGGTCATGCATGCGCTCAAGCTCTACCGCGAAGAGGCGCTGGCGGAAAACGATGGCCACCAACCGTTGATCGGCTAGCCGTCTACACCTGATTCGATGCTTGTCATAGACCGCGGGTCCAGCCCGCGGCGGGATTCTTGTCGCCTCGCGCGACCCTATGGAGAACAGAAATGCGTCTTGTGACCTACCGCACCACCGTTGCCGAGCAAGCCCGCCTGGGGGCGGTGGTGGGCGACCGCGTGGTGGACCTGGCCCGCCTGGGGGCCGTGGCCGGCGTGCCGCTGCCCGACGACATGCTGGCCTTCATCGACCTCGGTCCGGACGCGGTGCGGTCGGCAACTGAATTGCTGAAGGCCCACGAAGGCAAGTGGCCGGTGGGCACGGCGATCCCGGCCGAGAACGCGCGCCTCCTGGCGCCCATCCCGCGCCCGCGCAAGAACATCTTCGGCATCGGCCTGAACTATGTCGAGCACGTGGAAGAATCCAGCCGCACGCTGGATACCTCGAAGGACCTGCCGACCAAGCCGGTCATTTTCTCCAAGCCGCCCACCAGCGTGGTCGGCCCCGGCGAGGCCATCGAGCACAACGCGAAGATCACCCAGCAGCTGGACTGGGAAGTGGAACTGGCGGTGATCATGGGCCGCCGCACGCACCGCGTGGCCGAGGCCGATGCGCTGGACTACGTGTTCGGCTACAGCGTGATGATCGATGTCAGCGCGCGCGACTGCCGCCGCGCCGGCCAGTGGATCTATTCCAAGGGCCAGGACACCTACGGCCCCTTCGGCCCCTGCATCGTCACCGCCGACGAGATTCCCGATCCGCACGTGCTGGACCTGTCGCTGACCGTCAACGGCGTGACCAAGCAGAGCTCCAACACCCGCCACATGCTGTTCAAGGTGCCGCACCTGATCGCCGACATCAGCGCGGCCATGACGATGGAGGCGGGCGACATCATCGCCACCGGCACGCCCGAAGGCGTGGGCGCCGGCCGCACGCCGCAGGAATGGCTGTGGCCGGGCGACGTGGTCGAGGCCCGGGTCGAGAAGATCGGCACGCTGCGCCATCCGGTGGTCGCCATCTAGGGTCCAAGCCCCCGCGTCCGCGCGGGTTCATTCCAGCTGTTGCAGTACATCCATGGGGAACAACAATGGTCAGGAACATGATCCGGGGCGGACTGTACGCGCTCCTATTCGCGGGCGCCGGCGCGGCGCAGGCCCAGGCGCCGGTCAAGATCGGCTTCATCACCACCCTGTCTACGCCCGCCGGCTACATCGGCGAGGACGAGCGCGACGGCTTCAGCCTGGCGATCAAGCAGGGCGGCGGCAAGCTGGGCGGCGTGCCGGTCGAGCTGGTGGTCGAGGACGATGCGCTCAAGCCCGCGAACGCCAAGCAGGCCGTGGACCGCATGCTGCAATCGGGCATCAAGCTGTATACCGGCGTGAACTTCTCGAACGTGCTGGCGGCGGTGGCGCCCAGCGTGCTGCGCGACGGCGCCTACTACGTGAGCCTGAACGCGGGGCCCTCGACGTTCGCTGGCGAGAAGTGCGACAAGAACTACTTCGTCGCTTCTTTCCAGAACGATGCCTACCACTCGGCCGGCGGCGCGGCCGCCAACGAGCTGGGCTACAAGCGCGTGGTGCTGCTGGCGCCGAATTACCAGGCCGGCCGCGATGCGCTGGCCGGATTCAAGCGCACGTACAAGGGCGAGGTGCTGGCCGAGATCTACACCAAGCTCGACCAATCGGACTTTTCGGTGGAAATGGCGCGCGTGCGTTCGCTGGCGCCCGATGCGATCTACCAGTTCCATCCGGGCGGCGCGGGCATCAACTTCGCCAAGCAGTATGCGAACGCGGGGTTGACCAAGACCATCCCCATGCTGATGCCGTCCTTCTCGATGGATGGGCGCATGCTGGCCGCTTCGGGCGCGTCGGCCGAGGGACTCTACACGGTCGGCATGTGGACCACCGAAATGGACAACCCGCAAAGCCGCGCCTTCGTGAAGGCCTTCACCGAGGCCTACGGCCGCACGCCTACCGACTACGGCATGCAGGCCTATGACACCGCGCTCTTGATCGCCTCGGCCCTGAAGGCCGTGAACGGCGACCTGTCCAAGGGCGATGCCTTTCGGGCGGCGCTGGCCAAGGCCGACTTCCAGACGCTGCGGGGCAAGTTCCGCTTCGACACCAACCGGCATCCCGTCCAGGACTACTACCTGATGCGGGTCGAACGCAGCGGCAACGGGTTCGCGCCCAAGATCGTGCGCAAGGTGGTCAGCGACGGGCGGGACGCCTACGTGGGCCAGTGCAAAGGCTGACATGGCGCTGCTATTCGAACAGCTGCTGAACGGCCTGCAATTCGGCGCCATGCTCTTCATGCTGGCGTCGGGCCTGACCCTGATCTTCGGCATCATGGGGGTCATCAACCTGACCCACGGGTCGTTCTACATGGTCGGCGCCTATTGCGGGGCGTTCGCGCTGGCCCACACCAACTCCTTCGCCGCCGGCGCGGTGGCCGGCCTGGCCGGCGCCGCGCTGTACGGGCTGCTGGTGGAGTTCACGGTGATCCGGCGCCTGTACAAGCGCGACCACCTGTACCAGGTGCTGGCGACCTTCGGGCTGATCCTGTTCACCAACGAGGCGGTCAGCATGATCTTCGGGCGCCAGCCGCCCATGGTCGAGATCCCGGCCTTCCTGGCCGGCACCGTGCCGCTGGCGCCGGGGTTCCAGTATCCGCTGATGCGCCTGGCCTTCATCGTGGTGGGCGCGCTGGTGGCGCTGGGGCTGTGGTTCCTGATCAACCGGACGCGCGTGGGCATGCTGGTGCGCGCCGGCGCCGACGACCGCGAGATGGTGGACGCGCTGGGCATCGACATCCAGAAGCTCTACAGCGTGGTGTTCGGCCTGGGGGCGCTGCTGTGCGGCCTGGCCGGGGTGATGGCGGCGCCGCTGCTGGCGGTGGAAATCGGCATGGGCGAGCGCGTGCTGATCACGACCTTCGTGGTCATCGTGATCGGCGGGGTCGGTTCGGTGCGCGGGGCGATGGCCGGCGCGCTGCTGGTCGGCATGGTGGACAGCCTGGGCCGCGCCTATTTCCCGCAACTGCTGGGGGCGATGCTGTCGCCCGAGGTGGCCGACATGCTGGCGGCGGGATTGGTCTCGGCCAGCGTGTACGTGCTGATGGCATTGGTGCTGATCTTCCGACCGAAGGGGTTGCTGGGATGAGCCGGACGAGTGGAATCGCGGTACCCGGGCGCGGCCCGGCGGGCCTGTTCACGCAATGGAACCGCCGCGCCGTGTTCGGCTGGGTGGGCCTGTTGCTGCTGGCCCTCGTGCCGGTGGCCTCGCACGCCACCGACACGCCCTACCTGATCAACGCGATGACGCGTTTCGTCATCTACGGGCTGGCGGCGGTCAGCCTGGACCTGGTGCTGGGCTATGGCGCGCTGATCAGCTTCGGCCACGCCATGTTCTTCGGACTGGGCGGCTACGTGGTCGCCATCGTCACTTTCCACGCGGTCGAGGCCGGGCCGCTGCTCGGCTGGGCCGGCAGCACGCAGGCGCTGGTCGTCTGGCCCCTCGCGCTGGCGTGCTGCGCGCTGCTGGGCTGGGTCGTGGGCTATCTGGCGCTGCGGACCAGCGGGGTGCAGTTCATCATGATCACGCTGGCTTTCGGCCAGATGGTGTACTTCATCCTGGTGTCGCTCCAGGTGTACGGCGGGGACGACGGCCTGATGATGTCGCGGCGCAGCCAGTTGCCGGGCATCGACCTGGCCGATCCGGTCAGCTTCTATTACCTCAGCCTGGCCGTGCTGGCGCTGTGGACCCTCTTCTGCGTGAAGCTGGTCAACTCGCGTTACGGCATGGTGCTGCAGGCGCTGCGCCAGAGCGAGCGGCGCGCGGTGAACCTGGGCGTGGCGCCCATGCCGTACCGGCTCAGCGCCTTCGTGATCTCGGCCGTGGGCACCGGCATGGCCGGCATCCTGTGGGCCAACTACGCCGAGCTGGTCACGCCCGACATGGCGGCGTGGACCAAGTCGGGCGAATTGATGGCCATCGTCATCCTGGGCGGCGTAGGCACGCTGCTGGGGCCCATCGCGGGCGCCGGCGTGTTCCTGGGACTGGAGCAGGCGCTGTCGGCCTGGACCGAGCACTGGATGTTCATCATGGGTCCGATCCTGGTGCTGGTGGTGCTGGCCGGCAAGCACGGCCTGTTCGGCCACTGGCTGGGGAAGCGCCATGCATAGCGCGGCAGCGGAAGAAGTGCTGCTGGACGTGCGCGGCCTGCGCAAGTCCTTCGGCGCGGTGGCGGCCACGCAGGACGTGGACCTGACCGTGCGCGCGGGCGAGATCCATGCGCTGATCGGTCCCAACGGCGCGGGCAAGTCCACGCTGATCACGCAGATCTGCGGCGAGATCCGGCCCGATGCCGGACAGATCCACCTTGCCGGGCGCGATGTGACGGCGATGCCGGCCTACGAGCGGGCACGGCGCGGCCTGGGGCGATCGTTCCAGATCACCCAGCTGTGCCTGGAGTACACCGCCATCGAGAACGTCATGCTGTCGCTGACCGTGGGCCCGCGCACCCTCTTCTCGATCTGGTCCGATCCCCGGCGCGACGCCAGGCTGGCCGGGCGAGCGCAATCTTGGCTGGAGCGGGTGGGGCTGGCCGACCGCGCCGGCGTGCCGGCGGCCGACATGGCCCATGGCGAGCGGCGGCAACTGGAGCTGGCGGTGGCGCTGGCGCGCGAGCCGCGCCTGCTGCTGCTGGACGAGCCCATGGCCGGCATGGGGCCGGAGGAATCGGCGCGGATGACACGGCTGCTGGCGGGGATGCGCGAACGCTATGGCATCCTGCTGGTGGAGCACGACATGGACGCGGTGTTCGCGCTGGCCGACCGCATCAGCGTGCTGGTCTACGGCAAGCTCATATTCACCGGCAGTTGCGACGAGGTGCGCCAGCATCCCGAGGTGCGCAGCGCCTATCTGGGAGACGCGGCATGCTGAGCGTGGACGGCATCCGGGCGGGATACGGATCGAGCGAAGTGCTGTTCGGCCTGTCGTTCGAGGCCGGGCAGGGCGAGGTCGTGTCGCTGATCGGCCGCAACGGCATGGGCAAGACCACCACCGTGCGCACGCTGATGGGCATGCTGCCCGCGCGCGCCGGCCGTGTCGCCATCCAGGGCCGGGACATCGCCAACCAGGCGCCGCACACGGTGGCGCGGCTGGGCGTGGGTCTCGTGCCCGAGGGACGGCGGGTGTTCGGTTCGCTCACGGTGGAAGAAAACCTGGTGGCCACGCGCCGCGCCGGCCGCGGCGCCTCGGACTGGGACCTGCCCCGCATCTACCAGCTCTTTCCCCGGCTGGGCGAACGGCGCCGCCAGTCCTCGCGCACGCTGTCGGGCGGCGAGCAGCAGATGCTGGCCATCGGCCGCGCGCTGATGACCAATCCGCTGTTGCTGGTGCTGGACGAGGCCACCGAGGGGCTGGCGCCCATCATTCGCCAGGAGATCTGGCGCTGCCTGGACGTGCTCAAGCGCGAAGGGCTGACCATCGTGGTGATAGACAAGAACCTGGCCGAGATGCGCGCGCTGGTCGACCGCCACCACATCGTCGAGAAAGGGCGGGTGGTGTGGGCGGGTACGCCGGCCGAACTGTCGGGCCAGCCGGAACTGGCCCAGCGCTATCTGGGACTCTGATCAAGGACGCGAGGAACATCATGCTGAATCTCCCCCGTTTCAAGGCCGCGGCCGTGCAGGCGGCGCCGGTTTTCCTGGACACCGAGGCCACGGTGGACAAGGTGTGCGCGCTGATCGAGGAAGCCGCCGGCAACGGCGCCTCGCTGGTGGCCTTCCCCGAGGTGTTCGTGGCCGGCTACCCGTACTGGAACTGGATCATGACGCCCATAGAGGGCAGCCCGTGGTTCGAGAAGCTGTGCCGCAGCGCCATCGAGATCCCCGGTCCCGAGATCCGGCGCATCGCCGCCGCCGCCCAGGCCTGCAAGGTGCACGTGGTGGTGGGCGTGAACGAGCGGGCCGCGCACGGCCTGGGCACGATCTACAACACGCTGGTCACCCTCGGCCCCGACGGCAGGCTGCTGGGGCGCCATCGCAAGCTGGTGCCGACCTGGGCCGAGAAGCTGACCTGGGCCAACGGCGACGGCTCGTCGCTGCGCGTGCACGACACCGCCATCGGCCGGCTGGGCGCGCTGGCCTGCGGCGAGAATACCAACACGCTGGCGCGCTTCGCGCTGCTGGCGCAGGGAGAGCTGGTGCACGTGGCCAGCTACATCTCGCTGCCGGTGGCGCCGGCCGACTACGACATGGCCGAGGCCATACGCGTGCGCGCCGCCGCCCACAGCTTCGAAGGCAAGGTCTACACGGTGGTGTCGTGCTCGACCATCTCGGAAGAGATCGTCGAGGCCATGGCGGCCTCCCATCCGCACACGCGCGAACTGCTGCGCCGCTCGAACAGCGCGTTCTCGGGCATCCTGGGGCCGGACGGCCGCGTCATCGGCGAGCCGTTGATCGACCGCGAGGGCATCGTCTACGCCGAGGTGGACCTGTCGCGCTGCATCCAGCCGCGCCAGATGCACGACATCATCGGCCACTACAACCGCTTCGACGTGTTCGACCTGCGCGTGAACCGGCGCACGCAGCAGCCCGCGCAATTCCTGGACGATCCGGACCCGCTGACGGGCGAGTCCTTCGACGCCGCGCCGTCCTCCCCGATTTCCCCCGAGGCCTGACCCCATGACCGCCACCCCGACCCGCGCCGCCGGCGCGCCCATCAAGATCGGCCAGATCGTTCCGTCGTCCAACACCACGATGGAAACGGAGATTCCCGCCATGTTCCGCGCCCGCGAGGCCGTCGCGCCCGAGCGCTTCACCTTCCATTCCAGCCGCATGCGCATGAAGAAGGTGACCAAGGAAGAGCTGGAAGCCATGGACCGCGACAGCGACCGCTGCGCGCTCGAACTGTCCGACGCACGCGTGGACGTGCTGGGCTACGCCTGCCTGGTGGCCATCATGAGCATGGGCAAGGGCTACCACCGGGTTTCCGAGGAACGCCTGACCCGTCGCACCGACGAGAACGGCGCGCCGGCGCCGGTGGTGACCAGCGCCGGCGCGCTGGTGGATGGCCTGCACGCCCTGGGCGCGAAGCGCGTATCGGTGGTCTGCCCCTACATGAAGCCGCTCACCAGGCTGGTGGTGGAATACATCGAAAGCGAGGGCATCGAGGTCAAGGACTACGTCGCGCTGGAAATCCCGGACAACCTGCAGGTGGCGGCCCAGGATCCGGCGCGCCTGGTCGATATCTACAAGCGCCTGGACCGGGGCAACATCGACGCCCTGGTGCTGTCGGCCTGCGTGCAGATGCAGTCGCTGCCCTCGATCCAGAAGGTGCAGGACGAATCGGGCATCCCCACCGTCTCCGCCGCCGTGGCCACGTCCTGGCAGATGATGCGCAAGCTGGGCCTGTCCACGAGCGTGCCGGGCTGCGGCGAATTATTATCTGGGAAGTTCTGAATCCGCCGCCCCCGCGCGGGGCGGGCCTTGCCCAGGAGAAACGAGTTGAAACCACGAGTGAAGGCGACCCGGCAGGAGTCCGGAGTGCCTTACGATGCGCCCGACGGCGAGGTCGAGGAAATCACCCTGGCCGAGCAGGTCTACCGTTCGCTGCGGCGCGATCTCATCTCGGGGAGCATCGAGCCTGGGCAGTCCTTGCGCCTGGAGTTCCTGAAGCAGCGCTACGGCATCAGTTTCTCGCCCATACGCGAGGCGCTGAACCGCCTGCAGAGCGAACGCATGGTGGTGTCGACCGCCTCGCGCGGCTTCCGGGTCGCGCCGTTCTCGCGCGAGGAAATGTGGGACGCGGCCGAGACCCGCATCCTGATCGACTGCGAGGCCATGCGCCGTTCGCTCAAGAACGGCGACGACGTCTGGGAAACCCGCCTGGTGGCGGCCTATCACGCGCTCAACCTGGCCGCCAAGCGTGTCCAGGACATGCCTGCTCCCGACGACGAGGCCAGCGAGATGCTGGAGCAGCGCCATCTGGAATTCCATCGCGCGTTGATCGCGGCCTGCGGGTCGCGCTGGCTGATGGAACTGTCGGTGCAGATGTACACGCAGACCGAACGCTACCGCCGCCCCACGCTGCGCGGCCGCTCGGGCTGGGGCGACGTGGGCCGCGACGTCGGCCGCGAGCACCAGGACCTGATGGATGCCGCGCTGGCGCGCGACAGCAAGCGCGCCGTGGTGCTGCTGGCCGAGCACTACCGCAAGACGGTGGCGCTGATCGAACGCTTCGCTCCTTTCAAGGACATTGCCTCGCATGCCCCCCAGGAAACCTGACCTGCTGTTCGCCGATCTGGCGCAGCGCGCCGTGCAGTACAACGCCCGCGCCTCGGTGCCCGACTTCGACGCCTGCGTGCGCGAGTACGCCGAACTGGCCGAAGCGGCGGTGCGGCGCTGTGCCGCCGTGCGCGACCTGCACTACGGCATGGGCGCGGCCGAGCGCCTGGACATCTTCCTGCCCGTGGCCGCGCGCCAGCCGGCACCCGTGTTCGTGTTCATCCACGGCGGCTACTGGCGTTCGCAGACCAAGGAAGACGCTCCCATCATGGCGCCGGTGTTCAACGCCGCCGGCGTGGCAGTGGTGCCGGTCGAATACACGCTGCTGCCCGAGGCCACGCTGGGCGAGACGGTGCGCGAAATGCGCTCGGCCGTGGCCTGGGTCCACCGCCATGCCGACCGCTACGGGCTGGACCGCGACCGTATTTACGTGGGCGGCAGCTCCGCGGGCGGGCACCTGGCCGGCATGCTGGCCGCCACCGGCTGGCAGGACAAATACGGCGTGCCCGACGACGCGGTCAAGGGCGTGCTGGCGCTGAGCGGCCTGTTCGACCTGCGGCCGCTGTGCGAGATCAACGTCAACGAATGGCTGCGGCTGTACCCCGACCAGGCCGGGCGCCTGAGCCCGATGTTCTCGTTGCCGCGCCGCGGGCTGCCGATGGTCACGGCCGTGGGAGGGCTGGAGACCGACGGCTTCAAGAACCAGACCGCGGCCTACGAGGCCGCGTGCCGCGAAGTCGGGGTGGAAGTGACGCGGGTGGAGGCGGCGCATTGCAACCACTTCAATCTGTTGTGCGAACTGGCGAAGGCGGAAAGTGCGCTGACGCGGGCCACGCTGGCGATGATCGCCGGCGCGGCCTGAGGCGCTCGGCGCTCAGGGGGCCGGACGGGCGGCGGTGTCGTCGTGTTCGAGACTGCGCACGAAGGAGGCGCGGAACAGCACCAGACGGTCTCAATCAAGTTATCCAGCGATTCCGAAAAAAGTTTAGGCGGTCAGGGTTGGGATATGTACTTGGCGCCTGTTCCGGCGGCTCAACAACTACCGGCTGATCTTTCGGATGCCCGGGCCGACCGGCGGACGGCGGTTGCCGGGGTGGCGCGCATCGGCGCCCCAGATCGCCTGGTAGGTATCGATGCACCAGCCCCGGCATTGCAGCCACGCGAACGCGCCGGCCCAGGCCAGGCTCCAGGCGCCGATCAGCACCGGCATCCAGCGCGGCGCGTTGACGTGCAGCAGTCCGGTAGCGATCGCTACGGCCGCCACGGCCAGCGCCAGATAGCCAGCCAGCTTGTGCGCCGCCTCGAACACGATGCGCCGGCCGGTCATGTCGTAGTGGTCGCCCGATTCGTCCGGGCTTCCCTTCGAGCCGCGCAGCACGCCGCCCAGCACCTGCAAGGCAGCCAGCGCACAGGTGGCCCAGGCCGAGACGCGGTGCAGGCGGGCCAGCCCGGTGTCCGACCCCGACACTTGCCAGACCAGCGCCACCGCGCCCGCGGTCAGCACCACGCCGCCGATCTGGAGCGCGAGGTGCATGTGCCACCACCACTTGTTGTCCAGCGCCGCCGGCCACGCCTGCCGCGGCGTGACCTTGAAGAAGCGCGCGGCCAGGATGCCCAGCGGGATCATGACCGCCCAGGCCAGCACCATCGCGCGGGCATGCCAGGCCTGGACCATGTCGATGAGATGGGGCCGGCCGTCCACCATTGGCTGTTGCAGCCACGCCAGCGGGTCGGGGCCGACCGCCCAGGCCAACATGGCCAGCGTCACCAGTGCGACCAGGGCCGCCGCGCCGGTCCCGGCCAGCACGCCAGGACCGGGCAACAGCGGGCCGCGTCCGAGCGGGTCATTGTTCATTGAGCAGCTTGACCTCTTCGCCCGGGATGGGGGTATAGCTGCTGCCGCCCCGCTTGAGGATGCGCTCGGTGCCGCCGTGCTGGACGATCAGCGCGGCCTGGTCCTCCTTGGCCCGCCGGTCCACGGCCTCGGGATCGAGCAGGCCGCGCAGGTGGGCCTCGAACCCGGCCAGCAGCGGCGCGCTTTCCGGCTTGCCCGCCCGGTCGTGCAATTCCTCGGGATCCTGTTCCAGGTCGAACAGTTCGGGCGCGTAGCCGGTGTAGTGGATGTACTTGTGGTGGCCACGGCGCAGCATGTAGGCCGCGCTGACGGAGCCGGCCGCGTGGTACTCGCTCAGGATGGTGCGCTGGCCGTCGTCCGGCCCGGCGGCGATCTCCAGCAGCGACTTGCCGGGCAGCCCCGCGGGGCAGTCCAGTCCGGCCGCCTGCATGACGGTGGGATACATGTCCACGTGCGAGACCGGCGTGCGCACCTTGCGGCCGGGCTCGAAGCCGGGGCCGCTGGCCAGCATGGGGATGCCGGCGGATTCCTCGTACATGGTCGACTTGCCCCACAGCGAGCGCGAGCCGAGGTTGTCGCCGTGGTCGGACAGGAAGATGACGCGGGTGTCGGCCGCCAGCCCGCTGGTCTCCAGCGCGTGCAGGATGCGTCCGACGTTGTGGTCCAGGAACGAGCACAGCCCGAAGTACGAAGCGATGGCGATGCGCCGCTGCTCGTCGCTTTCGAAATGCGAGTCGAAGCGGTAGCAGTCGTTCCAGGCCTGTATCCACGGATGCAGCGGGCCCGATGCGCGCTTGGGCAGCGGGATGGCCCGGGGGTCGTACATCGCGTAGAACTCGGGCGGCGCGATCAGCGGCGAATGGGGCGCGATATAGGACGTGAACAGCACCCACGGCGGGTCCTGGCGCTGCTGGCCGCGCGCGTGCAGCCACTCGACCGTCTTGTCGGTGATGTCGCGGTCGTAGCGGGTGTAGCTGCTTTCGCCGGGACCGATGCTCTTGGCCAGATCGGCCGACTGGTGGCGGATGGGCAGCGGGTCGCGTATCAGGCCGTACAGGTCGCCGACCCCGGCCTCGATGTGCATGGGGATGATCTGCTCGGTGAAACCGCCGTCGATGTCGTCGCCGGTGTAGTGCAGCTTGCCGATGGACACCGCCAGCCGGCCGGCGTCGCGCAGCGCGTGGGCCCAACTGGGGACGCGGCCGTCGTAGGCGATGGCGTTGTCCCAGTAGCCCGTCTCGTGCACGTCGCGGCCGGTGGCGAAGGCCGCCCGCGCCGGCACGCAGATGGGCGAGCTGGAATAGGCGGCCTCGAACGAGGTGCTGCGCGCCGCCAGCCGGTCCAGGTTGGGGGTGCGGACCATGGGATGGCCGTTGTAGCCGAGCACTTTCTTGTTGTGCTCGTCGTCCATGATGATCAGCAGGTTGGAGGGTTTCATCTACTGTGCCTTGATGCCGTTGTCGTCGACGATTTTCGTCCAGCGCGCGGTTTCCGCGGTGACTTTCTCGGCCAGCTCCCTGCCAGTGCTGCCGGTGGGCGCGGCGCCCAGCGATTCGAACTGCTTCTTCACCTCGGGAGACTGCAAGGCCTTGTTCACCGCCGCTTCCAGCGTGGCGCGCACCGGCGCGGGCAGGCCGGCCGGCGCGAACAGCGCATGCCAGTTGTCCACGTCCAGCTCGGGCAGCCCGGCTTCCGGCGCGGACGGCACGCCGGGGAACTGCGGGAAGCGCTGGCCGGCGGTCACGAACAGCGGCGTCACGCGCTTGGCCTGTACCAGGCCGATGGCGGCGGCGATGCCGGCGAAGCCGATCTGGGTCTCGCCGCCCGCCACCGCGGTCAGCGCCGCGCCGCCGCTCTTGTAGGGAACATGCAGCAGCTCCGTGCCCATCTGCTTGCCCAGCAGCACGCCCGCCAGGTGCTGGGGGCCGCCCACGCCGGGCGAGGAATAGCTGTAGGACCCCTTCGGCGCCTGTTTCAGCTTGGCGCGCAGCTGTTCGACGCTGGCGATGCCGGTGGCCGGCGATGCCACCAGCACCAGCGGCACCGAGGCGACCATGCTGATGGGCGTGAAGCTCTCGGTGGGCTTGTACTTGATGGGGTAGAAGGACGGAGCCAGCGCGATGTTGGACACCGTGCCCATCAGCAGCGTGTAGCCGTCGGGCGCGGCCGAGGCCACCGCGTTGGCGCCTATGGTGCCGGTGGCGCCGGCGCGGTTCTCGACGATGATGGCCTGCCCCAGTCCCGCGGACAGCTCCTTGCCCAGCACGCGGGCCAGTACGTCCGGCGCGCTGCCGGCTTCCGAGCCGACGATGATCCGGACCGGCTGGCTGGGGAAGTTGCCCTGGGCCTGGACGGCGGGCGCGGCGAATAGCGTGCAGGCGGCGGCCAGGGCCAGCCTGCGGCGGGTGGGGAAGTGCATGTTCGTCTCCTGGATGAGGCCCGTCTCTTGTCGGCGGGCGGATAGAGGGTTCAGCTTGCGATGTAGGCGGTCTTCACCGTCGTGTAGAACTCGGCCGCGTGGCGACCCTGCTCGCGCGGGCCGTAGGACGAAGCCTTGGTGCCCCCGAACGGCACGTGATAGTCGACGCCTGCCGTGGGCAGGTTCACCATCACCATGCCCGCCTGGGCGTGCTGCCGGAAATGCGTGGCGTACTTCAGCGAGGTCGTGCAGATGCCCGAGGCCAGTCCGAACTCGGTGTCGTTGGCCAGGTGCAGGGCCTCGTCGTAATCGCGGGCGCGCAGCACGCTGGCGACGGGGCCGAAGACTTCCTCGCGGTTGATGCGCATGCCGGGCTCGGTGCCGATCACCAGCGCGGGGGCCTGGAAATAGCCCGTGGTGTCGCGCTCCAGCGTTTCGCCGCCGGTGATGGCCTGCGCGCCCTCGCGCCGGGCGATGTCCAGGTAGGACAGGTTCTGCGCGAGCTGGCGCTCGTCCACCACCGGACCGATGTCCACGCCGGCGCGCAGCGCATGACCGACGTTCAGCCTGGCCATGCGTGCCTGCACCGCCTGCACGAAGCGGTCATGGATGTTCTCGGTCACGATCAGCTTGCTCGACGCCGTGCAGCGTTGGCCGGTGGAAAAATACGAACCCTGCACCGCGGTTTCCACGGCCTGTTCCAGGTTGGCGTCGTCCAGCACCACCAGCGGGTTCTTGCCGCCCATCTCGCATTGCACTTTGGCGCCGCGCGCGGCGGCCCCGGCGATGATGCGGCGGCCGGTGGCCACCGAGCCGGTGAAGCTGATGGCCTGGACGTCCGGGGAATCGACGAAGGCCTGGCCGACGGCCGAGCCCGCGCCCATGACGAGGTTGAACGCGCCCTTGGGCAGCGCGGTGCGCGACAGGATCTCGGCCAGCAGCCAGGCCGAACCCGGCACCAGTTCGGCGGGCTTGAACACGACGGTATTGCCGTAGGCCAGCGCCGGCGCGATCTTCCATGCCGGGATGGCGATGGGGAAGTTCCACGGCGTGATCAGGCCGACCGTGCCCACGGGCTGGCGGAACACTTCCACGCCGACATTGGGCCGCACCGAGGGCAGCAGGTCGCCGGGCGTGCGCAGCGCCTCGCCGGCGAAGAACTTGAAGATCATGGCGGCGCGCGCGACTTCGCCCATGCCCTCGGGCAGGGTCTTGCCTTCCTCGCGCGACAGCATGCGGCCGATCTCTTCCTTGCGCGCCAGCAGTTCGTTGCCGACCGCGTCCAGCACGTCGAAACGCTGCTGGGGCGTGGAGGCGCCCCAGGCCGGCCGGGCCCGCGCCGCCGCGGCGATGGCGCGGTGCGCCAGCCCGGCGTCGGCCTGCGCGTACAGGCCGATCACGTCGCTCGTGTCCGAGGGATTGACGTTGGGCCGGGCGGAGACGCCCGGCATCCACTCGCCGTCGATATAAAGATGGTATTCGGGTGTATTCATGTCGGTTCTACAGGGACGTGACGCCGACCACGGCCGGCGCGGGCTCGAAGCGGACGGCGTTGCGCAGGGGGCGGCCGAAGCCGTCCAGCGAAATCTCGAAGCGGTCGCCGTCCACGGTGCGGATCTGGTCGGAGAAGCTCAGCGTGGCCGTGCCGAAGTAGTGCACGTGCAGGTCGCCGGGGCGGCGGAACTGCGGGTACTTGAAGTGGTGGTGTTCCAGGTTGGCCAGGGTGTGGCTCATGTTGGCCTCGCCGGTGACGAAGGGTTTTTCCCACAGGACCTCGTCGCCGCGCACGATGCGGCTGGCGCCCCGCAGGTCGGCCGGCAGCTCGCCCAGCAGCAGTTCCGGCCCGAACGCGCAGGGCCGCAGCTTGGAATGCGCCAGCCACAGGTAGTTGAAGCGCTCGGTCAAGTGGTCCGAGAATTCGTTGCCCACGGCGAAGCCGATGCGGCGCGGCGCGCCCTGGTCGTCGATCACGTACACGCCCACCAGCTCGGGCTCCTCGCCCGCGTCCAGCGCGAAGCCGGGCACGGGGAAGTCGCACTCCGGCGCCACCAGCAGGCTGCCGTCGCCCTTGTAGAACCACTCCGGCTGCGCGCCCGCCTGGCCCGCCGCCGGCTTGCCGCCCTCGACGCCCAGCTTGAACATCTTCATGGAGTCGGTCAGGTTGGTGTTTTCCTGCAGCTTGGCGTGCATGGCATCGCGCGAGGCGGCGCTGCCCAGGTGGGTCAGGCCGGTGCCCGAGATCAGCATGCGGGCCGTGTCGGGATGGGTGACCGGCGGCAGCAGGCGTCGCTCGTCCACCAGCGCCTGATAGCGGACGCGGCGGCCCGAGTCCAGGCGCCGGAGCAGCGATTCCAGCGGCACGCCTTCACGGGCCGCCTGCAAGGCCAGGCCGTAGACGCCTTCGCGCGCAGTGCTGACTTCGATCTCGTCGTCGCCGGCCACGACGCCCACGCAAAGCTGACCGTCCTCGATGAATTGGATGACGCGCATGGTCTTTACTCGCTGATCTGGAATTGATCGAGATGATCGGTGTTCAGGGTCAGGCCCAGGCCCGGCAGCGTGTCGTCGAGCTGCAGGAAACCGTCCTTGGCGACCGGCTCGCCCTTGAAGATGTAGTAGAAAAGCTCGTTGCCCACTTCCACGTCGAACTTCGGGAAGTACTCGCTCATGGGCGAGGCCAGCGTGCTCATGGTCAGGTGGTAGTTGTGCATCTGGCCGGCGTGCGGGATCACGGGAATCGAATGCGCCTCGCACAGCGCATTGATCTTGTGGGCCGCGGTGATGCCGCCGACGCGGTTGGTGTCGTACTGCACGACCGACACCGCCTTCTTGTCCAGCAACTGGCGGAAACCGTGCAGCGTGAATTCATGCTCGCCGCCCGAGATGGGAATGGCGCTCAACCGCGACAATTCGGCGTAGCCGTCCACGTCGTCGGCGATGACGGGTTCCTCCAGCCAGCGCGGCTCGAACTTCTCCAGCTTGGGCAGCATGCGGCGCGCGTAGTCCAGGTCCCAGCCCATGTAGCACTCCAGCATCAGGTCGGACTCGTAGCCGATGACCTCGCGCACGGCCTGCACCGACTTCAGGTTCTCGGCCACGCCGCGCGTGCCGTGGTTGGGGCCGTAGCCGAAGCGCATCTTGAACGCGGTGAAGCCCTGGTCCAGGAAGGTCTGCGCCTCTTCCTGCATGGCCTTCAGGTCGCCCCGGTACAGCTTGGAGTAGTAGCAGGGGATGCGTTCCTTGGTGCGGCCGCCCAGCAGCTTGAACACCGGCTTGTTCACCGACTTGCCCAGGATGTCCCAGATGGCCAGGTCCACCGCCGAGATCGCCGCCATGGCCACGCCCTTGCGCCCCCAGGCCAGCGTGGAGCGGTACATGCGCTGCCACAGGTATTCGTAGTCCCAGGGGTCCTGGCCGACGACCAGCGGGGCCAGGTACTGGTCGATGATGGCCTTGGCGATGTGGGGCGCCAGCGCGACGTTGCCCAGGCCGACGATGCCGTCGTCGGTCTCGATCTCGACCACGGTCCAGCCGTGGAAGCGGAAGGTCTGCATGGAGTCGCCGCGGTCGTACAGGGCGTCCATGGCGTTGGAGCAGAAGTTGGCCTGGGGCGGGACGGTCTTGCCCTTCCATTCGAAGACGCGGGCGCGGACGGATTGGATTTTCATGATGGTTCGCAAAAAAGAAAGTTATCGGTTGGCGGCCTGTCGCTGGGCCAGTCCCATGCGGCAGGAGATGGCGTAGGCGTTGGCGATGGCGTTGTCGTCGGCGCGGCCCTGGCCGGCGATGTCGTAGGCCGTGCCGTGGGCGGGCGTGGTGATGGGAATGGGCAGTCCACCCTGGACCGTCACGCCCTTCGAGAATCCCAGCAGCTTGATGGCGATCTGGCCCTGGTCGTGATACATGGTGACGACGGCATCGACCTGCCCGTCGCGGGCCTTCAGGAAGATGGTGTCGGCCGGGTAGGGGCCTTCGATCGGCAGGCCCTCGGCCACCAGCTCGCGCACGGCGGGCGCGATGATCTCGACCTCTTCCCGCCCGCAGGTGCCGCCGTCCCCGCCGTGCGGGTTGAGCGCCGCCACCGCGACACGCGGGGCTTCGATGCCGTTGGCCAGCAGCGAACGGTGGATCAGGCGCGTGGCGTCCTTGATGCGGTCCTTGTCGATGTAGCGCGGCACGTCCTTGATGGGGATGTGCGACGAGATGCGCGAGGTCCACAGCGCATCCATGGTGTTGAATTCGCAGAAATAGGTCGTCACGCCCAGGTACTCGGCGAAGTGGTGCAGCTCGTCCTCGTGCCGCAGGCCGCCCAGCTTCATCGCGTGCTTGTTCAGCGGCGCGAAGCAAATGGCGTCGATCTCGCCGTCCATGGCCGCGGTCATGCAGCGGTCCAGCACTTGCAGCACCGACTTGCCGCCCGCCGCCCGCGCCGTGCCCACGATCACGTCCACCGGGTCCACGGTGTCCATGGGCAGGAAGGCGGGCACGCCGCTGTCGGGACGGGCGCGGACCTGCGCGAAATCTTCCACGGGGCGGGTCTCGACCTGCACGCCGGCCACGCGCTGGCCCTGTTGCCAGAGCCAGGGGTCGCCCACCAGCACGATGTTGGCCTGGCGCGGGACGTCCGGCCGCGACAGCAGCCGGGCGACGAGTTCGGGACCGATGCCTGCCGGGTCGCCCAGGGTAAGCGCGACGACGGGACGAAGAGGGGTAGTCATGGAGTGTCAGCCATCAAGAGGGTGAAGGGGCTCAGATCCGGACGATCCGGGAGACGTCGGGTTCGCGCTGCGTGGCGATGAAGCGCGTAAAGCGCAGCGATTGCAGGTCCAGCACGCCGACGCGGTCGTCGTCCTGCGAGATGTAGGCCAGCGGCCGGGTGGGGTCGAGCGACAGCGCGATGGCGCGTGCGTCCATCTTCACGTAGCCCGTTTCCCGCAACGTGACGGGGTCGACCACCGAGACGCTGCGGTCGCCGTAGTTCGTCACCAGGAGGCGGTTGCCGGCGCGGTAGATGCGGGTCGCGTCCTCGCGCGAGGGCACGGTCAGGCGCACCTCCATGGTTTCGGTGTCGATGGCCGACAACGTGTTGCTCCAGCGGTTGCTGACGAACAGCGTGCGTTCGTCCTCGCTCAGGCAGCAGCCCTCGGGCTTGAGGCCGGGGTGGCAGGCCACCGGCTGGGACAGCGGCTCCCAGGGGCGCAGCTTCGTCACCGTGTGGCTGAGCAGGTTCATGCTGAAGGCGGTCTGGCCGTCGCGCGTCAGCACGAACAGATGGCTTTTCACGCCGCCCGAGGGCATGGCGCGCTTGGGCGCGGTGTCGGTGTCGGGCTGGTCCAGCACCAGCAGCATGGCCTTTTCCTCGCTCAGCGCGTAGAGCCGGTCGTGCTGGTCCATCTGCATGCCGTGGATGCGGTTGAACGGGAACAGGTCTATAGACCTTACCAGTTGGGCCGAACGAATATCGATCTGCAGGATCGCGGATCCCCCCGGGCCGACATGGCCGGAGGTCTCGACGCCGTAATGCCCCACGTAGACGTAGCGCTGGGCCGAGTCGATCACGAACTCATGCGGGAAGTCGGGCAGGGGCAGGCTGCGCAGCCGCTCGCCCGATCCGGGGTCGTACCAGCTGATGCAGTGCGAGCATTTTTCAACCAGCAAAAGGATTTCTTGGCTCATGGCGGAATCTCAGGAATGACCGTGCGTGTTCAGGCGGATGCGGTACAGCGACGTCGATGCGCAGATATAGAGTTCATCGCGCGCGGCGCCGCCGAAAGTCAGGTTGCCGACCTTCTCGGGAACGGGGATGCGGGCCAGGCGGGCGCCGTCGGGGTGGTAGACCTGGACGCTGTCCTCGCTGCTGGTATAGACCCAGCCGCGTTCGTCCACCCGTATGCCGTCGGCCAGCCCGGGCTCGACCACGGCGAACACGCGGGGGCGGGCCAGCGTGCGTCCGCCGGTCACGTCGAAGGCCAGGATGTGGTGGTTGCCGCCGCCGTCCTGGCGCAATGCGGCCGAGGTGTCGGTCACGTACAGCACGCTTTCGTCGGGCGAGAACGCCAGGCCGTTGGGTTCCTCGGGGAAGTCGCTGGCGATGTCCAGCGCGCCGGTGGCCGGGTCGTAGCGGAACACGTAGTTGGCGCGCAGCTCGGAGGGCGCCTGGTGGCCTTCGCGGTCGGACAGGATGCCGTAGGGGGGATCGGTGAACCAGATGCTGCCGTCGCGCTTCTCGACCAGGTCGTTGGGCGAGTTCAGGCGGCGGCCCTGGTAGCGGTCGACCAGTACTTCGGGCGTGCCGGGCCGGCCGCCGCCGTCGAAGCGCGTGCGCAGGATGGCGCGCATGCCGTGCGAGCAATGCAGCAGCGAACCGTCCGCGCAAGCCGTGTGGCCGTTGGTGAACTCGACCCGGTCGCGCCAGACCCGTCCGCCTTCGCGTTCGTCCCAGGCCAGGATGCGGTTGTTGGGGATGTCGCTCCACAGCACCAGGCGCCGCGCGGCCAGCCACACGGGGCCTTCGCTCCAGGTGGCGCCGGTGTACAGGCGTTCGAGCCGGCTGTCCGGCCCGAACAGGCTGTCGGCCCGGGGGTCGAGGACGATGGGGGTGTTCATGAGTGATCGATTTCCTGTAGCGTGGTGCGATGGACCTGGTCCAGGTGGCGCTGCATGGCGGCCACGGCGGTTTCCGGATCGCCGCTCTTGAGCGCGGCGACGATGGCCCGGTGGTCGGTCACGCTGTGCGCGATGGCGCCCGGCCGCTGCAAGGCGCGGCGCCGGTGCTCCAGCGCGTAGCCGTAGAAATCGAACACCACGTCGGCCAGCAGGCCGTTGCCGCATGCGCGGTACAGCACTTCGTGGAATTCCTGGTCCGAGATCTGGAAGCGGACGGGGTCGTCCATCATGGTTTCCTGGTCGGCCACCAGGCGGTCCAGCCGGTTCAACTGCGCGGGCGTGATGCGGCGGGTCGCCAGCCGGATCACCTGGATCTCCACGGCGGCGCGCGCCTCGGCCACTTCCTCCAGCGACCGGTCGCCCAGGTCGCGCAGCGTGCTGACCGAGTCCTGCACCGCCACCGTGCCCGGCCCCAGCACGCGGGTGCGCGCCCCCTGGCTGACCTCCAGCATGCGCCATGCCTGGAGCATGCCGATGGCGGCCCGGACCGTCTCGCGGGACACACCCAGCGTGGTCGCCAGCTCGCGTTCGGACGGCAGTTCGTCGCCCGGCCGCAGCAGGCCCGAATGGATCATGTAGGCCAGCTTGTCGCTGATCTGGTCGCGGATGGTCCGGCGCGTGATGTTGGGGGTATCGCCGGGGATACGGGAAATAAGCTGCATGCGGGTGATCCCTGTCACTTTGGCCACTGGTTCGGTAAGCATACCTGTCTCCTCAGGCCATTCGCGTGGGCAGCGGGCATTCGTCCGCGTGGCGGGCCATGGCGCGCACCAGGTCCAGCGTCAGTTCCGCCCGCACCGCGGCCCAGGCGGGATCGTCCCAGCGGTTCACGGATTCGTCCGGGTCGTCATGCAGATCGTAAAGCTCCCCCCATTCCTCGAAGGCGTGGACCGACAGCCGCCAGCGTCCGGTGACCAGCGTGCGCACCTTGGGCAGGCCGCTGCCGGGCATGGGGCGGTGGCCTTCTTCCTCGACCAGGACCGAGGCGCGCGGCGCGGCCGGTGTGGAAGCGGGGGCGAGGTCCCGCCCCTGCGTGCCATGCGGCGCGGCCAGGCCCGCGCGCGCCAGGATGGTCGGGCCGATGTCGATCGCGCTGGCGAGATCGGCGCGCCGACCGCCCGCGCCGGCCTGGGGATCGGCCCAGATCAGCGGCATGCGGATCACGCTGCGGTAATGGAGCGGACCCTTGAACAGCAGGCCGTGGTCGCCCATGAAGTCGCCGTGGTCGCTCAGGAACAGCACCACGGTGTCGCGCGCCAGGTCCAGGGCATCCAGCTTCGCGAGGATGGCGCCGACCATGTCGTCGATGCAGGTGATGGCGCCGTAGTTCAGCGCGATGGCCGCGCGGGCCTCGTCCTGCGTGACCGCGATGACCCGGCTGCCGGCCGTGCGCCGGCGCCCGGCGGCGAGTTCCTCGTGCAGCGCGCGCTTGAGCGGCGTGTCCGCCGGCGTGGCCGGCCCGCAGGTCGCGGGCAGCACGATGTCCCCGGGACGGTACATGTCCCAGTAGCGGCCGGGCGGCGTGAACGGGTGGTGCGGGTCGGGGAAGGAGCAGGCCAGCAGGAAGGGCTGGCCGCCCCGTGCCGCATGATCTTCCAGCCAATCGATGGCGCGATCCCGGACGAAGGCGCTGGGATAAAGGTCCTCGGGCAGCGCGGTCCGCCAGGCCTGCGGCGCCATTGTCTCGCCGCCGGGCAAGGCGTGGTCGAGACCGCGCAGCGTATCGGCTTCGGGGCAGCGGTCCAGCAGCCAGCGGTCGTACGCGCCGCCCACTTCGTCGCCGTGTTCCAGGCACAGCTCGGCATGGTCGAAACCGTAGTAAGGCAGGCGCACCGCATGGTCCGGATCCCGCCAGCGCACCACTGACTCCTGTTCGTAGGCCGGGCTGTCGCGGTCGTCTCGCCGCGCCTGCGGCCGGTCGGCGGCTGCGCCCTGGCGCCAGGACGGCTGGACGTCCGTCATGTTCTGCAGATGGCTCTTGCCGATCAGCGCCGTGCGCCAGCCCGCCTCGCGCAGCGCGTCGGCGAAGGTGCGGCTGTCCAGCGGCAGCGGCACGCCGTTCATGCGCGCCCCGGCCGCGCCGGGCATGCGTCCGGTCATGATGGCGGAGCGGTTGGGCATGCAGGCCGGCGAAGCCACGTAGCACTGCTCGAACACCGTGCCGCGCGCGGCGATGCCGTCGATGTGCGGCGTGCGCACCTGCGTGTTGCCGTAGCAGCCGAGGTGGTCCGCGCGCTGCTGGTCGGTCACGAAGATCAGGAAGTTGGGGCGCGTGTCAGACATCTTGGTGGTCCGTGGCGCCACGCACGGGCCGCGATGCATGAAAGTGCGCCGCGCGATCCAGGAAACCGCGGATCCGGCTCGGCCGGTCCGCCGGTTTCGCCCCCTGGGGGGCGCGCGTCAGCGCGTAGGGGGGGACTTTCATCTCAATTGGCTTCTAATTTGATGGTGTCGGCCAACTGGCGGTAGCGGCGGATGTCCTCTTCCGTCATCGCCGCCAGCGTGGCCGCAGAACCGGCCTCGGCCACCATGCCCTGCGCGGCGATGCGGTCCTTCACCGACGGATCGGCCAGCACGCGGCGCAATTCCCGGTTCAGGCGCTCGACCACGGCCGCGGGCAGGCCGGCCGGGCCGTACAGCCCGAACCACGTGCGCGTCGCGAAACCCGGGATGGTCTCGGCCACCGTGGGCGTGCCGGGCAGCATCTTCGAGCGCGCGGCCTGCGGCACCGCCACGGCCACCAGCTTGCCGCCCTGGATATGCGGCAGGGCGGGCGAAAGCCCGACCAGCATGACGTCGATCTGGCCGCCGAGCAGATCCTGCATCGCGGCCGGACCGCCCTTGTAGGGCACGTGCGAGAGCGGGATGCTGGCCGCCTGCATCAGTTGCTCCATGAACAGGTGGTTGGGTGAACCCACGCCGGCCGACCCATACGTGGCCTTGCCCTGCTTGCCGCGCGCGTAGGCCACGAATTCGGCGAAGGTCTTGATCTTCAGGGCGGGGTTGGCCGCCAGCACGAACTCGTTGAAGCCCAGCAGCGAAACCGGCGTGAAGTCCTGCAAGGGACGGTAGGGAAGCTGCTTGTAGACGATGGTGTTGATCGCCATGTTGCCGTCATGCGCGATCGCCAGCGTGTAGCCGTTCGGCTCCGCCTTGGCCAGCGTCTCCATGGCGATCAGGCCGCCCGCGCCAGGCTTGTTCTCGACCACGACCTTTTGCCCCAGTCCGCTGGACAGGGGCTCGGCCAGGATGCGCGCGAAGGCGTCGGGCGCGCTGCCGGGCACCGACGGCACCAGCACCTTGATGGGCTGGCGGGGATAGTCCTGGGCGGCGGCGGCGCCGGCCGCGCCCAGCAGCAGGCCGGCGGTCAGCGCGGCCAGCGACCGGCGGCGCGGGATAGGGGAGAGGCGGGGGCTCATGGGAGGGGTGGTCCTTGCGGGTGAGTGTCGGTGACTGGTCTGCTGGTACGGATAGTAGACCAGTTGAAACGCGCTCACTATCTAGGGTTAACCCGGAATCGATGGGACCATGCAACGGTCAGTGGCGGGGCTGGCGCTTGTCCAACTGGTCGTATACCGCCGATGCCACCCGCGCCAGTTCATCCTTGGAAACGCCGGCCGACAGGGCATAGCCGAACGGGCCGTCTATCCAATAGAACACGTTGATGCCGCCTTCGCGGGCGAAGCGGAACGCGGTGTCCGGGTTGCCGTCGCGCTCGGTGCTGACATAGAGGGTCAGCCGCTGGCCGCCGGCGTCCTGGTACATGAACTGGGCCACCGGCCCCTCGCTGCCCGGCAGCAGGCGGCCGCCGACCAGTTCGTAGCCCAGGCCGCCCAGCTTGGGCGCCCGCACGTCCTGGCCCAGCCGCCGCGACAGCCAGGTGACGAGCTGGGTCTCCTGGTCCGCGCCGATCTCGACCGGACGGCGGACATCCGGACTGTAGACCGCATGGGCGATGGCGGCCTGCCTGGGCAGCATGGACAGGGCGCCGGCAACGGCCGGGGCCTGATAGCGGCCATGTCCCCACCAGCCCGCCATGCCCCCCAGCAGGGCCAGCATGACGCCGGCGGCGATGCGCAGGGCGGGGCGGGGCGCGTGGCCGCGCTGCCGGCGGGGGGGGGCAGCCACGGCTTCCAGCGTGGGCGGAACCGGTTCGGCCAGCACCGGCTCGAACAGCCGCTGGAGCGCGCGCTTCTGCTCCTGCCACGCCTGCACGCGCAGGGCCCCTTCCGGATGGCCGGCAAGATGGGCCTCCACGTCGGCCCGCCGCGCGGGCGGCAATTCGCCGTCGACGTAGGCGTGCAGATCGGCTTCGGTGATGGGCATGGGTTTCACTTGATTATCCGCAGGGTTCCGGCCGAAGGCGGCTGGCCGTCCAGGATCAGGCGCAGGCGCTCGCGGCCCCGGGACAGCCGGGACATGACCGTGCCGAGCGGGATGCCCAGGGTGTCCGCCACCTCCGTGTAGCGCATGCCTTCCAGCGCGACCAGCAGCAGGACCGCGCGCTGTTCTTCCGGCAGTTGCGCGAGCGCGCTGTCCAGGTCCTCGAGTTCGATGTGGTCCGTCTGCGTGGGCCGCGAGGGCGGGTCGTCCAGGGTTTCGTTCCACGGCACCGTATGCAACCGTTGTCCTCGCAACTGGTCGACGCGCAGGTTGTGCATGATGGACAGCAGCCACGCACCCAGGTCCCGCCCGGCGTGCCACGTGTGCAGGCGCGCCCAGGCGCGTTCCAGGGTGTCCTGCACCAGGTCGTCGGCGGCCGCCCGGTCGCCGGCCAGCGCGCGGGCATAGCGGCGCAGGCGCGGTAGCAGGGCGGTGACCGCGCGGCTGTCCATCGGGCCGGTCAGGGCTTGGCGGCGTGCCAGACGTTGCTGAAGCCGTCGCCGGTCTTGTCGCCCGGCTTCTGGTCCTTGGACCAGAAGTACAGGGGCTTGCCCTTGTACGCCCACTGGGCCTTGCCGTCGTCGCGGGCGATGACCGTGTAGTCGCCCTCGGCCTTGTCCGAGGCCGCGGCCATCAGCGGCGGCCAGTTGGACGCGCAGGGGCCGTTGCAGACGCTTTTGCCGCTGCCCGCGACGTCCCTGTCGAAGACGTAGAGCGTCATGCCGTTGCTGCCCGTCAGCACGCCGTCCTTCGCCTGGGCGGGGGCCGCCTGCAGGGCCGGCGATGCGAACAGGGCGGCCGTCGCCAGCAGCAGGGCGGGCAGAAGCGGTGTTTTCCTGGCTACCATGGGTTGCTCCTTGGTGGTTGATGAAAGGGTGGTGAACGGTATACGGGGGCGGCCCGCCCACTATTCCCTTCGGCGGAAAACAAATCTGCCCTGATTGTCCTCCTATTGCAGGCTCACGTTCGCCGATTGCACCGTGCCCTGCCAGCGCCGGCCCTCGGTGTCCATGAAGGCCGCCATGTCCTCGGGCGTGCCGGGGCTGGGCGCCACGCCCAGTTCCTGCATCCGCCGCCGGGTGGCGGCTTCGTTCAGGATCGCGTTGATCTGCTCGTTCAGGGCGGCGACCACGCGCGGCGGCGTCCCCGCCGGCGCCAGCATGCCGTACCAGGCCGGCGCGTCGAAGGCGGGCAGGCCGGCTTCGGCGAACGTGGGGACGTCGGGCAGGTCGGCCAGGCGCGACTTGCCCGTGACCGCCAGCGCGCGGACCTTGCCGCCCTTGATCTGCGGCAGCGCCGAGGGCGCGGTGTCGAACATCATCTGCAGGCGCCCGCCTATCAGGTCGGTCATGGCCGGGCTGCTGCCCTTGTACGGCACGTGCTGCATGTCGCCGTGGATCAGGGACTTGAACAGCTCGCCGGACAGATGCACGGAGGTTCCCGCCCCGCCCGATCCGAAGTTGACGGTGCCGGGCTTGCCGCGGATCAGGTCGATGGCTTCCTTCAGTGTGCGCGCCGGGAATTGGTCCGCCACGATCATCACGGTGGGCGACGTGGCGATCATGCCGACCGGCACGAAACTCTTCTTCACGTCATAGCCCAGGTCTTTGTACAGGTAGGGGTTGATGGACAGCGTGACCTGGCCGAACAGGAGCGTATAGCCGTCGGCCGCGGCGCGCGCGGCAAGCTGGTTGCCGATGTTGGTGCCGGCGCCGGGCTTGTTCTCGATCACGAAGGTGCCGCCGGTGCGTTCCGACAGGCGCGAGGCGATGTAGCGGGCGATGTTGTCGCTGCCTCCGCCCGGCGCGAAGGGCACGATGACCGTGACGGGCTTGTCGGGATAGGCGGCCAGGGCCGGTGCGGTGGCGGCGGCGAGTGCCGCGGTCAGGGCCGCGGTGAAAAGCGATGCGATCTTCATGATGTCTCCGGTGTGTTCTTGGAATCGGGCAGGGGAGCGGGGCGGCCGGGGCCGCCCCGGGGGGATCAAGGTTCGAGCCGCGCCGCGACGGCTTCGCCGAAGGCGCGGCATCCCAGCGTGCCGCCCAGGTCGGCCGTGCGGGTGGCGGGATCGGCCAGCACGGCGTCCACGGCCTGCTCGATGGCCGTGCCGGCCCGCGCGCAGGTCCCGAGGCCGCGATGCTCGCCCAGCCAGTTCAGCAGCATGGCGACGGACAGGATCATCGACGTCGGATTGGCCTTGTCCAGGCCCTGGATGTCGGGCGCCGAACCGTGCTGGGCCTGGGCGCAGCAGAGCGTGTCGCCGGCCATGACGGATCCGGCCAGTCCCAGGCTGCCGGACAGCTCGCTGGCGAGGTCGGACAGGATGTCGCCATAGAAATTGGTGGCGACGATGACGTCGAAGCGCGCGGGGTCGCGCACCAGGTAGGCGGTCGAGGCATCGACCAGCAGGTCGTCCAGCACGACGTCGGGGAAGTCCGCCGCGACCTTGCGCACCTCGCGCAGGAACAGGCCGTCGGTCATGTGGAAACTGTTGGCCTTGTGGATGGCGGTGACGCGCTTGCGGCGTTTGCGCGCCAGTTCGAAGGCGCGGCGGGCGATGCGTTCGCTGCAATGGGCGGTGATCTTGCGCACCGAGATCGCCATGTCGGGCGAGGGCATCATCTCGCCCCAGCCCTGGTGCATGTTGCGGTCGGGATAGAAGCCCTCGGTGGCTTCGCGCATGATGACCAGGTCCATGCCATGCGCGCCGCGGCCCAGGAACGGGCGCGAGCGGGCGGGGCGCACATTGGCGTAGAGGTCGAGATCGCAGCGGAAAGCGGCCGAGATGTTGCGGCCGCCTTTCTCGGGCGCGGGGTAGTCGGCATGGGACTGGGTGCCCAGGATGATGCCGTCGTAGCCGCGCGCCTGGCCGAGCACCGACTCGCGCAGCGTGGTGCCATGTTTTTCGAGGCTGGCGAAGCCGACGTCTTCGTGGTCGAAGGCGAGGTCCAGGCCATAGGCGCGGTCGGCCCGCCGGAGGACGCCGACGGCGGCGGCGACGATCTCGGGGCCGATGCCGTCGCCGGGAAGTACGAGGAAACGCATGATGGGTTGGCCTTGTTCGGGTGGGTTAGTGGTGCTCGGCGGACACGGGTCGGGTTTCGCCCGAGCCGACCAGGGTGCGGGTGGCGTCCGGCGTTGCGTAGATCCACAGGATGCGCATGGGCTGGGTGGCCGAGAGGTTGCGGAAGCGGTGCGGCACGCCGGGCGGGATGAAGGTCGCGTCCAGCGGCTTGAGCCGGTGTTCCTCGCCGTCGATGTCCAGCATCGCGTCGCCCTCGATCAGCACCACGCTTTCCTGGCAGTTGTGGCTGTGGAAGGGGATCTGCGCGCCGGGGCCGAAGCTGGTGTAGCCGGTGATGAAGCTGTCCGAGCCGACGCCGCGGCCGACCAGCGGGGTCGTGGCGGCGCCGCCGCCACGGTCGTAGGTGGGCAGGGTATCGAGCTTGAGCAGCGCCGCGCCGGAGGGAGTCTTGATGGTCATGGTCGGTATCGTCCTGGTGAGGTTCAGGTGGCCGGGCCCACCCAGTAGGTCTTGATGTTGGTGAATTCGCGGATGCCGGCCGCGCCCAGTTCACGGCCATAGCCCGATTGCTTGATGCCGCCGAAAGGCAGCCGCGCATCCGAGGCGACGATGCCGTTGACGAACACCGCGCCGGCCTCGATGCCGCGGGCCAGTTCGCGGGCGTGCCCGAGGTCGGCTGTCCACAACGACGCGCCCAGGCCGAACTCGGTCGCGTTGGCCAGCGCGATGGCCGCCTCGGTATCGCGCACCCGCATGACGGCGGCGGCGGGACCGAAGGTTTCCTCGCGGCCGGCGGCCATGGCGGGGGTGACGTGGTCCAGGACGGTGGCCGGGTAGAAGAAGCCGGCGCCGTCGGGCATCTGGCCTCCCAGTTTCAGTTCGGCTCCCTGGCCGAGCGAGCGCTCGACCTGGTCGTGCAGCGCCGTGCGCAGGTTGGCGCGCGCCATCGGGCCCAGTCCGGTGCCGGCCCGCAGCGGATCGCCCATGACGAGCGCGCCGGCATGCGCGCACAGCCGCGCCGAGAAATCGTCGGCCACGCGGTCGTCGACGATGAAGCGCTTGGCGGAAATGCAGCTCTGGCCCGTGTTCGAGAAGCGCGCCTTGGCCGCGGCGGCGGCGGCGCGTTCGACGTCGGCATCGGCCAGCACGATGAAGGGATCCGAGCCGCCCAGCTCCAATACCTGTTTCTTCATGGCGCGCCCGGCCTGCGCGGCCACCAGCTTGCCGACGGCGGTCGATCCGGTCAGCGTGACGGCGGCGATGCGCGGGTCGTCGATCAGCGCGGCCACGCGTTCCGGTTCGACGAACACGTTGCCGACCAGGCCGGGGACATCGATGGCGTCGCGGAACAGTTCCGCGAGGGCCAGCGCGCATTGCGGCACGTTGCCCGCGTGCTTGAGCACCGCGCCGTTGCCGGCGCACAGCGTGGGCGCGGCGAAGCGCACGAACTGCCAGAACGGATAGTTCCACGGCATGATCGCCAGCACGACGCCCAGCGGGTCGTAGGTGACCGCGCTGTAGCTGCCGCTGGCGGGCACGGGTTCGTCGGCCAGCAGGCGTGCGGCATGCCCGGCGTAGTAGTCGCAGGTCCACGCGGATTTCTCGATCTCGGCCAACGACTCGGACAGGGGCTTGCCCATCTCCAGCGTGATCAGCCGCGCGTAGGCTTCCTTGCGCTGGCGCAGCAACTCGCCCACGCGGCGCATGCCCGCGCAGCGCGCCGCGATGGATTGGATGCGCCAGCGCGCCTGGGCCCGGGCCGCGGCATCCAGGACGGCATCGACGCACGCCTGGTCATGCAGCGGATACCGGGCGAAGGTCTCGCCGGTGGCGGGATTGGTGGAAGTCAGCATGTCGGGTCCTGTCTAGGAAAGCGAAGAGGCCGGTGCGCCAGGCACCGGGAATGCGTAGAGCCGCGCGGGGTTGTCCACCAGGATGCGTTGCCACCCGGCTGGGCCGGGCAGCCAGCCGCGCAGGCGATCGAGCGCGGCGCCGGCGTTCTCGGGCCGGAAGGGCTCGATGCGGTCGAGCCCGCCCTGCCGGGCGCCATGGCCGCCGGTATGGGGCCAGTCCGAGGCCCACAGCAGGCGGTCGGGAGCGGCGGCGGCCAGGCGGCGGGTGAACGCCGCCAGTTCGTCCAGGTGCGCGCCGCCGGGCGCGGCGCGATAGGGCGCCGACAGCTTGACGTACAGGGGCATGGCGCGCGCCAGCGCCACCACGGTGTCGGCTGGCCCGGCTTCCGCGGCGCCGGCATGCGCCCGGAAGCCCGCGAAATGATCCAGCACCACGGGGGTCTCCAGCGCCGCCAGCGTCTCGGCCAGGGCCGCCACCAGGACGATGTCCGCATGCAGTTGCAGGTGCCATCCCAGCGGCGCGATCCGGTCCCGGACGCGAAGCAACCGGCCGGCGGCATCCGGTCCGCCGCCCTGGGCCCGTACCGCCAGGTTCAGGCGCACGCCACGCACGCCTTGCTCATGCAAGGACGCCAGGTCGAGGCACCGGCCGGCCGGCTCGTCCAGCACCGCGACGCCCCGGGCGCGGTCCGGCCCGAGTGCTTGCAGGCCTTCCAGCAGCGCGGCGTGGTCCGAGGCATAGACGCTGGGCTGCACCAGCACCGTGCGCGCCATGCCCAGCCGCGCCAGGAAGGCGCTCAGATCGCCGGCCCCGGCTGTGCCCGGGGTATAGGCGCGATCCGCCGCATAGGGGTGGCGATCCGGCGCGAAGACATGGACATGGCAATCGCAGGCCCCCGGGGGCGGTGGCGCCCCGGGGGCTTCGACCGCCGCCAGCGAGACCCGGCCGGGGCCGGCGTCCACGCGCGTTGCGTCCATTTTTCGCTTCTCCTGATTTGGTATTTTATTTAATCATAGTACCAAAATAAAAGAGGAAACCAGCCTTTAAAAGCTATCGAAAGGTTCTTCTTGATTGTTAAATTCCAATAAAAGCCCGCGATAGGACGGCGTGTATGATTGCCGGAGCCTTTCCTTTCCCACCTCCGTCGTGACCCGACCTCTTACTGATACGCTCGCGGCCGATATCCACCGCTACATTGCCGCCCAGGGCCTGGAAGCCGGCCAGCGCCTGCCCGAGCGCGCGCTGGCCGAACAATTCCGCGTGTCGCGCTCGCCCATCCGCCGCGCGCTGGAGCGCCTGGCGGCCGAACGGGTGGTCGAGGCGCGGCCCGAAGGCGGCTATGTGGTTACCGAGGCGGCGGTGCACCTGCCCAGGGAGCAGGCCGAAGCAGCCTATGTCGCCGCCGGCGAGGACGACGTCTATTTCCGTATCGCGCGCGAGCGCCTGGCCGGCCTCTTGCCGGACCGCTTCACCGAGAGCGAATTCATGCGCCGCTATGGCGTGACGCGTGGAGAACTGGCGGCGATCCTGCGGCGCATGGCGCAGGAAGGATGGGCCGAACGGCTACCCGGCCACGGCTGGGCTTTCCTGCCCACGCTGGCCTCGGCCGAGGCCTATGGGCAGGGCTACCGGTTCAGGCTGATGCTGGAGTCGGGCGGGATACTGGAACCGAGCTTCAGGCTCGATCGCGAGGCGCTGCGGCAATGCCGGGCGGAGCAGGAAGCGCTGGTCGCGGGCGCGGTCCACACCGCGTCGCCGTCCTATCTGTTCGACGCCAACAGCCGCCTGCACGAAACCATTGCGGCGTGTTCCGGCAATGCCTTCATCCTGGACTCCCTGAAGCGGCTGGATCGCCTGCGCCGGCTCATGGAGTACCAGAAGGCGGTGGACCGCCAGCAGGCCGAACGCCGCTGCCGGGAACACCTGGTGCTGATCGATCTGCTGCTGTCGGGGCAGCGCGAAGCCGCCGCCGACTTCATGCGGGTGCACCTGCGGCAGGCGGCCATCGAGAAGCAGGCGGGGCCGGACGACGTAGGCGCCGCCGGGGACTAGGCCTCCGCCTTCTCCTGCCACGAAGCGCCACGCCCGCTACTTCGTGTCGGCCTTCACCGCAGCGTGGTCCGCGGCGATGTCTTTCTTCTCGCCCTTGATCACCTGCTTGTCCTGGTAGACCTTCTCCGCGTCGGCCGAGGTCGCGGCCATGCGGCCGTGCCTGTTGTCCGAACGCATCTGGGTCTGGTCGTGGGCCAGCTTGGCCTTCTCGCCCTTGAGTTCGGCGCGGTCCTCCTTGCGCTGCGCCGAGTGGCGCTTCTCGTGCCGGATGTCCTTCTTCAATCCATGGATGTCCTGCTTGTCGTTGGCGACGCGCATGGCGTCGGGCGACTGGGCGGCCATTTCGCCATGCGCCTTGTCGGACCTGAGCCTGGCCTGGTCGGTGGTCAGTTGCGCCTTGTCGCGGGGCAGCGCGCCCTGGTCGGACTTGAGCTGGGCCTGGTCCTCCTGGACGCGCGTGGTCTGGGCCCAGGCTCCCAGGGGGCCGAGCGACATCATGGTGGCGATGGCGAGGGATGTGAGGTGCAGTGCGGTCTTCATCGTGGTGCTCCTTGAGCTTGGGAACGCGGGCTTCGCGGATATCGGCGGGCCCTGGTTGCCAATCTAGGGAGTGCGGGGGTGGCGCGATAGTGCCGATGGTCATCTTTCGCGATGGCGCCGGTCACGAGTTCGCGCGGGAGCTACCGCCTTCTTGCCGCGCGCAGCGCGAGCTCCGTCCGGGTATGGGCGTGCAGCTTTTCCATGATGCGGCTGACGTAGTTCTTCACCGTCCCTTCCGCCAGGAACACCGCCGCGCCGATCTGTTTGTTGGTCATGCCCTGGGCCAGGAGGTCGAGGACGCGATGTTCCTTCTCCGTCAGCGCTTCCTCGGGAAAAGGCGGGGGCGGGCCGGCGGGCCGGGGGGCCGTGTCCGGGGACGGGTCCTCGCGTCCGGACAGCGCGCGCAACTGCGCCAGCACCTTGCGTGCGATGGTCGGGGACAGCCGCGACTCCCCCTGGTGTACCGCCCTGACCGTTTCAAGCACGACATCCTCGGTGGCGTCCTTCAACAGGTAGGCATGGGCGCCGGAGCGGATGGCTTCGAAGACCAGTTCGTCGTCGTCGAACGTGGTCAGGATGACGATGCGCACGTCGGGCAGCCGGGTGGTGATCTCGCGGGTCGCCACGGCGCCGCTGACGCCCGGCATCTGCTGGTCCATGATGACGACCTGGGGCTGGAGCCTCAGGGCCAGGTCGATGGCTTCCTGGCCATTGGCCGCCAGCCCCACGACCTCGATGTCGGGCTCGGCCCCCAGGGTCATCGACAGCGCGCGCCGTATCAGGGGCTGGTCGTCGGCGATCAGCAGCCTCAGCTTGCTGGCGGTGGCGCGATCTTCTGGCGGCATGGTCAGGCCTGCGGGTCGGAGTCGTTCGATTCGTCGGGCGTCGGGTCGGAGCCGGGGCCGGGGGCGCCGGGCGGGGCGGCCAGCCCCAGCACGGCATGCAGGGCGCCGACCACCGGGGATGGCATGTGGGCCGTCAGGTATCTCAACGTCGCGGTGACGGCCAGCGACGCCTGCTCCGGAGGCAATTTAGCACTCCGGGATACCGTCTCCACGAGTTCATCCAGCATGGAATGCCACATCATGCGCCGCGGTCCCGAGACCGGTGGGTTGGGGTCGAGAGCACAGCTTAGCGTCCGTCCGGGCCGCCCTCACAGTGCCGAAAGTCACTTTCGCCCGGCAGGGGGCTCTGCGATACTCCTGGGCATGCGGGCATGGACACTCATCCATGAAAGAGGATTCGCTCTGGCAGCGCCTGAATCCCAGGCACAACCTGTCGGCCGCCATCGGGTCGGTCGTGTTCGTCGTCGTCGTGATCGCCGCCGTGCTGGGCGCGGCCTTTTCGGCATCCCGGGCCGAGCAGCAGGCGCAGGACGACCACGAGCGGCTGCTGCGGCAGTTCGCGATGCAGATCATGGCCAACCTGCAATCGGCACTGGCCACGCGGGTGTCCGTCATCAAGGCCGCGGCGGCGCAGATCGCCGCGTCGTCGGACACTGGCGCCGGTTCGCTCGGCAGGCATCTTGCCGCCATCTACCGGGAGTTCCCGGAGTTCTCGTCGCTGTCGGTGGTGGACGGGCGGGGCCGGTTCGCCACGGGCGGATCGTCCAGCAGCCGTTCCGGAACCGCTTTTTCCTTCGAGCCGGGCGTATCGGCCCCGGCGGCCGACCTGCGGCCGGACACCATCGAGATCGCCGTGCCGCTGCACCGCGATGGCGGCCACGCGCCGGACGCGATCGTCGGCGCCCTGTCGTGGTCGTGGCTGGGCACGGTCCTGCACGAACTGGAACAAGGGCTGAACACCGAACGGCACGTCCAGGTCTCGCTCAGCGACAAGAGCGGCCATGTGCTGATCGGTCCCGGCCAGCCGGGGGCCGGGCCGCGTCCTTCATCCGAGGAAGCCGAACGCATGCTGGCGGGGGCCTATTCCGCCAACGTGCTTGCGGGCGAGGCCTTCGACTGGACCATCACGGTCCGGCAGGACGCCCGGATCGCCCTGGCCGCGGCGCGGCGCACGCGCGACATCGTATTCGTGGCGACCTTCCTGTCGGGCCTCCTGGCCGCGCTGCTGGCGGCCTATGCCACGCACGTGCTGTTGCGGCCGTTGCGGCGCCTGGCCGGACAGGCGCAGGCGGTACAGCAGGGCAGGCGGGGCGAGCTGGACGCGGTGCACGGGGTCGACGAGGTCGCGCACATCGGCAACACCCTGGCGGCGACGCTGCAAAGCCTGAGCGCGGAAAAGCAGGCGCTGCTGCAATTGAACACCGAACTGGACCGCCGCGTGGCCGATCGCACCGCGCGGATCGAACGGATGGCCGAGGAAGCCCGGCAGGCGGCCATAGGCCGGGAGCGCCTGCGCATGGCCCGCGACCTGCATGACACGCTGGCGCAGTCGCTGATGGCGGTGCTGACGCAGTTGAGGATGATCCGCAAGCTGGGCGCGCGGATGTCGCCCGGCGAACTGGATACGGAACTGCTCAGCGCCGAGAACGTGGCCGGCAGCGGCCTGGTCGAGGCCCGGGCCGCCATCAAGCAGATGCGCCACAACGGCGTGCGCGAGCTGGGGCTGGGCGCGGCGTTGGCCGAACTGGCGGACCGCTTCGAGCGCCGGACCGGCATACCCACCGTCCTGGCCCGGGACGAGCAGGCCGCCGCGCTGGCCGGCGAACGCGCCGAGGTCGCGTTCCGCATCGCCGAGGAGGCCCTGCGCAACATCGAACGCCATGCGCGTGCCGGCCGCGTCTCCATCGGCCTGTCGATGACGGCGGCGGCCGATCCGGCTTCGCCCGCGCTATCGGCCGTCCATCTCGAAGTGATGGACGACGGCGTCGGCTTCGATCCCGCGGCCCCGGTGCCCGGCCACTACGGGTTGCGCGGCATCGCCGAACAGGCGGCGCTGATGCAGGCGAGGCTGGAGATCCGCAGCAGCCCCGGACAGGGCACGCGCATCCTGCTCGAACTGGATCCCTGATCCATCGGCGATCTGTGCGAGCATGGCGCCTGGAAGAAACATGTCAAGGAGGTACCGCGGGTGGATGCGTTGAGCCCTTCTCTCTGGATCGCCGTGGTGGCGATCGTTCTTGCCGTTCCCGGACTCGGCATGGCCTTCGGGTCCCGAGGGCTGCGGCCGTTGCGGCGCCTGCTGGGACTGGCGCTGGTGGCCCTGAGCCTGGTTTCCTCGCTGCTGGCCTTCACCGTGTACCGCTATCTGCAATTGTTCGAGGATCGGCAAGTCGCCATGATCGAGCTTGCGCAGGACGGGCAGCAGCGTTTCCGCGCCACGGTCGTGCTGCCGCCCGGGCCGGCGGGCGCGCCCCAAGGCGCGCGCCAGTTCGTGTTGTCGGGCGATGCGTGGCAGATCGACGCGCGCGTGTTGCGCTGGCGGCTGCCGGCGGCGCTGGCCGGGGTGCCTTCGCTGTACAGGCTGGACCGGATCGGCGGGCGCTATGACGACATCGAGCGCGAACGCAGCGTCTTGCGTACCGTGTATTCGCTGGACGACGGCGGCAACCTGCCCGACCTGTGGACGCTGAAACGCCAGTTCTCGCGCTGGCTGCCCTACGTCGATGCCGAGTACGGCAGCGCCACCTTCATGCCCATGTTCGACGGCGCGCGCTACCTGGTGCTGTTCAACGACCGCGGCGGCCTGCTGGCCAAGCCGGCGGACGAGGCCACGGCGGCGCGGCTGCGGCGGGGCTGAATACCCGGAGAGGGGAGAACATCCGAGTGATTGGATGTTTTCGCCAAATGGTTGACTCATACAACTCGTATTAATAAACTACTATCAAGCCCGGGATGCCGGGACGAGTCGTCGCCTATCGCCCACGCAGGAGCCACCATGTTCTCCCTTTACCGGTCCAGGCTTTTCTCCCGCGGCTGTCGCCGCATGTTCCGCCTGGGAATGGCGGCGCTCTTGCCGACCTGTCTGCTGCTGCCCGCGTCCGTCGCCCGGGCCCAGGACGCCGATCGCTATCCGTCCCATCCGGTCCGCATCGTCGTCGGTTTTCCCGCGGGCGGCTCGTCCGACATGGCGGCCCGCATCGTGGCCGAGGGCATGAACGCCGAATGGAACACGCCGGTCTTCGTCGACAACCGCCCGGGCGCCGGCAGCACCATCGGGGCGGCCTATGCCGCGGCGGCGCAGCCTGACGGCTACACGCTTCTGCTGATCGGCCCCGGCACGCACGCGGTGACCGCGGCCATGTATCCCAACCTGTCCTACGACCCCATCAAGAGCTTCGCCAGCGTCATCCAGATCGCGAAGGGACCGTACTTCGTGCTGGTCAACGCCGCATCCGGCATCAAGACGATGGACGAGCTGGTCCGGCGCGCGCGCGCCTCGGCGCAGCCCATCAGCTACGCCTCCACCGGCAAGGGCTCGGGGTCGCATTTCGTGGCCGAGTCGCTCTCCAAGGCCATCGGCGCGCGCCTGCTGCACGTGCCCTACGCCGGCGCCGCGCCCGCCACGCTGGCCTTGCTGGCGGGGCAGGTGGATTTCGCGATCAGCGACATGTCGGCCATGACCCATATGCAGAGCGGCAAGCTGCGCGCGCTTGCCGTCACGACGCCCGAACGGCTGGCGCTGTTCCGCGACATTCCCACGCTGGCCGAAGCCGGCGTGCAGGGCGTCAGCTACACGTTGTCGGTGGGCCTGGTCGCGCCGGCCGGCACGCCCGCCGGCGTCATCCGCAAGATCAACGCCACGGTCGACCGCGTACTGCGCAAGGACGAGGCGCGCAAGAAGCTGGAGGCGTTGGGATTCGAGCCCGCTTCCACCACGCCGGAAGCGTTCGCGGCCAGCATCGCCGCCGACGTGTCGCGTTTCTCGGCGTTCGTCGAACAGGCCGGGCTCAAGCAACAGCAATGACAGGGGGCGGCCGCGGCGCCGCCCCGAACAGAGAAAGCGAGGAGAACATGGCTACCGCCAACAATGTGGAACCTTTGCGCGCCAGGAAGGCGAATCGTATCGACTGCGCGCCCACCGGACCGGGCACGCCGGCCGGCAACTACCTGCGCAGCTTCTGGCAGCCGGTCTATCACGGCGCCGATCTCGCGCCGGGCCAGGCCGTGCCGTTGCGCATCATGAGCGTGGACTACACGCTCTACCGCTCGGCCGGCGGACAGGTCCACCTGACCCAGGGCCGCTGCCCGCACCGGGGCACGCAGTTGTCCACCGGCTGGGTGGAGGGCGACGAGCTGCGCTGTTTCTACCACGGCTGGAAATTCGATGCCGCCGGAAAATGCGTCGAGCAGCCGGCCGAGCAATCCGCGTTCATCGACCGCATCTCGCTCCAGACCTGGCCCACGCGCGAATACCTGGGACTGGTCTTCGCCTACCTGGGCACGGGCGAGGCGCCCGATTTCCCCCGCTATCCGCAGTTCGAGCAATTCCGCGGCCTGTTGGAAATCGACTCGTACTCGCGCGACTGCAATTATTTCCAGAACCTGGAGAACGCGCTGGACATGGCCCACGTGGGCTTCGTGCATGGCGACAACCGGGCATCGTTCGAAGGCATCGGACTGGGCAAACAGCTCCAGGCGGTGGAATCCGACTGGGGCATCACCTATACCTTCCAGCGCGGCGACGGCGCGCGGCGCGTGCAGCAGTTCGGCATGCCCAACATCTTCTACATGACCGCGCTGCCCAACGAACCCGACGTGGACTGGCAGGAATCGCTGTTCTGGTGGGTGCCCATCGACGATGCGCGCCACATGCAGTTCAGCCTGCACCGCGTGCCCATCCGCGACGAGGCCATGCTCCGTTTCAAGCAGCGGCGCGAACAGCGCCGGTCCGAGATCGATATCGCGCACCAGGATTTGTGCGAAGACATCCTGGACGGGGTCGCCCGCCTGCAGGACGCCGATCCCCGGCGCGTGGACCTGGTCCGTCTGCAGGACGACATCGCCCAGATCGGCCAGGGGCGGCTGGCCGACCGCGACGATGAACGGCTGGGCCGCTCCGACATCGGCGTGGCGGTGACGCGGCGGATCTGGACGCGCGAGATGACGGCCTTCCTGGAAGGACAGCCGCTCAAGGCCTGGACGCAGACCGCCGACATCGTGCCGCGGGTGTGGGGCCTGTCCGGGGATGCCGGAGAAAAGGCCATGGGTCGCGCCGAGCCGGGCCATGAAGCCGAGATCATCGACATCCGGCCCTTCGTCGAAATCCAGGTCCAACTGAAGGCGCTGCACGGCGCCGCCACCCGCCGCTGACGCGGCCTGGAGCACGCCATGACGCAACCGGACGCGGCCACGCCGCCGACCCTGACGCTGGACGAACGCGACCGCCGCTGGAACGGTCTGCGCGCGCGGATGCGGGAGCGCGGCATCGACGCCATCGTGGTGGGAAGCTTCCAGGGGCGCGAGCGCCTGGAAAGCTACCTGATCGACGATTTTCTCGACTCGGTCGTCGTGCTGACCCATGACGACGATGCCATCGTGATGACCTTCGGCCCGGGCCGGGTGTCGCGCGCCTTCGAAAGCCAGCGGCGCGGCATCCCCTTGTGGACCACCGACTTCCGCATCGGCATGGGCGGCGCCAGGACGGCCGAGGCCCTGCTCGACAAGGGGCTGGGCAAGGGCCGGATAGGCCTGGTGGGTCTTGGGCCCACCGCGCCCGGCGAAGCCGAGGGCCTGATGCCGCTGGGCTTTCACACCAACCTGCTGCGCGCGCTGCCCGGGGCGGAGTTTTGCGACTTCACGCGCGACTTCACCGACTTCATGCTGGTCAAGAGCGACGAGGAACTGCGGCTGTTGCGGTACGCCGCCCAGGTCAGCGAAAAGGCTTGCATCGCGATGGCCCAGGCCTGCCGGCCTGGCGTCAGCGAGGCCGAGGTCTATGCCGAGATCCTGCGCGAGATCCACCGCAATGGCTGCGACGTGCGCTACCCCTTCCTGAGCCTGCAATCGGGCGTCGACAACATAGGCTGGGGCGCGCCGCGCTGGACGTTGCGGGCCGAGCCGCCCCGCGTGCTGCGCACGGGCGACGTCGTGCAGGCCGAGATCCATACGACCTACGGCGGCCAGGAGGCCCAGGTCCAGATGTGCGTCGCGCTCGATCCCATCGACGCCGAACTGCAACGCTGCGAATCGGTGGCGCGGCGGGCCTACGAGGCCGGCCTGCGCGCGGTCCGGCCCGGCGTCACCTTCGGCGAAGTCGTCGCCGCGATGGAAAAGCCGATCGCCGCCAGCGGCTGCTGGAGCAAGACGCCGCTGCTGCACACGCTGACCTTCGGCTCGACCGGCTTCACGCCCGTCAACCGCGCCCAACTGGCTGGCACCTTCGAGGAACGGATAGAAGGGTGGATGACCCCGGGCGTGCGCCGGGCGGACCTGGTGATGGAAGAAGGCATGAGCCTGGAGCTGGAGCCCAACGCCTGCATCGGCCTGCGCCGCGTCAACATCGGCGCCGGTGTCGTGGTGGGCCGCTCCGGTCCGGAGGAACTCAACGACGTGCCGACCCGCGTCTGGCACGTCGCCGCCTGAGGCGCGCGCGGCCAGCCGGCCGCGCCGTTTCAGCCGGCCGCGTCGAAGCGCCGGCGCAACTGGGTTTCCATGTGCGAGAAGGTATCGAACATGTCGCGCACCTTCTGCTCCGGCAGGCCATCGAGCACCGAAGCCTGAAGCCGCTGGATGCTTTCCGCCATGCGCCGGTAGCTGTCGCGCCCCTTGGGCGTGGGCAGGATCTCGGAGAAGCGCGCGTCGCTGTCGCTCAGCCGCCGCTCGATCAGCCCCGCCGTATGCAGCTTGCGCACCGCGCGCGAAATGGCCGATTTGTCCAGGGTCACCCACTGCATGATGCCCGAGGCGGGCATGGGCGCGTAGCTGCAGATCACGCTCAGCACCTTCCACTGGTGCGTTGTCAGGTCCTCGGCGCCATAGACCTCGGCCGTGGCCTTGCCGAGCAGGAAGCTCAGGATGGACAGGTGGTACGACAGATTGCCCTCGAAGGCGGAGGCCGGTTCGGCCTGGGGCTGCGGGGATGTCGGCTTCGCCGGGGCCGCCTTGGACTTGGAATGTGCCATTCGATGTGAAAAAAACAACCGGTTGTCGAATGATACCGTTTCACTCCGGCAGCGGCAGCTTGCTCGAGAACTTTACTTCCCTGAGCGACAGGCTGGTCCGCACCGTGGCCACGTTCGGCAGCGTGCGCAGCACCTTGTCGATGAAGTCCCGCACCGAGTCCAGGTCTTCGGCCACCACCATCATCACGAAGTCGGCTTCGCCCGTGACGCGGTGGCAGGTCAGCACCTGGTCGTTCGCCTCCACCAGTTTCTCCAGCGCTTCGAACGCCTCGGCCGTGTGCGGCGAGAAGTTCAGGCTGATGAAGGCCAGTTCGCCCAGCCCGAGCTTGCGGCGGTCCAGCATGGCCTGGTAGCCCTGGATATAGCCTTCGGATTCCAGCTTGCGCAGCCGGTGCCAGCAGGGGGTTTCGCTCAGCGCCACGCGCTGGGCCAGCTTGGCGTTGGACAGGCGGCCGTCTTCCTGCAAGTGGCGCATCAGTTGCAGGTCGGTCTGGTCGAGGGACTCGGTTGGGGCATTCTTTCTCATCGATTCATCGTAGAAAAAGAATCTTTTCCTGTAAAGGCGGTCAAAGGGGGTAATTCCCCGGAATCTTCCGCGTCGACCGGCGCGGGGGCGTCTATGCCGATGCGGTTGCGCCCCTGGCGCTTGGCCAGGGCCAGGAGCCGGTCGACGTGGGCATAGGCCGCTTCGAAGGGGACGTCGCGGCCGAAACTGCCGACGCCGAAGCTGGCCGTGCAGCGCAATCCCGGCGCGATGGAAGAGAAATCCTGTTCCGCCACGGCTGCCTGCAGCCGCGCGGCCGCCTGTTCGGCTTCCTCCCGCGTCGCCCCGGGCAGGACCAGCATGAACTCTTCCCCGCCGATCCGGCCGACGGCGTCCATTTTCCGGACGTGCCGCGCCAGGATGTCCGCCATGGCCCGCAGCACCGCGTCGCCCACGGGGTGGCCATAGCGGTCGTTGATCTGCTTGAAATGGTCCGCGTCCAGGATGATGAGGCCGTAGCGCTCGGTTTTCGCCTGGCTCTTTTCCAGGAAGCCGAGCAGGCTGTTGCGGTTGCGCAGCCCGGTCAGCGGATCGCGTTCGGACACCAGGCTGAAATGGGCGATGGTGCGGAACGCCGTCAGCAGCACCAGCAGCACGGCCGCGCCCACGCTGAAAAGATAGAAACTGAGCTGGGTCAGCACCCAGTACATGTCGCCGTCGTAGCCATAGTGCAGGCTCTTGGCGTGCAGGGTCAGCAGGACGCGGGGCAGCAGGCTCACGGTGCCCAGCAGCAGGAACCCGAACAGCAGCCGCTCCAGCGTCTTCCCCCGCGCGAGGTGCCGGATCCGCCACAAAGCCAGCAGGAACAGCAGGGTCACCGCCGTGTACAGCGCGCCTATCCGCAGGCCGGACCAGGCCGGATCGTGGGTGCTCCACAGGCGCACGGCCAGCATGGCCGCCAGGATCAACGCCGACGGCCAGGGCGGCAAGTGCCTGTGTTCCAACTGCGCAATGCCGCTGGCGAACAGGAAGGCCGCGGCGCCGTACAGCACGCCCGTCACGGCGATGTTGACCGTCAGGTCGGCGGGCCAGAGCGTGATCTGCAGGATCAGCCCGGTGGCGTAGCCGGCGAAGGCGCCGATGAAATACAGCAGGTGCGCGGGCCGCCCCATGAATCGCCACGCGCCGCCCAGCAGCGCGGCGATCAGCAGCGCCACGAAGGGGTGGGAAAGTGCGAGTAGCGTGTCGGTATGGGACATGGGAATTTGTTCCCGTGAGTGTAGCCGCGATGGGGTGTCCGGGGTCTTTTCGGGCGCTCGGCAGGCTTTGTAGGGCTTTCTTCCTGAAAAACTCACTGAAAAGGAAGAATATTCTTTAACACTGGGCGGAATGCCCAAAAAAAGCAAGGTTATTTCCGTCCGCCTGGAAGATACTATCGGTCGTATCCGTATCAGCATCACCACACTCAGGAGCGGCTCATGGGGCGGCAAGACGACAACAAATCCAAAGTGGCGATCATCGGCTCGGGCAATATCGGCACCGACCTGATGATCAAGATCATGCGCTATGGCAAGCACCTGCAAATGGGCGCCATGGTCGGCATCGATCCCAAATCCGACGGCCTGGCGCGTGCCGAGCGCCTGGGCGTGCCCACCACGGCGGGCGGCATCGACGGCCTCCTGGCCATGCCCAATTTCAACGAGATCCGCATCGCCTTCGACGCGACCTCGGCCGGCGCCCACAAGCGCCACAATGAACTGCTGCAGGCCAAGGGCGTGCAGGTCATCGACCTGACCCCCGCCGCCATCGGCCCCTACGTGATCCCCGCGATCAACATCGACGAGCATCTCGACTCGCCCAACATCAACATGGTCACCTGCGGCGGCCAGGCCACGATCCCGATGGTCAACGCCGTGTCGCGCGTGGCCAAGGTGCACTACGGCGAAATCATCGCCTCGATCTCCAGCAAGTCGGCCGGCCCCGGCACGCGCGCCAACATCGACGAGTTCACCGAGACCACCTCCAAGGCTATCGAAGTGATCGGCGGCGCCGCCCGCGGCAAGGCCATCATCATCCTGAACCCGGCCGAGCCGCCGCTGATCATGCGCGACACCGTATTCACGCTGTCCGAAATGGCCGACACCAAGGCCATCGAGCAAAGCATCGCCGACATGGTCGCCAAGGTGCAGGGCTACGTGCCGGGCTACCGCCTGAAGCAGCACGTGCAGTTCGACGAAATCCCCGCCAGCGCCCCGCTGAACGTCCCCGGCCTGGGCAAGCTGTCCGGCCTGAAGACCTCGGTGTTCCTGGAAGTGGAAGGCGCCGCGCACTACCTGCCCGCCTACGCCGGCAACCTGGACATCATGACCTCGGCCGCCCTGGCGTGCGCCGAGCGCTTCGCGCAGACCCACCTGGTCGAAGCCGCCTGAGGATCGAACTATGAGCAACAAGAAACTCTACATTTCCGACGTCACGCTGCGCGACGGCAGCCATGCCATCCGCCACCAGTACAGCATCAAGAACGTCCGTGACATCGCCAAGGCGCTGGACGAAGCCAAGGTCGACAGCCTGGAAGTGGCCCACGGCGACGGCCTGTCGGGCTCCAGCTTCAACTACGGCTTCGGCGCGCACACCGACCTGGAATGGATCGAGGCCGTGGCCGATACGGTCAAGCACGCCAAGGTCGCCACGCTGCTGATCCCGGGCGTGGGCACCGTGCACGACCTGCGCAACGCCTACGACGCCGGCGCGCGCGTGGTGCGCGTGGCCACCCACTGCACCGAGGCCGACGTCTCCAAGCAGCACATCGAATACGCCCGCAACCTGGGCATGGATTCGGTGGGCTTCCTGATGATGAGCCACATGACCACGCCCCAGGCGCTGGCGCAGCAGGCCAAGCTGATGGAAAGCTACGGCGCCTCGTGCGTGTACGTCGTCGATTCGGGCGGCGCCCTCAACATGAACGACGTGCGCGACCGCTTCCGCGCCTTCAAGGACGTGCTCAAGCCTGAAACCCAGACCGGCATGCACGCCCACCATAACCTGAGCCTGGGCGTGGCCAACTCCATCGTCGCGGTGGAAGAAGGCTGCGACCGTATCGACGCCAGCCTGGCCGGCATGGGCGCGGGCGCGGGCAACGCGCCGCTGGAAGTGTTCATCGCCGCCGCCGAGCGCATGGGCTGGAACCACGGCTGCAACCTGTACACCCTGATGGACGCCGCCGACGACATCGTCCGTCCGCTGCAAGACCGCCCGGTGCGCGTCGACCGCGAAACCCTGGCGCTGGGCTACGCCGGCGTGTATTCGAGCTTCCTGCGCCACGCGGAAACCGCCGCCGCCAAGTACGACCTGAAGACCGTGGACATCCTGGTCGAGCTGGGCCGCCGCAAGATGGTGGGCGGCCAGGAAGACATGATCGTCGACGTGGCGCTGGACCTGAAGAAGTAATCCATCCGATTTCGCAGTAACGAGCACGTGGCGCCGCAAGGCGCATTTGACAGGCCTGGAGCGGGTGACGCTCCAGGCTTTTTTTGCCTATGTAGCCAGGCGATCGGCGTTTGCCTGCAAACCGTTCAGGATGCTGCTCGCCAGTTCCTCGGGAAAGTCTCCCGGCAGCCGGGCGCGAACCGCCATGGCCATCCTGGCTCGGAACGGCGAAGCCGATGCGGACCTTCTCCCGGGACGGGACAGGCTGAAAGGACGTCATTCAAAGTATGCGTGGTCTTAATCGACCGCGCACCTTTACCGCCGGGCGATCGCCGCCGCCGCATCGGCCTTCATCTTGGCCAGCGCCGAGCCGGAAAGATAGCGGCCCTTCAGCACCATGGCCGAGATCCTGTCCAGGTTCGCCACGTCGGCCACCGGGTTGGCGTCCAGCACCACCAGGTCGGCGTCCTTGCCTTCCTCCACCGAGCCCAGGCTGGACTGGCGCCCCAGGAACTCCGCCGGATCCCGGGTCGCCATCTGCAGGACTTCCAGCGGCGAAAAACCCGCCGACGCCAGCTCGCGGAACTCCTGGTGCAGGCTGATGCCCGGCACCAGCCAGATACTCATGTCGCCGCTGAAGTCCGAACCCGTCATCATCTTGACGCCGTTCTGCTTCATGAGTCTGGAAACCCGCTTCTGCAACTCGTAGAACTGCCGCAGCGTGGTGACCGCGCTCGCGGGCAGCTTGTCGAACTGATCGCCCACCTGTTGCCAGATCGCGCGCGTGGACTTGTCGATATAGGCCAGGTCGGGGTCGTCGCGGTATTGGGGATCGTTGCCGTAGACCTGCGTGCGCAGCCGGATCAGCGTCAGCGTCTGCCAGGTGCCGTTCTTCGCGAACACCTTGCTCAGCTCGATGCACTTGGCTTCATCGTAGGTGTCCAGGATGCGCTGGTAGTACGGCGCGTTCTGGGCGCCATCATAGGCACGGGGATTGGTGACGAAGGTCGGCGGGAAGGGCGGTTTCAGCGACCCCGCCAGCGCCGCCGCGCGCAACGTCTGCTCCTCGCTGGAGCAGTCCATCAGCAGTCCCCAGCCGGCGCCCAGGTGATCGAAGGACGGCGCTCCCGCGTTGCTTGCGTCGCGCGCGCTGATGGCCGGGTTCAGGTGCGCCTCGCCGCCATGGAAAATGGCCTCCGGGGCCAGCACCCGCCCCGCGGCGCTGTCCTGGTTCAGGACCTTGCCGCGTTCCACGTTGGCCGGGGAATCGGACTCCTCGCGGAATCCCGTGATGCCGCTGGCGATCATCAGCGGCCAGTAGGGCGGATCGCGGTCGGCGCTGTCCACGGCATGGGCGTGCATGTCCAGATAGCCGGGCACGATGTACTTGCCCGAGGCGTCGATGGCCTGGGCCCCGCCGGTGGCGTGCAAAGGCTGCGTGGTGACGCGCCGGATCTTCCCGCCCTCGACGTGGACATTCATGCCGGCCGCGAGCGAGCCGTCGCGCGTATTCACCACGGTCGCGTTCCGCAGGACCGTCCCGCCGGCGACGTCGATGCCGCCGTCGCCCCCGCCGCCACAGGCGGCAAGAATGGGCAGCAGTGCCGAGAGGGCGCCAAGAATGGCGTGCTTGCGTCGTGTCATGGCCTGTCTCCTTTTGGTGTCGTTATCCGGGTCGGATCTTAGGAGGCCCAGGCGCGGCCGAGGAGATGGCGGCTTTGCCGCGACGATACCCGCGAGGTATCGGTAGGGGGGGCACGCCACCTGTTGCACCCCGTTGCGGCTTGTTCCAGGATAGTGGGGAATACTGGGGAAACCTCTTTACCAACGACAGGAGCACAGCATGGCCTCGGATCGCAGCCTGGAAAAAGCCAAGGACGCCCTGGAAGACGGCCTGGAAGCCGTCGACAAGGCCGCCCACGCCACCGCCGACAAGGTGACCCGCGCCACCCGGCGCGCCAAGGACGCCGCCTCGGATGCCCTGGACGACGGCAGCGACGCGCTGGAAAGCGCGTTGCGGTGCACCCAGGATGCCATCCGCCAGCATCCCGTCACGGCGGTGGCGTTGGTGGCGGCGGTGGCGTATCTGCTGGGACGTATGCGGGGCTGAACCGGCAAATGACCTTCGGCCGCAGGCCGAAGGTTTCCGTTCGTCGATCAACCGGGCAAAACTGATATCTTCTGCAAACCCGGCGCTTTCCCTACGATCAGCACTTCATCAATTTCTGCTGATCGACCCATGAGCGACGAACGACGAGCATCGAACCCGTCCAGGAGAACCCTGATCCGGAACGCGTCCATCCTGACGATGGACGCGGAGCAGGGTGATCTCGACCAGGGCGATCTGCTGATCGAAGGCGACACCATTGCCGCGATCGGCCGCAGGCTGGACGAACCCGCCGACGAAATCGTGGACGCGGCGGGCATGATCCTCATGCCGGGAATGATCGACAGCCACCGCCATGTGTGGGAGGCCATCGACATGGGCGGGCTGGTCAAGGTGCGGCCGGCGCCCTACCTGCCCGCGTACCAGCAATGGAAAATGCGGACCATCGTGTCGATGACGCCCGAAGACCATTACCTGGCGGAACTGGTCGGCGGGTTGCAGGCCATCGACTCCGGCGTGACGACGGTGGTCGACTATGCGCATGGGCAGATATCCGAGGCGCACACCATGGCCGCGGCCCGTGGCCTGCGGGACGCCGGCATAGGCGGGTGGTTCGCGTTCCAGCTGGGCGTGGCGCCGTCGTACAAGCCGGGAGACACGATCTCGCTGGCGGCCGCCAACCGCCAGCGGATCGCGCGGCCCACGGCATCCCACTGGGCCACCGCGGAACGGCTGCGGTCCGAGCTTTTTCACGATCCGTCCGCGCCGCTGCAGCTTGCCGTGGCGCCCTGTGGCAACAACGGCACCCCCCTGGATGAAATCCGCGACGAATGGTCGAGGATACGCGGCATGGGCATCCAATTCATGCCCCAGCACATCCACAAGCCCGAGAAGCCGCATCCTCCGGGCGTGATGGGACATCGCGGATCGGGGATCGAGGATCTCGCCGACGCCGGACTCCTGGGGCCGGACTTCCAGGCGGTCCATGCCAATGCGCTGACCGCCGCCGAGCTGGCCCTGATGCGGGAGGCAGGATCCATGCTGAGCGCCACCACCATGGCCGAATTCCCCTATGTGCTCTACGCGCAAAAGGGGGCGCCCATCCACGCGCATGCGCGCAACGCGGGCGTGCCGGCGGGAATTGGCGTCGACGTTCCGGTATCGCTGACGAGCGAGTATTTCGAACACGTGCGGTCGGCCTATTGGACGCTCTATCTCGACGCCGGGCACCCCGGCATCGTGGCGGACTGCACGTCTTCCTACGTGCTCGACTTCGCCACGCGCCTGGGGGCGCAGTCGGTGCGCCTGGGCCATCGGACCGGCGTGCTGGCGGCGGGCAAGCGCGCCGACCTGGTGCTCCTGAGCACCCGGCGCATCGGATTCGGCATGGCGGGCAGCCTGGCCGAACGCGTGCTCACCTTCGCCGGCACCGCCGATGTCGACAGCGTGTGGGTGGCCGGGACCGCCCGCAAACGCCATGGCCGGATGATCGGGGTCGATTGGGACGACCTCAAGAACGCATTGACCGAGGCGCAGCGGCGCATCGCGCGCCTGGCCGCGACCATCCAGTTCACCTGACCGGCGGCATGGCCGTTCCCTTACCGAGGAGGAAGTACACCATGAAGTCCGCCGTGTGCTGTTTGATCACCGCCGCCGCGATGCCGGTGGCGGCCCTGGCCCAGCAGGCCGACGCCTGGCCGGGCCGGATGGTCCGCATCGTCCATGGCTTCGGCGCGTCCGGGTCCATCGATTTCTATGCCCGCCTGCTGGCGGCCCAGTTCAAGGCCAAGTTTGGCCAGACCGCCATCGTCGACATGAAACCCGGCGCGGGAGGAACGATCGCCGCCGCGTCGGTCGCCCGCAGCGCGCCGGATGGCTACACGCTGTTCCTGATGGCATCGGGCCACGCCGCGGCACCCGGGCTGTACAGCTCCCTGCCCTACGATCCGGTCAACGATTTCACCGTGGTCTCGATGCTGACGCGCAGCGGACTGGGCATCGTCGCCAACGCCAACGCGCCGTTCCATACCATCCAGGAAATGGTGGAACAGGCCCGCAAGCGCCCCGGCGGGATCGACTACGGCACGCCCGGCATCGGCACCGGCCCCCATCTTGCCGCCGCCTTCATGCAGGCTGGCGCCGGGATCCGGCTGAACCACATTCCCTACAAGACGCAGGGCGACCTGAACACCGCGGCCATGGCGGGCCAGGTGCCGGTGATCATGACCAGCCTGTTCGGCATGAACGAACTGGTCAACGGCGGGCAGGTCAAGCTGCTGGCGGTCACGTCCAAGGAGCGCGCGACCCGCTATCCCGGCGTGCCCACCCTGGACGAGACCGTGCTGCCGGGCTTCGACGTCGTCGGCTGGACCGCGCTGGCCGGCCCCAAGGGGCTGCCGGCTTCCATCGTGGCCAAGCTCAACGAGCTGGTGCGGGAAACCATGACGAATCCGCAGGTGGTCGAGAACCTGGCGTCCAACGGCACCGGCCCCTGGATCACCAGCCCGGAGGAAGGCCGCAAGATTCTTGCCGCCGAGGTGACCCGGTGGACCAGGATGGCGCGGGACGAGCACATCGCGCCGGAGAACTGACCGGCACGCCCGCTTCGCCTGTCGACGCGGGCGTGCCCGTCCCGGCTGCCCGGGGCGGGCCAGGCCTCATTTTCCGGCCAGCTCGCGCCCGGCGTGCTGGAACATGCCGCGCAGCCAGCGGTGCCCGGGATCCTTGTGGCTGCGTTCGTGCCAGTACGCCGCGTAGCGGATGCGGGGCAGGCGCAGCGGGACCTCCAGCAGCCGCAGCGCGTACTGGTCGGCGAATGGCCGGGCCAGCATGCGCGGCAGGGTCGCCAGCATGTCGGTGCGCGAGACGATGGCCGGGATGGTCAGGAAGTTCTGGACCAGGAATGGCCGTTCGATCTTCCGTCCCTCTCTGGCCACGGCCTCGTCCAGCACGACCGCCGTGGTCGGCCGCCCCGTTCCCAGCGGGCGCACGTGCGGACACCCCAGGAAATCCTCCACCGTCAGCCGGTCCCGGATCGTGGGGTGCGAGCGGCTGGCCAGGCATACGACCTGATCCTGGAACAAGGGCATGGAACGCAGCGTGGGCGTGGGGGCCAGCAGCCAGGCAATGCGCAGATCCAGGTCGCCCGCCTCCAGTTGCTCGATGGCTCGGGCCGGCTGCGGTGGGCGCACTTCGATGCGGATGTCGGGCGATTCCCGCCGCAGGCGCTCCAGCAGGAGCGGCATCAGCATGTGCTCGGCATATTCGGGAATGGTCACCACGAAGCGCCGGCGCGAGGTCGCGGGATCGAAGCGGTCGGCGGGCGACACCATGCGGTCGTACTCCGCCAGGATCTGTCGCGCCGACTGTTCCAGCTCGCGCGCCCGCTCGGTGGGCACCATGCCGCCGCGCGTGCGGACGAGCAGCGGATCGTTGAAGTGTTCCCGCAGCTTGCCCAGCGTCTGGCTCAGGGCAGGCTGGCCGACGCCCAGGAGGTTCGCGGCGCGGGTGACGTTCCTTTCCGTGACCAGGACGAGCAGGGCGCGCAGCAGGCGAAAATCCATATTATCCATAATTGGTGATTTTAGAGATTAGCCAATGCCCATGGCAACGGGCGGGGGGCTGGAGTCTAATCCGGTCGTGACCAATGACCCGCCCGCCACCATGTACTCGACCTTTCAGCAAGCGCAGCAGGCGCTGGCCGGACAAGCGCCCGGCGATCCGCTTGCCCTGCCCATCGAGGAAGCCCGCCTGCGGCAGTCGCGCTACTTCCAGGCCTTGAACACCGGTGTCCCGGACGTGGCCCGGTCGGACGACCACGCCGTCGGCGGGCCGCATGGAAACATCCCGGTGCGGCTGGTCTGCGCCCACCGGCGGCCGCACGCACCTTGTCTGGTATTCCTGCGCGGCGCGGGATTCTGGGCCGGCGGCATCGATTCGCACCTGGGCACCCTGCATCGCCTGGCCGTGCTGACCGGCTGCGTGATCGCCGCCATCGACTACCGCAAGACCCCCGAGCACCGCTATCCCGTCCAGCAGGACGAAGTCCTGTGCGTGCTGGCATGGCTCCGGCGCCATGGCGCGGAACTGGGCCTGCGGGAGGGAGCATGGGCGCTCTTCGGCGAATCCGCGGGCGCGACGCTGGCGCTGTCCGCCACGCTCGCGTTGCGCGACCGGCGGGATGACCTGCCCGCCGGCCTCGTCCTGTTCTATCCCAATTGCGGCGGCCCCAGGCCCGGCGCGCGGCCGTATTCCCAATGGGTATGGCGCAGCTATCTCGGCGACGCGGATCCCGGCGCCGTGCCCGGACCGGTTCCCCTGCGCCAGGACCTGCGCGGGCTGCCCCCGGTATGGCTGGGCTGCGGCACGGCGGACCCCCTGCTGGCCGATGCCCAGGCGCTTGCCGAAGGCCTGCGACGGGCGGCGGTCCCCCACCAGTTCGTGCGGTTCCCGGACATGCCGCACGCGTTCGTGATGCACGCGGCCGCGCTGCGCCCGGCCCGCCGCGCACTGGAGCGGGCCGCGGCCCAGGTCCGCAACCTGTTCGATTCCCCTCTCATGGAAACCCCTCCATCATGAAGCGATACACCCCTACCCAGGAAGAAATGCAAGGCCGCATCGCCAGGTTCAAGGACCTGGTCTCGACCAAGGCGCGCATCCAGGAAAAACTGGGCCTGCCCCAGGAAGTCATGGAAATGATCACGGCCAAGGCCACCTTCAACGTCATGTCCCCGGGACCCCTGCCAGGGCAGATCTCGCCCCGTCCCGCCGTGGAGGGCGGGGACGCCGGCGTCTTCCGGCTGGGCATCGTCACCTGCCCGCCGGGGCAGGGGCCGGGGCTGCACGTGCACTATCACACCCACGAAACCTTCATGTGCCTGACCGGGCGCTGGCTGATCCAGTGGGGCGACCACGCCGAAGAAAGCACCGTGCTCGAACACCTGGACCTGATCGCGCTGCCGCCCGCCGTCACCCGCCGCTTCGAAAACCTGTCGGACCAGGACGCGCAATTGCTCGTGATCGTGCAGGGCGAGCGCGACCAGTTCGACGACATCGACCGCGACCCGGCCACCGCGGAAAAAATCGCCGCCCGCTTCGGGCCCGAGATCGTCACCAGGCTGGAGACGGCCGGCTGGAAATTCACGATAGGCAAGGAGGCGGCCCATGAACCCGCGCGAGCCTGACATGGCGTCCTTCGATCCGGACGCGCTGGAGCCCAGGCAACAGTACAAGCTGATGAGCGGGACCATCATTCCCCGCCCCATCGCGCTGGTGACGACCCTGGGGCCCGACGGCGTGGCCAACGCGGCGCCCTTCAGCCTGTTCAACATGGTCGGCGTCGATCCGCCCATGCTGATGTTCTCGCTGACGCCGCGGGCCGGGGAGGTCAAGGACACCGGCCGCAACATCGAGCGCCTGCCGGAATTCGTCGTCCATATCGTGGACGAGGGCGTCAAGGAAAAGATGAACATCTGTTCGGCCGATTTCCCGCCCGGCACCAGCGAGATCGACTTCGCCCGGCTGCGCACGGCACCGTCCGTCAAGGTGCGTCCGCCCCGGCTGGTGGAATGCCCGGCCCAGTTCGAATGCCGCCTGATCGACATCATCAAGGTCGGCCGCCGGCCCAACCATCTCGTCATCGGCGAGGTGGTCATGATGCATTACCGGGAAGGCATCGTGGACCCGGCCAAGTTCTATGTGGACGCCGCGCGGCTGGCCCCCATCGGCCGGCTGGAAGGCGCCGGCATGTACACGCGCGTGACCGACCGCTTCCAGATGGGACGCCCCGAGATTCCCGGCGTGCCCGCCACCAGCGGCTGAACGGCCGCCGGCTTTCCAAGAAAAGGAGACAACATGAAGATTTCATACTGCCTGCGCGGCATCGCCGCGGCGGCCGCCCATGCCGTCCTGGCCCTGGGCGCCCCGGCGATGGCGCAGGGCTTTCCCGCCAGGCCGGTCAAGCTCGTGGTTCCCTACACGCCCGGCGGCGCCGCCGACATCCTGGGCCGCGTCGTGGCCGACGGCCTGGGGCGCCGGCTCGGCCAGCCGGTCATCGTCGAGAACAAACCCGGCGCGGGCGGCGCCATCGCCGCCAAATACGTGGTCGATGCCCCCGCCGACGGCTACACCATGATGCTGGGCGGCACCACGCCCCTGGTGCTCTATCCGCTGCTGTACGAACGCCAGGCCTACGATGCCCGCAAGGACTTCACCGGCATCGGCATGCTGGCCTACTCGCCGCTGGTGCTGGTGGTGAACGCGCAGTCCCCGGTGCGGTCCGTGGGCGACTTCGTCAAGGCGTCGCGGGCGGGCTCGCTGGCCTATGGTTCGGCCGGCAACGGCACCGCCATGAACATCGCCGGCGAACTGTTCAAGAGCCAGGCCGGCGCCGACCTCATGCACGTACCCTACAAAGGCAGCCCGCCGGCGCTGAACGCGCTGCTGGCCGGCGACATCGCCTCGGTGTTCGACCTCGTCGCCTCGGCCAAACCCTTCATCGACGGCGGCAGGCTGCGGCCGCTGGCGGTCCTGAGCGGCCGGCGCAGCGGCGCCCTGCCCGACGTGCCCACCTTGCGCGAGCTGGGCTACAAGGACTTCGACTTTTCCGTGCGCTATGCCTTGATCGCCCCCAGCGCCACCCCGCCGGGCGTCATCGGGCGCCTGAACACCGAACTCAACGCCGTCCTGCGCGACCCCGCGGTCGCCAACCAACTGGCCACCCTGGCGCTGGACGTCATGCCCGGCCCCCCGGAGGCCGTCATGGACTTCGCCCGGACCGAGATCGAACGCCTCGCGCCGGTCATCAAGAACGGAGGAATCCGCCTGGACTGAACGCGGCGCCGCCGCGTCTCCCGCCGGCTTGCCCTGGCGCCTGGTATCCGTGCCGGATGCGCGCCCCCGCGCGGGGTGCGAGAATACGGCATAACACCACGGCATAGCCCGGCAGGAGACGATTTTGCAGAGCCCCCTGTCCTCCCTCAAATTCAGCACCGCCTCGGGCCACATCTGGCTGGACGAAGAGCGCATGCTGCTCCTGCACGCGCGCGCCCTGGGCGCCCTGCGCAAGGAACTGTTCGACTCCCTGGGCGTGGAACGCACCCGGGGCCTCCTGGTCCGCATGGGCTACGCCTCCGGCATGCGCGACGGCGCCTACGCCGTCAAACGCCGCCGCGCCGGCATGCAGACCGACGAAGCCTTCCTGCTCGGCCCCAAGCTGCACGCCGTCGAAGGCGTCGTCCAGGTCGAACCCATAGAACTCAGCATCGACCTCGCCAGGAACCACTTCTACGGCGAATTCCTGTGGCGCAACTCCTGGGAATGCGAAGCCGACGTCCAGGAATACGGCCACGGCGAAGACCCGGCATGCTGGACCCAGATCGGCTATGCCTCCGGCTACTCCAGCGCCTTCATGGGCTCGCCCATCGTCTACAAGGAAATCGAGTGCCGCGCCCAGGGCGACACCCACTGCCGCATCGTCGGCCAGCCCGCCGACGCCTGGCAGGACGAGGCCTACCTCAACTACTTCGCGCCCCATCCTTTCGCGGGCCAGCTGATCGAATACTCCATCGGCCTCGAACACCTGCGTTCGTCCTCCACCCGCAAGCCCGCCAACGAACCCCTGGCCGGTGCGTCCGCCGCCTTCCAGGCGGCGTTCGAACTGCTGCGCAGCGCGGCCGGCAGCCCCATCACCGTCCTCCTGCAAGGCGAGACCGGCGTCGGCAAGGAAGTCTTCGCCCGCTGGCTGCACGACAACGGCGAACGGGCCAAGGGACCCTTCATCGCCGTCAACTGCGGCGCGATACCCGCCGACCTGATCGAAGCCGAACTGTTCGGCGTGGAGAAGGGCGCCTACACCGGCGCCCACCTGGCACGCTCCGGCCGCTTCGAGCGTGCCAACGGCGGCACCCTGTTCCTGGACGAAATCGGCGACCTGCCCCTGGCCATCCAGGTCAAGTTGTTGCGCGCGCTGCAAAGTGGCGAGATCGAACGCCTGGGCAGCGAAAAATCGCAACGCGTCGACGTCCGCATCGTCGCGGCCACCAACGTCGATTTGCAGAAGGCCATGCAGGACGGGCGCTTCCGGCCGGATCTGTACTACCGGCTGAATACCTTCCCGATCACCATTCCGCCGCTGCGCGAGCGGCGGGCGGATATTCCCGTGCTGGCCAGCCGCTTCCTGCAGAAGTACGGCGGGCTATACGGCAAGAAGCCGGGCGGACTCACGGATCGGGCGATGCAGGAATTGTTGAACCACCATTGGCCGGGGAACGTGCGCGAGCTGGAGAACGTGATCGAACGCGCGGTGTTGCTGAGTCCGGATGGGGAGCCGATCGAGGCGACGCATTTGTTCGGGCAGCGGCTGCCGGGCGGGGAGTGTCCGGGGCGCGTGGCGGTTGGGGGAGAGGTGGTGGAAGGGGAAGGTGGGGAGATCGATCTGGTTTGTGGGGATTTGATCGAGAGGAATGTGCCGCTGGGGACGCTGGAGCAGGGGATGATGCGGGTGGCCATGCAGCGGGCGGGGGGGAATCTGAGTAAGGCGGCCAGGTTGTTGGGGATCACCAGGGCGCAGTTGGCTTATCGGTTGAAGAGGGAGGGGATACCGGTTTAGCGTAGTTGCGCGTTTACGCTCTCGATGGCGTCGGTCGTGTAGCCCTGTGCGCATCTCTGGCGGGAACGCAAAAAAATTTCGGCTTTGGCGGCCTCTGCACTTGGCGCGGCATAAATACGCCATGGGGTACGTGTCGTGCCTCGAGTGCGAACTCTCTGTCTCTGCAAGCCTCTGCCAGATCAACTCTGTTCGGTACCTTTCAGGGCGTCGGCATGGCTTCCAGGATAGTCTCCAGCGTGCGCCGGATATGCGCTTCGAGCAACCGGCAGGCCTGGGCCGCATCGCGGTCGAGCGCGGCTTTCAGGATGTTCTCGTGCTCGTCGCCGATATCACGGTCGCGCGAGTACGATGCCAGGAACAGGCGGCGGTAGCGATTGCTCAGATCGTGCAGGTTGCCGCAATACTGTTGCAATAGCGCAGACTGGCAGCCGGCCACCAGCGCGCGATGAAAGCGCTCGTGCCAGTGCTCCCAGGTCTCCAGTTGGTCGGGCTGCCAACGCATCGACTCCAGCTTGCGCAACTGGTGATGGGTAGCAACCAGTTCCCGTTCCCATTCGTCGTCGCCCAGGTCGATGGCCGTGGCCAGCGCCCGGGTTTCTACCGCCACGCGGATTTCCAGCAGGTGCTGGAGTTCAGTGCGCGATACCGGCGCCACGTAATAAGCCCGGCTTCCCTCTGACACGATCAACCCTTCGGCGACCAACTTGGACAAGCTTTCTCTCAAGGGGCTCCAGCTGACGTCGAATTCGGTGCGCAAGTCTTCCAGCCGCAGCCTGAATCCCGGCTGCAATCGGCCGCGCAGGATCTGGCCCCTGATGTGGTCGCTGATCTGCGTGCTGCGCGTGGCGCCGCTCTTGCCGGTTGCGGGCGCCAAGTGAGTGGCCGAAGCGTCGATCATGGGGAAGGGATAGTCCTAGTGCCAAGTGCACTCATTTTACCGCCGAAGCGTCTTGCGTTTCTTCAATTATCGTTAAATAATTTAATTAACGATAATTGAAGAAAATAACGATATGAACTTGGGGTACGACTACGAACGAACCGAAATCCGGTCCGGCATGAAGATCACCTGGCAGATTCCCCTGTGCATGGACGACGGCGTGGTGCTGCGCGCGGATTTGTTCCAGCCTGTGGAGGGGCCGGCGGTGCCGGTGATCATGAGTTATGGCTGCTACGCCAAGGGGCAGGCATTCCAGGAGGCCTACGCATCCCAATGGCAATCCATGGTCGAGGAGTTTCCCGAGATCGAGACCGGATCGTCCAATGCCTACCAGTGCTGGGAGCTGACCGACCCCGAGCGTTGGGTGCCGCATGGATATGCGGTGCTGCGTGTGGACTCGCGGGGGGCCGGCTGGTCGGAAGGCATCCAGGATCTCTGGTCGGAACGCGAGACCCTGGATTACCGGGCCTGCATCGAGTGGGCCGGAGAACAGTCCTGGTGCGACGGCAACGTAGGCCTGCTCGGCATTTCCTACTATGCGGCCAACCAATGGCTGGTCGCCGCCACCCAGCCGCGTCATCTCAAGGCCATCATTCCGTGGGAGGGGGCATCCGACTGCTATCGCGAACTCTACTATCACGGGGGGATACGCTGCACCTTCCTGGATTCCTGGCTGCCTCGCCAGGTACCCATGCAGTATGGGCAGGGAGAGCGTTCGCGTCGTCATCCGATTACTGGGGAGCCTTGTGCAGGCCCGGTTACGCTGGATCCGGACGAGCTTGCCGCACGGCGCGTAGACAAGCGTTCCGACGTCAAGGCGCACCCTTTGTCCGACGACTACTACAGCAGGGTAGTCACCGATTTCGATGCGGTGCAGGTGCCGCTGCTGTCCTCGGCCAACTGGGGCGGCCAGGGGTTGCACCTGCGTGGCAACATCGAGGCCTATGGCCGGTCGGCGTCGCGCGATAAATACCTGGAGATCCACGGCCTGGAGCATTGGACGCACTTCTATACCGACTACGGCCTGGATTTGCAGAAGCGTTTCTTCGACCGCTACCTGAAAGGCAATCTGGCCGCTTGGGAAAACCAGCCGCCCGTGCTGCTGCAAGTCCGGCATGTGGATGGGTTCAGGGCACGGGCGGAAAACGAGTGGCCGCTGGCCCGCACGCAGTGGACCTCCTGGCATCTGGACGCGGACGGCGGTTTCTCGGCCGCATCCGGGGCGCAGGTCGGAACGATGAGCTTCGGTCCGGGCGACGACGGGCTCACTTTCGTGTCCGAGCCATTGTCTGCGGACATGGAAATCACCGGCCCGCTGAGCGCGAAGCTGTTTGTCAGTTCGGCCTCGGGCGACGCCGACCTGTACGTCGTGCTGCGGCTGTTCGATCCGCAGGGGCAGGAGGTGGCGTTTCGCGGCGCGATGGATGCCTATACGCCGATCGCGCAAGGCTGGCTCAGGCTGTCGCACAGGGAGCTGGATACGGCCCTGAGCCGGCCCTATCGGCCTGTGCTCAGGCACGAGCGGTGGTTGCCTACGGCACCTGGCGAGATCGTCCAGGCGGAGGTGGAAATCTGGCCCACCAGCATCGTGGTGCCGGCCGGGTACCGCCTGGCATGCTCGATTCGCGGCCGCGACTATGAATACCAGGGGCAGGTGGATCCGGCCAGGCAGGCGAGGCACCGTTATCCGTCGAAGGGCTGCGGTCCGTTCTTGCACAACGATCCTGACGATGCTGCGGATCCTGCCCTGTGGGGGCCGGTCACGTTGCACGTCGGTCCCGACTATCCCAGTTCTCTCCTGTTGCCGGTGATTCCACCGCGTTGAGTCGATCCAGCAGGAACACAACCATACCGGAGACCATTCATGCATATTCAGAAGATCCATCGTCACGGCCTGCGAGCCGCCTTATTCCTCGTACTGGGCATCTCGGTCCCCGTCTTGTCCGTGGCCGCGAGCGCGGCATTTCCCGAAAGGCCGATCCGGGTCGTGGTCGCGTTCTCGCCTGGCAGCGCGCCGGACATCGTCGCACGCACGCTGGGTGAGCAAATGTCGAAGACCCTGAAGGTGCCCGTACTCGTCGAGAACAAGCTGGGCGCGGATGGCGTCATTGCCAGCGATTCGGTTGCCAAGGCGGCGCCGGACGGACATACGCTCTACCTGGCCACCATGGGGAACCTCGCCCTGGCGTCGGCCACGATCAAGACGCTTCCCTACGATGCCGCGACTGCCTTCCGCGGTGTCGGGTTCGTCGCCAACAATCCGTTCGCCATCCTGGTGAAACACGACCTGCCCGTGCGGTCGGTTGCCGATCTGATCCAGGCTTCCCACGGCAAATCCCAAGGCTTGAACTACGGTTCGGCAGGTACGGTCGGTCCGCTGGTCGGCGCCGAGATCAAGCGGCGCACAGGCGCAAACATGACTTACATTCCCTACAAGGGCGCCCAGCCAGCCCTGGTCGATCTGGTCGGCGGGCAACTGGACATGGTGATCGCCGATCTGCCCAGCTTGTTGCCGCTACATCAGCAAGGCAAGGCGCGCCTGCTGGTTGTCACCACGGAAAAGCGTTCTGCGCTCGCCCCGGATATTCCCACCATGGGCGAATCGGGGTTCAAGGGCTTCGACGTATCCACCTGGTACGCCATGGTCGCCCCGAACGGCACTCCCGACGGCGTCATCGGCAAGCTCAACGAGGCGCTGAACGGAGCGTTGAAGAGCGCGGAGGTCAGCAAGCATCTCTCCGGCCTGGGCATGACAGCCAGTGGTTCGACGCCAAAGGAACTCGATGATCTGATTCGCCTGGAACGGGAACGTTGGGAGCGGATGGTCAGGGAGACTCAGCAGATCACGGCCAGGCCGTAGTTCCGGGACCCGGGAACAGACACTGGTGGGTGCGGAGGATAAGAGACTGTCCGTCGGATCCGCCTGCCTGCATTTTCCGATGTACGCCTGGACTGAGTCTGGTTGCCCGGCCTGGCAAGGAAGCCTTCGAAAAAGCGGCCAAGACTACCGCCGATAAGGTGTCCAACGCGCTGCTGTGCGCAAAGGAAATCATCCACGAGCATTCCATTGTTTTCACGGCGGTCATGGCCGCCAGGTGTTTCTTCAAGCGTCGATTGAGCCGCTGTTGAATCCACCAAAAACCTCCCTCACACACTCCCCCATCCGCCGCGCCAACGCCCCAACCGGAAAATTCTCCGACGTCACCGCATAACTATAAAGCTCCACCTTCTCCGAAAACCCCACCTCGACAACCCCTGGAACCCGAAGCGCCCGAGCCACCACCGGATTCACAATCGACACCCCCAGCCCCTTCGCCACCATGGTGCATATCGTCGTCGCATAAGGCGTCTCAATCGACAGCACCCGCTTATCCCGCACAAAGTGCCGATCAATCGCCGCCCGATTGAAGCTCCCCGCCGGCAGCGAAATGAAATCCTCCCCATCGAAGTCCGAAGGCTTGAGCACCTTCTTCCTGGCAAGCCTGTGCTTCGCTGGCACGACCCCCACGCCATAAGCCGTATTGATCCGTTCATACTGCAGGCTGGGCAGGTCGGTGTGTATCGAGCAAAACCCGATATCGCAATACCCCGTCGCGACCCACTTCGCCACGACATCCGACCCGCCGGTATTGACCACCACCGGGATGTCCGAGACCTTCTCCCGGAAGATGCGCATGGCATCCGGCATCACGCACTGCGTGATCAAACCGACCGCCCCCACGCGCAGCAGTCCCTTGCCCCGCAGCCGGATCGAGTTGGCGCTGTCGTTCAACGACTCCAGCCCGATGAAGGCGCGCTCCACGTCCGCATAGAACGCCTCCGCTTCCGGCGTGGGAACCAAGCGTGTTCCCACACGCTGGAACAGGACGAAGCCCAGTGTCTTCTCCAGCAAGGCAATCCATCGGCTGACGTTCGGCTGCGACGTGTGCAGCAGCCCCGCCGCGGTGGTCATCGAGCGCGTCATCATCACGGCGCGAAAGGCTTCGACCTGCTTGAAGTTCATGGGTGGATTCCATCCTGATGCATGCGCATCGAGCATATCATTTTTGTATTTGAAGCCGTCGATATGTGATTTGACGTATGGGTTGGCCGGGACGGAGACTGCATTCCTGCATTCATCACCGGCCTCCCACATGGAATCCAAAGTCAGTGCCCGCCTGAAGCAACCCCTCGCGAAGGAGGTGATCGAGTTCATCTTCCTGCCGCGCCTGAACCGGGAGTTCTTCGCGAATTTCGAATTGCTGCACCAGATCAATCTTGCCCATCTGCTGATGCTGGACGAGCAAGGGATCCTGGATAAAAGCACGTCCATCCAGCTCGCCAAGGCGCTGCTGAAAATGCAGGCCGATGGCCCCGATGTCGTGGAACTCGACCCCGCGCGGGAAGAAGCCTATTTCAACTACGAGGCCCATCTGATCAAGCTGGTGGGCCAGGACGTGGGCGGCCGGCTGCATACGGCGCGCAGCCGCAATGACATGGGCGCGACCATCGATCGCATCCGGGCGCGGGATTTCGTGATGCGCGTCGGTACGGCGTTGATCGGCCTGGCGCAGGCCGCGCTGGACCAGGCCGAGCAATATGCCGACTGCGTGATGCCCGGCTACACGCACATGCAGGCGGCCCAGCCGATCACCTACGGCTACTACCTGTCGGCGCTGGTGGACGCGTGGTCGCGCGACATCGATCGGGTGCTGCACACGCTGGACACGGCGGACGCGTCGCCCTTGGGGTCCTGCGCGCTGGCCGGCACGTCCTTCCCCATCGACCGCGCGCTGACCAGTTCCATGCTGGGCTTCAGCCAGCCGTTGGCCAACGCGCTGGACGGCGTGGCTTCGCGGGATTTCGCGCTGGAGCTGAGCGCGGCGCTATCGATCATGATGATCACGTGCAGCCGCCTGGTGCAGGATTTCTACATCTGGTCCACGCCGGAGTTCGGCTTCCTGTCCTTTCCGGACAGCATCGCCAGCACGTCCAGCATCATGCCGCAGAAGAAGAACCCGGCGGTGCTGGAGAACCTGCGGGGCAAGACGGGCCACCTGATCGGCCTGACGACGGCGGCCTTTTCCACCGTGAAGTCCACGCACTTCACCCACTCGGGCGACAGCAGCCGGGAAAGCACCCGGACCTGCTGGGAGGCCTGCGAGGAAGCGCTGAAAGCCCTGACCTTGATGAAGCTGCTGGTGGAGCGGGTCGAGCCCAACCGCGAGCGCATGGCCGCGCGCGCGGCGGAGGACTTTTCCACGGTGACCGATCTGGCCGACCTGCTGGTCCGCAAGGCCGACACTTCGTTCCGCGACGCGCACCACATCATCGGCGCGGTCGTGCGGCAGGCGCTGGACCAGGGCCTGTCGGCCAGGCAGATCACGCCCGCGATGATCGCCGCGGCGGCCGGCGAACAGTTGGGGCGGCGCATCGCGCTTCATGAGGACGACCTGGCCGGCTGCCTGGACCCGCATCGCAACGTGGCCGCCCGCCAGTCGCCGGGCGGTCCCGCTCCCAGGCGTGTACTCGAGCACCTGGGCGAGCAGCGCGCCCGCCTGGACAAGCAAAGAACCGTCATCGACCGGACGGCCCGGCGCATCCACGACGCCCGGGAATCGTTGCAGGAACGCATCCGCGCGCTGGTCGCCGCCGAAGCGAAGTAAGCACGGATCCCTTCATTCACCTAATAATCATGTGCAGGAGACCAACCATGTTCAAGCCCATCGCCGTATTTGCGATCGCCCTGGGCGTCTGCCCCGGAGTCCAGGCCCAGACTTATCCCAACAAGCCCGTCACGCTGGTCGTGCCGTTCGCGCCCGGCGGCACGGTCAACCTGATGGGCCGCATCCTGGCCACCCGCATGTCGGAAGTGCTGGGGCAGCCGGTCATCGTCGAGAACAAGGGCGGCGCGGGCGGCAGCATCGGCGCCGGCATCGTCGCCAAGGCCGCGCCCGATGGCTATACGCTGCTGTTGGCCACCATGGGCCAGCAGTCCATCCAGCCGCTGCTGTCCAAGGACCTGCCCTATGACGCGGAGAAGGATTTCGCGCCCATCGCCTTGTTCTCCACCGTGCCCAACGCGCTGGCGGTATCGACCAACGTGCCGGTGAAGACGGTCCAGGAACTGATCGCGTATGCCAACAAGCATCCCGGGAAGCTGAACATGGCGTCCGCCGGCATTGCGTCGGTCAACCACCTGACGGGCGAACTCTTCATGCTGCGCTCGGGGGCGACGTTCACGCATGTGCCCTACCGGGGCGCGGGACCCGCGACGGCCGACCTGCTGGCCGGCCAGGTGCAGGTGATGTTCGCCAACCTGCCCAACGTGCTGCCCTACATCAAGCCGGGCAAGCTGCGCGTGCTGGCCATGGCCAGCGAGCAGCGCAGTCCCGCCGCGCCCGACGTGCCCACGCTGGCCGAAGCCGGCGTGAAGGATGCCGTGGTCGAGTCCTGGTACGGGCTGATGGCGCCGGCCGGCACCAGTCCGCAGATCGTCAAGAAGCTGGAAGCGACGATCATCGGCATCGCCAAGGAGAAAGCCATGGCCGCGCAACTGGCCGAGCAGGGCGCCTTGCCGTTCCCCGGGACGAGCGAGGATCTGGCGAAGCTCTCGAGCGAAGAGACGCGGCGCTGGAAAGACATCATCTCGCGCGCCAACATCCAGTTGAACTGAACGCACGGCACACAGGACGGACGAACGTGGTTCCAGTCGGCATCATCGGGGGCATGGGCCCGTTCGCGGGGGCGCACTATGTCGGCCTGTTCCTGGAGGAATGCGCGCGCCTGATCGAGGCGGACGGGGCAGGCGTGACCGACCAGCGCTTTCCGCCTCACTACCTGTTCCAGTTGCCGGTGCCCGACAGGACGTCGGCGCTGCTTGGGGCGCAGGACGAATATGGACGGGTCCTGCGGGCATTGTCCGGGCAGATGGATGGGTTGCGGGGCCTGGGGGCGAAGGTGGTCGCGATGTCGTGCAATACCGCGCATGCGTGGCATGCCGAGTTGCGGAGCCGGTATCCGGACATGGCGCTGCTCCACATCGGCGATGCCGCCGCCGATCATCTGGTCGGCCAGGGCGAGGCGGAAGTCGGGTTGCTGGCCACGGCCGGGACGGTCAGGTCGGGGATCTATGCCGGGTCGTTGGAGCGTGCCGGTATCGCGTGCCGGGAGCCGGACGGCGACGAGCTCGAACTGCTGATGCGGGGGATCTACCAAGGCGTGAAGGCGGGCGACAACGCGCTGGGGCGGGCCTGTTTCAGCCGCGCCCTGGAGCGGATGCGCGGACGTACCGGGGTGGCGGGATTCCTGATGGCCTGTACGGAGATCCCGCTGGCACTGCGGGCGGAAGATGTGCCGGCGGAATGCCGGTTGTATGACCCGGGGCGGTTGTCGGCGCGCGAGTTGGCGAAGCGGGCGTGTCGGCGCGGGTCATTCCGGACAGGCGAATCCGTATAGCCGGCGCGGGTTGTCGACCAGGATCCGTTTTCGCAGATCGGCCGCCGGACACCATGCCGCCAATGTGTTCAACAGCGCCCCCGAATCCTGTGGCGGCGCCATGACGTGGGGCCAGTCCGTGCCCCACAGCAAGCGGTCCGGCATCGCCCGGATCAAGGCCTCGGCCATCCGGCCGGCATGGCCGGTGCCGGCCTGCTCCAGGCGGTAAGGGCCCGTCAGCTTGACCCAGATGTTCCCGCTGGCGGCCAGGCTGGCGATGAAGTGCTCCACGGGCGGCTCATCGTCCGCGTCGTCGGACGTGACATAACCCATGTGCGCGATGGAGACGGGGCAGGGCATCCGCGCGATCACTGGTAGCGCGTCGCGGCAAAGACTGCCCGGCGTGTAGAGATCCACGCTCCATCCCAGGCGTTGGGCCAGCTTGCCGGCGCTGGCCAGCAGGTCATGGATCGCCGGGCCGGACAGCCCTGAGGCACGGGCCCTGAACAGATCCAGGCGCAGGCCGCGTACGCCGGTTTCATGCCACGACCTCAGCGTCGATAGCGGGGTTTCGAGCGGCGCCATCACGATGCCGCGCCATTTCTGCCCCGACCGCCGCAGCGCGTCGAGCAGGCAGCGGTTGTCCTCTTCATAGAAGCTTGGCTGGACCAGCACGGCGCGATGCAGGCCCAGCGTCGCGGCCGTCTCGGCGTAGTCGCGGCCGGTGGCGGCGGGCAGGGTATAGCGTGCCGCGCGTGACGGGGGATACCGGTCCGCGGACCCGAACAGATGCATGTGCGCATCGCAGGCGCCGGCAGGCATGTCGAAGCCTGGCCGCTCCAAGCGGTCGGCGGGCATGGGCGGGGTGCTCCGCCATGGGGAGGGTTGTTTCACCGGTGCTCCTGGATGAGGCCCCGCGCGGCTTGCTTGTCGGCTGTCGCGGGGCCAGGTTCGGCGCTATTCTCGCCGGCAGGGTTTTCCAAAAAAGATGGCAATAATGTCTCGTTGATCCCCAGGAGGAATCAGTTGAAGCTGCATCAGTTGAGGGATTTCATCGCGGTGGCCGACCACGGCAGCCTGCGCGCCGCATCGCGCCACTTGAACGTGTCGCAGTCGGCCATGACGAAAAGCATCCAGCAGTTGGAGAAGGAAGTGGGCGCGCCGTTGCTGGAGCGCCAGAAACGCGGCACCGTGCTGACCCCCATGGGCATGCTGTTCGTGCAGCGGGCGCGCATGGCCACGGCGGAGCTGCAGCGGGCCAAGCAGGAGATCCAGCAGCACATGGGGGGCGGCGCGGGCAGGGTGGTGGCCTGTCTGTCCACGGTGCCGCACATGATCCTGCTGCCGGAGGTGCTCAAGCCGTTCCTGGACCGTTACGGGGACGTGCAACTGACGGTGCTGGAAGGCCTGTCCTTCGCCGGCGTGGAGGCGCAGCTGCGCGACGGCAGCGTGGACTTCTACGTGGGGATCGAGCCGGAACGGCGCATCGGACAGGAGTTCGCGGTCGAGCCCCTGTTCGGCAACGACCGCGTCATCGTCTGCCGGGCGGGACATCCGCTGCGTGGGGCCAGGTCGCTGCAGGAATTGCGTTCCGCGCGCTGGGTCATGAGCGCGGCCGCGCCGTCGGACACCCGGCTGCTGGGGCTGTTCAAGAAGCACCGCCTGCCCATGCCCGAACATGTGACCTTCGGGAACAACATCCTTTCCCAGATGGTGGCCGTGCTGAATGCCGACATGCTGGCGATGATGCCGCGCCAATGGCTGGAATTCCCGCTGACGGCCGGGCACATCGAGCGCATACCCATCAAGGAGGCCATCGATTCGCCTTCCATCGTCATGATCCGGCGCGCCACCTTGCCGCTGACGCCGGCGGCGGAGTATTTCTGCGACCTCGTCCGGCGCGCCAGCGCCCGCATGCCGGGCAGGACTGCCGGCCGCAAGACCGCCGAGCGGTCCAGGAAACCTCCCGTCCGGGCCGGATAGCGCGCGTTCCGGGGTGATGAGAAAAAGCGATCAAACGGACAGTATTGACATCTTCTGGTCAGATCGCGCGAATGAAAGAATCCGCCTGTCGATGATGTATCGCCAAAGGAGACAGGCACCATGACAACAAGAAGAGCATTGCTGGCAGCCGCGCGCTGGACCGCGCTGGCCCTTGCCTGTGCGGGCGGCGCGCTCCATGCCCAGCCGTCGGGCGACCGCGCGCTCAGGCTGATCGTGCCGACCAGCCCGGGCAGCAGCGCGGATGTCGGCGCCCGGCTGGTGGGCGACCGCATCCAGGCCGCGAGCGCCCGTCCCGTCGTGGTCGAGAACAAGGTCGGCGCCGGGGGCAGCCTGGCGGCCGCCTATGTCGCGGCCGCCACCCCGAACGGCGATACCGTGGGCATCCTGGGCAATACCTACCAGTTGTTCGCCGAAGAATTCCCCAGCCAGAAATTCGATCCGGTGAAGGATGTCGTGCCCGTCGCGCTGATCAGCCGGGGCGCCAACGTCTTGCTGGTCGCCAGCGATTCCGGCTATGGCCGTGTGGACGATATCGTCCGGAAGGCGCGCAGCCAGCCCGGCCGCCTGAGCTACGCGTCGGCCGGCATCGGCTCCAGCACCTATCACAGCGCGGAAAGGCTGCGCACGGCCAGCGGGCTGGACCTCATCCATATTCCCTACAAAGGGTCGCCCGAGGCCGTCCAGGAGGTCATCGCCGGCCGGGTCGATTTCGCCTTCGCGCCGGTGCCCGTCGCCCTTTCCTTCATCCAGGGGGGGCGCGTCAAGGCCGTGGCCGTCAGCGCGTCGCGCCGTTCGGCGCAGTTGCCCGACGTGCCCACCACGGTCGAGGCGGGCGTGCCCGATTCGTCGTATGACACCTGGCTCGTTGCCCTGGTGCCGGCCAGGACGCCGCGCGCGGTCCAGCTCGAGTTGAACCGCGTCTTCACGGCGGCGACCGCGACCCCCGAGATCCACGCGAAGTTCGCTTCCCTGGGCGTCGAGCCGGAAGATGCCGGCCTGGACGAGACCCAGGCCTTCGTGGCCCGCGAGTACGAGCGCGCCAAGGCCGCCCGCGCCAGGATGGCGAACGCGAAGTAACCGGTTTTCCTGTTCATAGAAAAAGGTATTTCATGATCAAGCTGCAACGATTGGGCCATGTGCTGATGGCCGTCCGCGACCTCGAGGCCTCGAAGAAGTTTTACATGGAGATCCTGGGCTTCAGGCTGCTCGAACAGGACCCCGAGCACGGCGGGGTGTTCCTTTCCATCGGGCCCCATGGCAACACGCTGGACCTTTTCCCGAGCGTGGAGCCGGAGGCCACGCCGCCCAGCGCCAGCGATGCGCGGGGCATGCTCGGCCTGGGCGTCAAGCACGTGGCCTTCGCGGTGGCCGAGGAGAGCGACCTCAAGGCGGCCTATTTCGCGCTGACCGAGGCCGGCGTGCCTATCCAGCGCGCCCTCGACCACGAAAGCCAGCAGAGCATCTATTTCCACGATCCCGACGGCAATCTGCTGGAGATCGTCTGGGAGCGGCCCGACGCCCTGGACATCTTCGCCAAAGGACGCGGCGACAACGACGACGAGATCTCGTTCGAACGCTGAGCCACCCACCACGCCACGCATCGAGGAGTCCCCATGGCAACCGCACGCATCAATGGCATAGACCTCTACTACGAAGTGCACGGCGAGGGGCCTCCCCTCGTACTCGCGCATGGGGTGGGCAGCAACCACCTGCACTGGTGGCAGCAGATTCCAGCCCTGCAGAAGAGATTCACGGTGGTCACGTTCGACCACCGCGGCTTCGGCTTTTCGACCGAGGATGGACAGGGCCCCCCGGCATTCGCGGACGACCTGGCGGCCTTGATCGACCACCTGGGCTTCGACAGCGTCTTCCTGGCGGGCCAGTCGATGGGGGGCGTCACGGCAATGAGCTATGCCACGCGCTTCCCGCAACGGGTGCGGGCCCTTGCCTTGAGCTGCTCCGGCGGCGGGGTGGTGCCGGTGCACCATGCGCCGACGATGAAAGGCGCACTGGAGAAATCGCCGGACTACCTGTCCTTCGCCCGGCTGAGCATCGACCAGGACGACTTCCGCCGCCGCCGTCCCGAGGCCTGCTTCTTGTTCGAACAGCTCGGCCAGCTCAATCGCGACGTGGACCTGCGCATCCTGATGGGCATGCGGCAGCTCAAGAACGACCTTGGACCGCTGGTGGCGGCGGGCACGCCCGTCCTGCTCATCGGGGGCGAAGACGACAATGGCGTCAATCCGTCGATGCGTGAGTTGCAGAAGATGATCCCGGGTGCGCGCTTCGAGTTGGTGACCGATGCCGGACACCTGCTTTTCTTTGAACGCCCGGACGTCTACAACCACCTGCTGGAGAGCTTCTTCTGCCAGCATATGAAACAGGGCATGTGACATAGGCCGCACGGCAAGCACGGGGACATGAATGAACTGGAAAAGGATGGCCGCGCGGGTTTCTGTTGCCTTGCTCGCCTGTGGCATGACCGTCGCGGCACGCGCGGACGACGCGTTTCCCGGCAAGATGATCAAGATGATCAACCCCTATGCCGCCGGCGGGGGCTCCGATGTGCTCGCCCGGGTACTGGCGCGGGATATGAGCGCGTACCTGAAGCAGCCGATCATCATCGAGAACCGGCCGGGCGCATCGGGCCTGATCGGCGCCAACGCCGTTCGAACGGCGCCGCCGGATGGGTATACGCTGCTTTTCACCAGTTCCAGCGCGCTTGTCGGCGCGCTGGTCAAGGCGCCCCAGCCATTCGACCCGTTCCAGGATTTCGCGCCGGTGGCCCGCGCCGTGGAGTACCCGCTCTATATGGTGATCAATCCCGAGATTCCGGCACGCAATCTGCGCGAACTTGCCACCTATGCGAAAAACCGTGCCCAGCCGATATTCCATACCAGCGTGGGCATCGGATCCACGGGCCATCTGGGCTGCGAACTATTCGCGCTTGCGGCGGGCATCCCGCTCAGCTACGTTCCCTATACCTCCGTGCCCGCCGCGTTGCAGTCGGTCATGACCAATCAGACGCAGTTGATGTGCGACTCGGTCGGCGGCGCCCAGGCCTATGTCACGCAGGGCAAGCTGAGAGGCCTGGCCATCATGGGCAAGTCGCGCATGCCCCAGGTTCCGGACGTGCCAACGACGGCTGAGGCCGGGTTCCCAGGTGTGGAGGCGGGCGTCTGGCTCGGGCTGCTGGCGCCGAAAGGTACGCCCGCATCGGTCGTACAAAGACTCAACGAGGCCATGAACCTCGCGCTCAGGAATCCCGAAATGATCGAGCGCGCGAAAGTACAGGGCCTGACCATCATCCACGAGACTCCCGGGCAGGCCGATGCGGCAATCAAGGCCGACCTGAAACAATGGGCCGAGATCGTTCGAATCAAACAGATCCGGCTGACCGATTGACCGGGTCTGGCTTCCAGGAAGAATTCATGAAGATTGCAATGATGGGCGTGGGCAACATGGGCGCGGGCATCGCGCGGCGCCTGATGGCGAACGGACATTCGATCGTCGCTTGGGATCTTTCCGCGCCACGGATGGCCGCCCTGGCCGAAGGCGGAGCCGGCGTCGCGGAATCGGCGCAGGCGGCGGCCCGGGATGCCGACGTCGTGATCACCAGCCTGCTTGGCGACAGTTCGGTCGAGCAAAGTGTGCTATCGGACGGCGGGTTTCTGGCCGCCATGCAACCCGATGCGATTCATCTGTGCGTCACCACCATCTCGCCGGATTGCGCGAATCGCCTGGCATTGGCGCATCGATCGCATGGCACGCGCTTCGTGGCGGGCCCGGTCGCGGGGCGTCCCGATGCGGCGGCGGCGGGCCAGCTCACCACCTATCTGGCCGGAGATCGATCGGCGGTCCAGGCGGTCGCGGAGCTGGCCAGCGCCTACGCGGTCAAGATCGTTGTGCTGGAAGGCCCCGCCGGCCTGGCGAATGCCATGAAGCTCAGCGTCAACTACACCGCGATCTCCATCATCGAGATCATGGGCGAGATCTATGCGTTCGCCGAGAAGATGGGGCTGGACCGGGCGCTCTTGCGTGATTACTTCGAAGACGCCTTCAGCCGGCCCGCGTTGAAGATGTACGCCAACAAGCTGCATGAGAACAGTACCACCGGCACGAACGGATTCGCCCTGGTGACCGGACTCAAGGATGTGAATCTGATGATGGATGCCGCGAGCGGGTGCGGCGTGAACTTCGAGGTCGGTTCCATTATTAAAAGGAAGATGTTGAAAGCCATCGACATGGGGCTTTCCGAGGCCGACTGGAGTTCGATCTCCCAAGTGACGAGAAGCGAGTCGGGTATCGAGGTATAGATCGGGTCAAGGCGACGCCGGCGCGCACGGATTGGAAGCGGAGGATCTCCCGCCCGGCTGCCGGTTACATGACCTAGGACGACTATCGGCACGGGAGTTGGCGAGGCGGGCGCTTGTGATGTCTGTCGCAAACACAGCTGCATAGCGAGACGCGATTCCGGCTAGTATTGCTTTCGGGGACTCTATGCCCCGATGAACAATGAGATAGACAAGCCAGTGGGAAGCGTCTTTCGAGAATTCCCCGGCGGGTGCTCAAGAGTTTCAAGACGGGATTGGTTCCACCGGACGATATCCAGGCGGCAATTGCCGAAAATCAATGGACTGCGCCTTCGGCCCAGGCGGTTGCGCTGGCCGACGAGAAGCGATTCGGATTCCTCTACAGCCGAAAGAAGAAGTAGCGATGTGCGATAGAAATGGCCATTGAAGCTCCGTCGCGTTTTTCTTCACTGCGCTTGCATGCACTCGACGCCCATTTGCTGCTCGTTCGTGATAGGCCCGGCCTGTCGGGCATTTCCCGCTTTTTGCTGGAATTCCTGTACTTCGGCCTGAAGGAAGCCCGCGCCTGCCTGTTCGTCGGACTCTTCTTCGCCGCGGTCTTCCTGGTGCCCCGCTCGGGCCTGTGGGGCATCCCCCGCTACGACGCCCTGTTGGTCATCGCGCTGGCGATCCAGGCCTGGATGGTCTGGTCCAAGCTCGAAACCCTGGACGAACTCAAGGCGATCACCGTCTTCCACCTGATCGGTTTTGCGCTGGAGGTATTCAAGACGTCCAGCGGAATCCAGTCCTGGTCCTATCCGGATTTCGCCTATACCAAGGTCCTGGGCGTACCCCTTTTTGCCGGCTTCATGTATGCCGCAGTGGGGAGCTACATCATCCAGGCCTGGCGTCTGTTCGAGCTGCGCGTGGTGCACCATCCCCCGTACTGGATGGCCTGGCTCGTCGCGCTGCTGATCTACGCCAATTTCTTCACACACCATTTCATCGGGGATTACCGGTGGTACATCGCGGCGTGCGCGCTGGGCCTGTACGCCCGGACGACCGTGGTCTTCCGTCCCTTGGACCGGGACCGACGGATGCCGCTGCTGCTGGCCTTCGTGCTGATCGGCTTCTTCATCTGGCTGGCCGAGAACATCAGCACGTTCTTCGGTGTCTGGGCCTATCCCAACCAGCTTGGCGCCTGGTCCACGGTGCACCTGGGAAAATGGAGTTCCTGGTCGCTGCTGGTCATCATGACCTTCACGATCGTGGCGAACCTCAAGCACATCAAGGCGCGCGTCCACGTGCCCGATTGAGTCGCACGAGTCCAAATATGGCAGACTCGCCGTCCAAGCCGCAATGTCGAGGATCCGGTGGAAATTCGCAGATTCAAGCTCGGTGATGAAGCAGCGTTATTCCGCGTATTCTTCACCTCCATCCACGAGGTCGCCTCCAAGGATTATTCGCCCGAGCAAATCGAGGCATGGGCGCCTTCGGACTTCGACATGGTTGCCTGGGCAGATCAGGTGCGGAAAAACCAGCCCTTCGTCGCCGAGATCGATGGCGAAGTCGTGGGCTATGCGGACGTTCAGCCTGATGGCTACATCGACCAATTCTATGTGTCCGGCTTGCATCCGCGTCAAGGCATAGGGACGGGGCTGATGGCCCGTATTCATGACGAGGCAGAATCCCTGGGGCTGGTGGCATTGACATCCAATGTGAGCAAGACTGCCGAGCTTTTTTTCGCTCGCCAGGGCTTTCAAGTCGTCGAGCGACGTTCTCCGGTCCGCCGAGGGGTGATGCTCGAGAACGCGCTGATGCGCAAAGTGCTGCCTGTTGCAGGCTGAGTCTCTAGAATGGTCCGCTATTGCCGGGCGGCGACGCCGCGATCGAAGTCAATGCAGTCATCCATAGGGCCGATCCATGAAACGACTTGCCATCCTGTTGCTTCTGTCTTGCAGTGTTACGTTGGCTACTGCGGCAACGACCGATGCGGTGAATGACGCCAACCCCTGCCTGCAGAAACGCGCGGAGATACTCAAAGAAATCGAGCAGGCCAGGCAGCATGGCAACGACAGGCGGGTTGCCGGGCTGAACCGGGCGCTGCGCGAGCAAGAGGCGCACTGCACACCCGAGTCGATACGCCAGGCACGCGCACAGGATGTCGCGGAAGCGCGGCAGAAGGTGGCCGAGCGGGAGCGCGAATTGCAGGAAGCCCAGAGCGAAGGCAAGGACGCCGACAAGCTTGCCAAGCGCGAAGCCAAATTGAAAGAAGCGCGGGATGACATGGCGCGAGCGCAGCGGGCACTGAGCAATTGACTTGGAAGCGCCTCAGCGGCTTGGCGGGCAATACGCCGGGTCAGTGAGCCCTCCTTGCCAGCACTTGGTCGCGCGGGCCGGCATCGACCACCTTGCCGGCCTCCATCACGACGATGGTGTCGAACCGTTCGAGCAGGCTGGGTCGGTGCACCGAGGCCACGATGCAGGCCGATGGGAACGCCGCGACCATGCGGTCGAACACCCGGCTCTCCGCCTGTGGATCGAGTGCGCTGGTTGGCTCGTCGAGCAGCAGCAACGAACTACCCTGCGCTGCCAAGGCGCCCCGGGACAAAGCCAGCCGCTGCCGCTGGCCGCCGGATAGGTTGCCGCCGCGCTCGTTCAGCGGACTGGCCAAGCCCTCGGGCAGGCGTTGCAATACCTCGTCGAACACACCCGCATGCACGGCGGACTCCAGTGCCGCCGAGTCGGCCGGCTCGCCGAAGGTAAGGTTCTCTTCCACGGTGGCCTCGAACACCTCGGCTTCCTGCGGGATCAGCGTGGCCAGCGTGCGTAGTTCGGACCAATCCACTACCACGCCATCACGCAGCAATTCGCCCTGCCGAGGTGGATAGAGGCCCGCCAGCAGGCGCAGCAACGTACTCTTGCCACCCCCGCTCGGGCCGATCAGCGCCACCCGGGATCCTCGCCGCAGCAGCAGATCGATCCCATGCAATCCGCCGCGCGCGTCGTCGGCGTAGCGCCACGTGGCATCCCGCAGTTCAAGTGTCTGCCACGGCGCATCAGGCATCACGGCCGGAACCGCTGCGTCGGGATCGCTGGGCGCTTCCCAGATCGGCGCCGCGCTGCCGTAGTCCGTATGCATGCGCGCGAAGCTCTGGAAATTCGACGCCATCGCGCCCACCACCGTCGCGGCCTGCTGGGCGTACTGGTAGATCATGAAGACCGTGCCCAGCATCACCGCCTGCCCGGGCTGCCGCGATTGCAGCACATAGACCACCACCAGTATCCAGGTGAGCCCCATGCCGAGTATGTCCACGGTGAACCACTTGCCTTCCGTGACCATGACCGCCCGACGCAGCGGCGCCATCACCGCCTCCATGCGGCGCCCGAGCACCTTGCGCGAGGCCGATTGCAACCGCAGGCCGATCACCGTGCCGGCGTTGCCGACGAAATCCAGCAGCGCGGCGGCATAACGGCGCTCCGCGTCGTTCTCGGCGCGGGCAAGCTGCATCAGCGCGCGGTCGAAGCGCATGATGATCAGGGCGATGACCACGTAGCCCGTGATGGCGATGGTGCCGCTGGTGCGCGACAGCAAGGCCAGGGCGACCAGCGGGCCGACGAAGTTGAAGGCGCTTTGCAGGTAGCCGAACTGGTTTTGCGCGAAGTCGGACAGGGCGCGGCTGGATTGGAGGACGCGGTGCTGCAGTTCGCCGGAGTGCCGGCCGTCGCGCCAGGCGAGCGGGGCGGCGGCGATGCGGGCGTAGAGCTGGTCGGCCAGGCGTTCGCGGACCCGGACGCCCACGTTGCGTTCCAGGATGCGGCCGGGGCCGTGGAGAAGCCAGGACAGGAGGTAGACGCCGACCAGGTAGGCGATCCAGCGGCCTGCCGTTGGCATGCTGCCTTGCTGTAGGGCGTTGATGGCTTGGGCGGCCAGCCAGGGCATGGTCAGGCGGAGTAGCTGGGCGGCTGAGAGCAGGCCGGCGGCGCCGAGCAGATGGGGGCGGACGCCGGCTGCGTGGCGCCAGAGGGCGCGGTAGAGATCGCGGGCCGCGGTGCCTAGGCCGATGGCGGGTGAGCGAGAGGGCGGCTCGGATGTCGCCATGCAGTGTCATTCCCTATATACCGTGCAGTACACGGATCCGTGTACTGCTTTTGAAAGCGTCCTATTGTGCCCTGGTAGCGGAGGCCAACTTCACCATTTCATAAAGCTGCACCGCACCATTTCCCCTTTTCCGCATCCAGGAAACCCCGCACCCCTGGCCCCGCGTAAAAAAATCCCCCGCCAAATCAAGCACTTACTCCCGCTGGCACGCCCGTTGCACATCTCATGACACCACCGCAGCCCCCGCTGCGCCAAGTCATGAAATCAACGAGGGCATCACGCCCCATGGAGACACGCCCATGGATGCAACCGCCGCCGGCACGCCACCGCTCGCCTCCCGCTACGTCCGCGTCCTGGGGCTGCTGGAAAGCCGCTACGTCGAGTTCGAGTTCTCGATAGGCGATCCCGAGCTGGCCGTGGAGCTGGTGCTGGAGTTTCCCCAATTCCAGGAGTTCTGCCGCCGCAACCGCGTGCGGATGGTGGGCGCGGAGGAAGCGGCCCGCCTGGACCTGGAGCGCATGAAGTGGCGCTACGGCTCGCCCGGCGTGGCCGAGTAGCGCCTTCCCTTTTTCCCTTTCGACGAGACCCAGCCATGCAAGTCGATATCAAGACTTCCGACATCCGTCCGATTCGCCAGACGTTTTCCCACATCGCGCGCCGTTTCGGCGCGGACAAGCCGGCGTCGCGCTATCAGGAGGCGACCTATGACCTGCAGCCGGAGGTGAATTTCCACTACCGGCCGTTGTGGGAGCCGGAGTACGAGCTGTACGACACGCGCCGCACGGCGGTGGTGATGCGCGATTGGTATGCGTTCAAGGATCCGCGCCACTACTACTACGGCACGTACACGCAGGCCCGCGCGCGGCAGCAGGAGGCGCAGGAGAGCGCGCTGGAGTTCGTGGACAAGCGCGGCCTGCTGCGCGGGGCGCCGGGCGAGGTGCGGCAGCGCATCGAGGAACTGGTGCTGCCGCTGCGCCACTACGAGTGGGGCGCGAACATGAACAACTGTTATGTGACGGCCTATGGCTATGGCGCGGCGATCACGCAGGCGGCGCAGTACCAGAGCATGGACCGGCTGGGGCTGGCGCAGTACCTGAGCCGCATCGGGCTGCTGCTGGACGGCAATCAGGGGGCGTCGCTGGCGCGGGCGAAGCAGCATTGGCTGGGCTCGCCGGAGTGGCAGGGGCTGCGGCGCGAGATGGAGAACCTGTTCGTGACGAAGGACTGGTTCGAGGTGTTCGTGGCGCAGGACCTGGTGCTGGACGGGCTGGTCTATCCGCTGGTGTTCCAGGGGCTGGAGCGGGAGTTGTCGGCGGCGACGGGCAATGGTTTCGGGATGAGCGTGGAGTTCATGCGCGACTGGCATGGCGAGAACCTGCGCTGGGTGGACGCGTGCCTGAAGACGGCGGCCGAGGAATCGCCGGAGAACGCGGCATTGTTGTCGGCGTGGGTGCAGGACTGGGTGGCGCGGAGCAGGGAGGCGCTGGCGCCGTGGGCGGCCATCGCGTTCGGCGCGCAAGGTGCCGCGCAACTGGACGAGGCGGTGTCGGCGCTGCGCCAGCGCGCCGCGAAGTGCCAGCTCGCTGTCTGACCCGGACCCCTATCAAGCAAGGAACCGCCATGTCTCAAAACGTATTCATCGCCTTCCAGGCCAATGACGATACCCGCAGCATCATCGACGCGATCCTGCAAGACAACCCGCGCGCGCAGCGCCAGGATTTCCCCGCCATGGTGAAGATCGACGCGCCGGATTCGCTGGTGGTCCGGCGCGCCTCGGTGGAGGAGCGCCTGGGCCGCGACTGGGATCTGCAGGAGCTGCACGTGAACCTGATTTCGCTGTCGGGAAACATCGACGAGACGGACGACGAGTTCACGCTGGCCTGGCATCGCTAAGGCCGGCAAACGACATTCCCCATCAAGCAAATACGGAGACGCACATGACCACATCGACGCCCGCGCGCAAGCTGGGCCTGAAGGAGCGCTACGCGCTCCTGACCCGCGACCTGGGCTGGGAAACCAGCTATCAGCCCATGGACAAGGTGTTCCCCTACGACAAGTTCGAGGGCATCAAGGTGCACGACTGGGACAAGTGGGAGGACCCTTTCCGCCTGACGATGGACGCGTACTGGAAGTTCCAGGGCGAGAAGGAACGCAAGCTGTACGCGATCATCGATGCCTTCGCGCAGAACAACGGCCAGTTCAACGTGACCGACGCGCGCTACATCAACGCGATCAAGCTGTTCCTGCAAGGGGTGAGCCCGCTGGAGTACGCGGCGCACCGGGGCTATGCGATGGCCGGACGCAATTTCCGCGGGGTGGGGGCGCGCATCGCGAGCCAGATGCAGTCGATCGACGAGTTGCGGCATGCGCAGACGCAGATCCACACGATCAGCCACTACAACAAGTATTTCAACGGCCTGCATGACTTCAAGCACATGCATGACCGGGTCTGGTACCTGTCGGTGCCGAAGTCGTATTTCGACGACGCGATGTCGGCGGGGCCGTTCGAGTTCGTGACGGCGATCTCGTTCTCGTTCGAGTACGTGCTGACGAATCTGCTGTTCATGCCGTTCATGAGCGGCGCGGCGTTCAACGGCGACATGGCCACGGTCACGTTCGGCTTCTCGGCGCAGAGCGACGAGTCGCGCCACATGACGCTGGGGCTGGAGATCGTGAAGTTCCTGCTGGAGCAGGATCCGGACAATCTGCCCATCGTGCAGAAGTGGATAGACAAGTGGTTCTGGCGCGGCTATCGGCTGTTGACGCTGGTGGCGATGATGATGGACTACATGCTGCCCAAGCGGGTGATGTCGTGGTCCGAGGCCTGGGAGATCTATTTCGAGAAGAACGGCGGCGCGCTGTTCCAGGACCTGGCCCGCTACGGCATCCGCATGCCGAAGTATCACGAGCAGGCGCGCAAGGAAAAGGATCACATCTCGCACCAGGCCTGGGGCATTTTCTACAACTACACGCACGCGGCGGCGATCCATACGTGGATTCCGCGGCCGGACGAGATGGCCTGGCTGTCGGAGAAGTATCCGGCCAGTTTCGACCGCCTGTACCGCCCGCGCCTGGAGCACTGGGACCGGCAGGCGCGGGACGGCAAGCGCTTCTACAACAACGCGCTGCCCATGCTGTGCCAGATCTGCCAGATCCCCATGGCCTTCACCGAGCCGGATGATCCGACGCGCATCTGCATGCGCGAGACGACCTATCACGGCATGAAGTACCACTTCTGCTCGGACGGCTGCAAGGATGTGTTCGAGGGCGAGCCCGAGAAGTACGTGCAGGCCTGGCTGCCGGTGCACCAGATCTTCCAGGGCAATTGCGGCGGCGCCACGGTGCCCGAGGTGCTGGACTGGTACCACCTGAAGGTGGGCGAGGACAACGGCGACTTCGACACTTCGGCCGACCGGCGCAACTGGGACCGCTGGACCGGTGGCGGCACGCCGGAAAAGCAGGTCGCGTAAGCAAACTCTAGGAGACGAACATGCCTGTCATCGCGCTCGAGCCCGGCTACGCCGGCCCCGTCCAGGATACCGAGGACAAATTCGGCGGCAACCGGCTGCTGTACATCAACTGGGACGGCCACATGATGTTCTGCTCGCCGGTATGCCTGCCGGTGCCGCCGGACATGCCCTTCGCCGCCCTGGTCGGCGAGGTGCTGCCCGGCATCTACGGCGTCCATCCCGATTTCGCCCGCATCGACTGGTCGGCGGCGCAGTGGGAGCACGGCGGCCAGCCGTGGCGGCCGGACCCCGCCAAGAGCCTGGCCGACAACGGCCTCGCGCACAAGTCGGCCATCCGCCTGTGCACGCCGGGCCTGGACGGCATAGGCGGCAGCCATTCGTAGGATACGTAGGAGCAGCACATGAGTTACCAACTCACCATCGAGCCGCTGGGCCAGACCATAGACATCGAGCCCGGCCAGACCGTGCTGGATGCCTGCCTGCGCAGCGGCATCTGGCTGCCGCATGCCTGCGGCCATGGGCTGTGCGGCACCTGCAAGGTGCACGTGCAGGAAGGGGAGGTGGACCACGGCGCGTCCAGCAGCTTCGCGCTGATGGATTTCGAGCGGGACGAGGGGCATTGCCTGGCCTGCTGCGCCATGCCCGAGGCCGACCTGATGATCGAGGCCGACGTCGACGAAGAACCCGACGCGCAGTACCTGCCGCTGGAGGACTACGTGGGCGAGGTGGTGGCGCTGCGCGACCTGACGCCCACCATCAAGGGCGTGTGGCTGCGCACCGACCGGCCGGTGCGTTTCCAGGCCGGGCAGTACGCCAACCTGGCGGTGCCGGGCGTGCAGGGCCGGCGCGCGTTCTCGCTGGCGAACGCGCCGGGCGAGAACGTGGTGGAGCTGCACGTGCGCAAGGTCGAGGGCGGCGCGGCCACGGGCTACATCCACGAGCACCTGCGCGAAGGCGAATGCCTGCCGCTGTCGGCGCCGTTCGGGCGCTTCTACGTGCGCAAGTCGGCGCGGGTGCCGATGATCTTCCTGGCGGGCGGCTCGGGGCTGTCCAGTCCCAAGTCCATGATCGCCGAACTGCTGGCAGAGGGTTGCCAGCAGTCCATCACGCTGGTTCATGGCGCGCGCCATGCGGGCGAGCTGTATTGCTCGGACTGGTTCGAGGAACTGGCCAAAAAGCACGCCAACTTCCGCTACGTGCCGGCGTTGTCCGACACGCACGACGGCGAAGGGCGGTGCGAGACCGGCTTCGTGCACGAGGTATTGGCGCGGCTGTACGCGGGCCAGGACGGTCGCGCGGATTTCCGCGGCCACAAGGCCTATCTGTGCGGACCGCCGCCCATGATCGAGGCCTGCATCGCCACGCTGATGCAGGGCCGGCTGTTCGAGCGCGACATCCACGTCGAGAAATTCCTGACCGCGGCACAGGCGCAGGAAGGCCGCCGCAGTCCGCTGTTCAAGGCGATCTGAGCCCATGGCCGCCGACACCCACGAGGTCCTCATCCTGGATACCGGCGAGCGCTACCGCTGCGCGTCGTCGCAGACCCTCTTGGCCGGCATGGAGGCCCTGGGCCGCAAGGGGATCCCGGTGGGCTGCCGCGGCGGCGGCTGTGGCGTCTGCAAGAGCCGCATCGTGCGGGGCGCCTACCTGGCTTTGAAGATGAGCCGCGGCTGCGTCAGCGCCGAGGAAGAGGCGGCGGGCGTGGTGCTGGCCTGCCGCGTCATGCCGCGCGGCGATATCGAGATCCAGGCGCTGGACCGGATGCGCCGCTGCGTGACCCGGCATCTTTCCCGGGACGTCCTGGAGGAGGGGCGTCCCATTTCAACCTCCGACGAGTGACCATAACGATGAAAACCGCGAGACTCCTGCTTCCCCTGGCCCTGACCTGCGCCACCCCGGCGATGGCGCAGACCACGACCACGCTGTACGGCATCATCGATGCCGGCGTGAACTATCTGTCCAACCAGGGCGGCCATGGTTCCTGGTCCATGGACACGGGCCTGTTGTCGCCCAACCTGTTCGGCCTGCGCGGCAGCGAGGCGCTGGGCAACGACATGAAGGCGGTGTTCACGCTGGAAGGCCAGTTCGCCGCCGACAACGGCGCCAGCGTCGGGCCGCTGTTCGGCCGGCAGGCCTACGTGGGCCTGAGTTCGCAGTCCTGGGGCACGCTGACCCTGGGCAAGCAGTACGACTTCAGCTTCGACATGCTGGGGCCGGGCCGCTACGGGCCGTCCTTCCCGATGATCGGCCTGTACAACCTGCGCCTGGGGCCCTTCGGCGGCCTGGGCGTGCCCGGCATGCCGGGCGGGGCGATGGACTTCGACGGCGTGGCCGGCGCCAAGCGGGTCGACAACTCGGTGAAGTTCACCAGCGCCAACTACGGCGGCCTGACCTTCGGCGCGCTGTACGGCTTCGGCGAACAGCCGGGCAGCATGGGGCAGGGCCGCAGCTACAGCGCCGGCCTGTCCTACGCGCGGGGCCCCTTCGCGCTGACGGCCGCCATCACCGATGCCCGCAACGCGGCCATCAACAACGGCAACGACGGCATCCGCACCTGGGGCCTGGGCGGCCGCTACCAGCTCGGCGGCGCCGTGCTGAACGCGCTCTACACCAACACGCGCAATACCTTCACCGGCGGCTCGGCGCAGGTGGCGCAGGTCGGCACGACCCTGCCGGTGGCGGCCAGCACCACGCTGCTGCTGGACTACCAATACCAGTGGGCCAACGCCACCCTGAACAAGGTGCACGCCCACCAGGCCAGCGCCACGCTGGGCTACGCGCTGTCCAGGCGCACCGACGCCTACGCGGCCCTGGTCTACCAGCGCGCGGGCGGGACGCCCGGCGCCACTGCCTGGATAGCCGGCATGAACGGGCCGTCCGACGGCAAGACCCAGACCATGGTGCGCGTGGGCATGCGCCACATGTTCTGATCCAGACAATCCTGCACACACCAAGGAGATACACATGGCAATTACCGGAGTGCTGAGACCCGGGCACGTCTGCATACGCGTGCTCGAACTCGAGCCGGCGGTGCGGCATTACGTGGACACCATCGGCCTGACCGAGGTCATGCGCGACCAGGCCGCCGATGGCAGCCCGCGCGTGTTCCTGAAGGGCTGGGACGAATCGGACCACCACAGCGTGGTGCTGCGCGAGGCCGACGAATCCGGCATGGACTACATGGGTTGGAAGGTCGATTCGGAAGCGACGCTGGAGAAGCTGTCGGCCGACGTGAAGGCCAGCGGCCTGGCCACCGACCTGAGCTGGATCGAGGCCGGCGAACATCCCAAGACCGGCAAGCGTTTCCGCTTCACCATCCCCACCGGCCACGTGATGGAGCTGTACGCCTACCGCGAGGCCACGGGCTGCGCCACCGGCTACCAGAACCCGGATCCGTGGCCCGACGACCTGAAGGGCATGGCCCCGCGTTCCTTCGACCATTGCCTGCTGTATGGCGACGACCTGGACGGCACCTACAAGCTGTTCACCGAAGTGCTGGGCTTCGGCCTGTCGGAGCAGGTGGTGGCCGACGGCGGCAAGCTGATGATCGGCGCCTTCCTGAGCTGCGCCAACAAGGCGCACGACGTGGCTTTCATCCGCCAGCCGGTCAAGAACAAGCTGCACCACGTGTCCTTCCTGCTGGACAACTGGGGCGAGGTCTTGAAGGCGGCGGACATCATCTCCAAGCGGCGGGTGTCGCTGGACATCGGCCCGACGCGGCACGGCATCACGCGCGGCGAGACGGTGTACTTCTTCGATCCCAGCGGCAACCGCAACGAGGTGTTCTCGGGCGGCTACACCTGGTACCCGGACAAGCCCGTCATCACCTGGACCGATGACCAGCTGGGCGCGGGCATCTTCTATCACGACCGCAAGCTGAACGAGAAATTCCTGAGCGTATTCACCTGACCAGGACACCGACATGAATGGCTGGACCCGCCCGACCCGGGCGCTGACCCTGGAGGCCGTGCGCGCGGCGCTGGACGCGGCGGTGGACGCCGCGGGGCGGCAAGGGCTATGCATCAACGTGGCGGTGGTGGACGCCAGCGGCGTGCTGCTGGGTTTCCTGCGCATGCCGGGCGCGTTCCTGCATTCGGCCGACATCGCGGTCGACAAGGCGTACACGGCGGCCGGCTTCCGGCTGCCCACCGGCGCCTGGGACGACGTCCTGAAGGGACATTCCCCGGCGGTGCGCCAGGGCCTGCCGGCCCGCCCCCGGTTCGCGGGCTTCGGCGGCGGCCTGCCGCTGTCCGCGGAAGGCGAACTGGTGGGCGGCATAGGCGTGTCGGGCGGGAGCGAGGAACAGGACGAGGCCTGTGCGCGGGCGGCATGCGCCGTCCTGGGCATGGCGCCGGACTGAGCCGCCGGCCGGCGAACGGGGTCGGGTTTGCCTGATCGCCTTTGGTCCATATACCGGACCAGAGGAGATCAATTTTTTTAAGAGTCCGAATAACATTCGTCCACGGTTCAAAACGGATGTTCCACTTTTCGGACTTTTCTTGCTCATGCCCCGTATCTCCCGCCTTTCCGCGGCCCGATTCCCATGACCGGCCGCGCGCTCTACCTCATGTACGCCGAGGACGTCGACCGCAGCGAGGCGCTGCGCGCGCCCCTGCGCGACGCGCACATTCGTCGCCGCGCGGAACTGGCCGCCCAGGGCCGCGTGGTCGTGTCGGGTCCCTTGTGGGACTCGGACGCCGGCCAGGGCGACTACTGCGGCAGCCTGCTGGTGGCCGCCTTCGATTCGATGGAAGAGGCACAGGCCTGGGCCGACGCGGACCCGTACGCGCAGGCCGGCATCTATCGCCGCATGGTCGTGCGCCGCGTCAACACCCATTTCCTGGCCCAGGAGTCTTCGTCATGATCACGCGCCGCGCCTTCGGCCTCGCCTCGCTGGCCACGCTCGGCCTGCCCGCGCTGGCGGCCTTTCCCGACAAACCGATCCGCATTCTCGTGGGCTTCGCCGCGGGCGGCCCGGCGGACACGTGCGCGCGCCTGGTCGCGCGGTTGCTGAGCGACAGCCTGGGCCAGCAGGTCGTGGTGGAGAATCGTCCCGGCGCCGGCGGCGCGCTGGCGACCCGGGCGGTCAAGAGCGCGCCGGCCGACGGCTACACGCTGCTGCTGTGCGCCTTCGCCGACGTGCTCAATCCCATCATCAATCCGGCCGAGGCCAACTACAACCTGGTGAACGACTTCGCGCCCATCACGCGCATCACGGGCGTGGGCAACGTGCTGGTCGTGCATCCCTCGCTGCCGGTGAAGACGGTGCCCGAGCTGGTGGCGTACGCGCGCTCGCGGCCGGGTCAACTGAACTACGGTTCGGCGGGCATCGGTTCGGCCAGCCACCTGGCGGGGGAGCTGTTCGGCGGACTGGCGGGAATCAAGGTGACACACGTGCCCTACAAGGGCACGGCGCAGGCGCAGGTGGACATGCAGACCGGCACGCTGGCCTTCATGTTCGACAGCCTGATCAGCGCGCTGCCCAACATCCAGGCCGGCAAGCTGCGCGCGCTGGCGGTCACCACGGCGGTGCGCTCGCCGGGCGCGCCCGAAGTGCCGACGATGGTGGAGGCGGGGGTGCCGGAGTACGACCTGACCTCGTGGTTCGGCCTGGCGGCGCCCAAGGGCACGCCGGCGCCGGTGGTCGAGCGGCTGGCCGGCGCGGTGCGCCAGGCGATCAAGCGGGATGAGGCCGTCGAGGCCCTGCTGCGGCTGGGCGGGCAGCCCGATGACATGGACGGGGCGGCTTTCGAACGCTACCTGCGCAGCGAAGATACGCGCTGGAAGAAGCTGTTCGCGGCGGGTACGGTGCGCATCGACAAGTAGGGGGGATGTCCGGCCGATCGTGGCGCTTCATATAATTACCGCTCCAGAATAACCACATGGGGCGGGGCAGAATGAACAACGGATATCGGATAGCAACGCTTGTTCTTGCGGTATCTCTGACGGGGGGCTGCGCGACCACCTTGCCCACCCCCGAATTGAAAGTTGCGCCGGCCGATATCACTTATCTATCGGTCAGCATGGCTGATCAACCCATCGGCCTGTATATGACGGAGATCGTGGCGGGCGGGGCGCTGGGATCGGCTATCAACGGCAACAATCGGTCCCAGTCGCGAGAACTTTGGGAGAAGGTCAAGACAGATGACCGGGCGCAGTCGCTGCCGAAACGCCTACGTGAGCAAATCATCGCTCGTGCGAAGGGGAAGGGGGTGACGTTGGCGGATGCCGAGGTGCTCAAGGGGCGCTCATTGACAGCCAATGAACAGAAGATATCGGTGGTCAATGCGATGATGCAGTATCGGGCCACGACCTGGGTTAGCACCTATGCGCCCGTCGGGGCGGCCGTGATCGAGTCGTCCCGGGATCCGGCCGTCCCTCAGGGGCAGCAGAGGACTGCGCGCATGGTAACGGTGCGCGTGGATGACGGACGCTACTCATTTCTGACGGCCGGTGGAGTCCTTGAAGACCCCAGTAAGACCGTTGATGGAGCGGTGTTGGCGGCGGATGCGTTGGCGGAGCGCATCGCCGATGATCTGGCCAAGGCGCAAAGCAAACAATAGTAGAAAGCAGCACTGAATCCGCCGGGCTGGAGTTCCTGGCGGACCGTCCTCTTGTCGCAAGTCGAATCCAGACCCGTCTTCGACCTCAAGCTTGCGACGTTTTCCCCTCCAGCGCGATCACCCGCGCCTCCAACCCCTGCACCTGCGCTTCCAGCGCATCCACCTTGGCCCGCGTGCGCGCCAGCAATTCGGTCTGGATGTCGAATTCCTCGCGGGTGATCAGATCCAGCCGGGTGAAGGTCTGGCCCAGGAAGCCCTTGACGTTGCGCTCGATGTCGGCCGCCGGGCTGCGGGCGATCAGGTCGGAGATGTTTTTCTGCAGGTCTTCGAACCAGTCGGTGCGATTGATCATGATGTCTGTCCTTTAAGTCGGCTGCCGGCCTCCAGTGTAGTCCCGCCCCGGGACGAACGCCTGCGCCACGACATGGTGCGGCCGCCGCTGGCGCGCCCGCCGCATGCACCAATTTGGTTCGTCATCCGGGCAAGGGTGGTGCGTTCCATAGGGAAAGCAAGCTGGCACGGGAAATGCTCAGTAACCGTCAATCGGGGTCCGCCTGACCGCGCAGGCCCCGTGACCACGCCAGTTGCGCCACCCACGCACTGGACCGCCTGGCTGACAACCCGCCCTGGAACGACCCATGAAAAAACCTCTGCTTGCGACCGCCCTGGCCCTGTGCGCCACCTCGACCGCCTTTGCCGCCGATCCGGAGCCCGACTACACCTTTACGGGCAACGCCGGCCTGTTCAGCGACTACCGGTTCCGCGGCTTCAGCCAGACCAACCTCAAGCCGGCGATGCAGGGCGGCTTCGATTTCGCCCACAAGTCCGGCTTCTACCTGGGCAACTGGAACTCCAACGTCGCCAGCGAACTGTTCAGCGGCGGTAACCTGGAGATGGATTTCTACGGCGGCTACAAGTTCAAGTACGAGGACTTCGCCTTCGACGTGGGCGGTCTCTATTACTACTACCCCGGTTCCAAGCTGAACGGCAGCACGATCGACAACTTCGAGCTGTACGGCGCGGTGGGCTGGGGCCCGTTCACGCTGAAGTATTCGCACGGCATGACTGATTTCTTCGGCACGCCGAACAGCAAGAACAACTACTACCTGGACCTGGGCGCTGCTTTCGACCTGGGGAACGGCTGGGGCGCCAATGCCCACGTCGGCTACCAGAAGCTGAAGAACGACGCGACCGGCCTGGGCCACTATGTCGACTACAAGGCGGGCGTGACCAAGGACCTGGACGGCTGGATCCTGGGCCTGTCGCTGGTGACCACCAGCAAGAAGGACTGGGTCATCACCAACAAGGGCAAGAACGCCGGCCGCTTCGGCGCGGTGCTCGGCCTGAGCAAGGCGTTCTGATCCCGGGCGGCCGCGAGGCCGCGCCGGTCAGCCATTTCGATTCATCACCATGTGGGGTTCGTCATGAAACTCATCACCGCAATCATCAAGCCCTTCAAGCTTGACGAGGTACGCGAAGCCCTCTCCGGCATCGGGGTCCAGGGCATTACCGTTACCGAGATCAAGGGTTTCGGCCGCCAGAAGGGGCATACCGAGCTTTACCGGGGCGCCGAGTATGTCGTCGATTTCCTGCCCAAGGTCAAGATCGAGATCGCCCTCGCGGACGATCTGGTGGACCGCGCCATCGAGGCCATCGAGAATTCGGCCCGCACCGGCAAGATCGGCGACGGCAAGATCTTCGTGTTTCCGCTCGAACAAGTCATTCGTATTCGTACCGGGGAAACCGGCAAGGACGCCCTCTGAGGACGATTCAAAAATGAAAACAATGCATGCTTCATCGATGAAAGCCCTTGGGGCGGGACTGGCGCTGGCGTTGGCACTGTTCGCCGCCCCCGCGCTGGCGGAGGATGCCGCCCCCACGCTGGTCGGGGCCGATCTGGCCTGGCTCAGCACGTCCACCATCCTGGTACTGATGATGGTGGTGCCGGGCCTGGCGCTGTTCTATGGCGGCCTGGTGCGCAGCAAGAACATGTTGTCGGTCCTGATGCAGGTCCTGGTGACGTTCTCGCTGATCGTCGTGCTGTGGTTCATCTACGGCTATTCGCTGGCCTTCACCGAGGGCAATGCCTTCTTCGGCGGGCTTGACCGGCTGTTCCTGAAGGGACTGTTCGATGCCGAGACCGGGACCTTCCCGCTGTCCGGTACCGTGCCCGAGCTCAGCTTCGCGGCCTTCCAGGCCACGTTCGCCGGCATCACCTGCGCGCTGATCGTGGGTGCCTTCGCCGAACGCGCGCGCTTCTCGGCCATCCTGCTGTTCATGGTGCTGTGGTTCACCTTCGCCTACATCCCCATCGCGCACATGGTGTGGTTCGGCGGCGAGGTCAAGGGCTTCCTGTTCGAGCGCGGCGCGCTGGACTTCGCGGGTGGCACGGTGGTGCACATCAACGCCGGCGTGGCGGGCCTGGTCGGCGCCTATGTCATCGGCAAGCGCATCGGTTTCGGCAAGGAGTCGCTGTCGCCGCACAACCTGCCCATGACCATGATCGGCGCCTCGCTGCTGTGGGTGGGCTGGTTCGGCTTCAACGCGGGTTCGGCGCTGGCTGCCAACAACGTCGCCTCGCTGGCCTTCATGAACACGCTGATCGCCACGGCCGCCGCGGTGCTGGCCTGGGTCTTCACGGAATGGGCCGTGCGTGGCCATCCCTCGATGCTGGGCGGCGCGTCCGGCGCGGTGGCGGGCCTGGTGGGCGTGACTCCGGCGGCCGGCGTGGTCGGTCCCGTGGGCGCGCTGGTGATCGGCCTGGCCGCGGGCGTGATCTGCGTCTGGGGCGTGACCAGCCTGAAGCGCATGCTGAAGGTGGACGACTCGCTGGACGTGTTCGGTGTCCACGGCGTGGGCGGTATCGTCGGCGCGTTGCTGACCGGGATCTTCAACGCGAAGGTGCTGGGCGGCCCGGGCGTGGACGGCATGACCATCCTCAGCCAGCTGTGGGTGCAGGTCGAGGCCGTGGTCATCACCATCGTCTGGACCACGATCGTCGCGTTGATCGCCTACAAGATCGCCGATGCGCTGCTGGGACTGCGCGTGACGGAAGAGGAAGAGCGCGAAGGCCTGGACATCACGACGCACGGGGAAAGCGCGTATCACTCGTGAATAAGTTCCCCCCTACGCGCTGATGCGCGCCCCCCAGGGGGCGATGCGGGGGGACCGGCAAAGCCGGATCCACCGCATCCTGGCAACACCGGGGTGGGTTCTTGCAGGAGCGGCGTTCAGAATTGGGCGCCGCTTTTTTTCGGGGGTTGTATACGGCGCTTGGCGTTTTCCCTAGGCAGGGTACAAAGTTCTTGTTATTGGCCGAGATATTTGTATACAGTCTGTATCCAGTAAAGCGGTAAAGAGCGGTAACGGAGACATGACTACCCCCTGCCGAATTCCTCCGGGCGCCATGGGCGCCTCGCCTGTCCGGGCGTCCTGTCCGCGGCCTCCTGTCCCGATGCGGGGGCCGCATGACTGAGCAGACCGCCGCGCGCAACCGGGCCGACGGCAAGACCAAGTCGGGCGGTGCGCAGACGACCGCGGCCGAACTGGGGCTGCGGGAACTGATCCTGTCGGGCGAGCTGACGCCGGGAGCGCGCCTGTCCGAGCCCAGCGTGGCCGAGCGGCTGGGCATTTCGCGCACGCCCATCCGCGCCGCGATGGCCAGGCTGGAAGACGAAGGCCTGCTGGAGGTGATTCCTTCGGGCGGCTACGCGGTCAAGGCCTTCACGGAATCCGAGATACGCGACTCCATCGAGGTGCGCGGCACGCTGGAAGGACTGGCCGCGCGCATGGCCGCCGAGCGCGGTGTGTCGGCCGCCGACCTGGACGCGATGCGCGATTGCCTGACCGAGATCGACCGCATCCTGACGGGCCGCGACAAGGGCGTCGCCGACCTGTCTGGCTACATCGAGCTGAATCGCCGCTTCCACCAGATGCTGCACTACCTGCCGGGTAGCTCGGTGCTCGAACGCCAGATCGCGCGCGCGACGAATCTTCCGTTCGCCTCGCCCAATGGCTTCCTGCAGGCCCAGGCCGACGACGAGGACGCCTGGCTGAGCCTGATCGTGGCGCAGGACCAGCATTGGATGGTGCTGGCCGCCATCGAGAACCGCGAAGGCGCGCGCGCCGAGGCCATCATGCGGGAGCACGCGCGCATCGCCTTTCGCAACATGCAGTCGGTGCTGCGCAACCAGGACATGTTCTCGCAGATTCCGGGAGCCCGGCTGATACGCAGACGCATACCGCGATAACGTTTTACGCCTGCGGATTACCCGCAGGGGTCACTTTTGCCGTTTACAAGCTGATACGCTATGCCGCGCTTTTCAGCGGCCGCTGGCCCTGATTTCCCACGTTGTCCCATCCGGTGAGTTAGCAAGGAGACACCATGAACAACAAACGCAATCTGCTCAAGATCGCCGCCGCGTTGATGCTGGCCGGCACGGCCGCCGTGCCCGCCTATGCGCAGGACGTGGTCAAGGTCGGCCTCATCCTGCCGATGACGGGGCCGTTCGCGTCCACCGGCCGCCAGATCGAAGCCGCCGTCCGCCTGTACATGGCCGAACACGGCACCACCGTGGCCGGCAAGAAGATCGAACTGATCATCAAGGACGACGCCAACGTCGCCGACACCACCAAGCGCCTGGCGCAGGAACTGGTGGTCAATGACCGCGTCGCCGTGCTGGCTGGCTTCGGCCTGACGCCGCTGGCGCTGTCGACCACGCCCATCGCCACCCAGGCCAAGGTGCCCATGGTCGTGATGGCCGCCGCGACCGCGATGATCACCGAACAGTCGCCCTATGTCGTGCGTTCCGGCTTCACGCTGCCGCAGGTCACCCTGGGCATCGCCCAATGGGCGCCGAAGAACGGCATCAAGAAGGTCGTGACCCTGGTCGCCGACTACGGTCCCGGCATCGATGCCCAGAACTCGTTCAAGAAGGTCTTCACCGCCAACGGCGGCGAAGTGACGCAGGAACTGCGCGTGCCGGTGAACAACCCCGATTTCGCGCCCTTCCTGCAACGCGTGAGCGATGCCAAGCCGGACGCCGTGTTCGTGTTCGTGCCCTCGGGCATGGGTTCGGTGGTCATGAAGCAGTTCGCCGAGCGCGGCCTGGACAAGGCCGGCATCAAGATGATCGGCACCGGCGACGTGGTCGACGACGATCTGCTGAACGACATGGGCAACGTGGCGCTGGGCGTGGTGACGTCCATGCACTACTCGGCCGCGCTGGACAACCCGGCCAACAAGTCCTACGTGGCGGGCATCGCCAAGGCCAACAAGGGCATGCGTCCGAACTTCCACAGCGTCGGCGGCTATGACGGCATGCACCTGATCTACAAGGCCATCGAAGCCACCAAGGGCGACACCAACGGCGACAAGCTGCTGGCCGCCATGAAGGGCCAGAAGTGGGACAGCCCGCGTGGTCCGGTCATGCTGGATCCGCAGACGCGCGAGATGGTGCAGAACGTCTACATCACCAAGGTGGAACGCGTGAACGGCGCCCTGTACAACGTTCCCTTCGACAAGATCGAAGCCGTCAAAGACCCCGCAAAAATCAAGTAGCCACTTCTGTAACCCAGAACCGCGTACGGCGCCCGACCCAGGGCACAGCGGATCCGGCTTCGCCGGTCCGCCAGTGCCGCCCCCTGGGGGGCGCGCGTAAGCGCGTAGGGGGGAGCTTCTCTTGCTGACGATACTGTTTGATGGCATTGCCTACGGCATGCTGTTGTTCGTGCTGGCCTGCGGGCTGGCCGTGACGTTGGGGTTGATGAATTTCATCAACCTGGCGCACGGGGCGTTCGCGATGGTGGGCGGTTATGTGACCGTGCTGGCCATGCAGCGCCTGAACGTGCCTTTCCTCTTGTGCCTGCCGCTGGCCTTCATCGTGTCGGCGGTGATGGGGGCGATCCTGGAGCGCACGCTGTACAAGCGGGTGTACGGGCAATCGCACCTGAACCAGGTGTTGTTCTCGATCGGGCTGACCTTCATGGCCATGGCCATGGTCGATTACTTCATGGGATCGCAGCAACAACTGCTGCATCTGCCGGAGTGGCTGAGCGGCCGGTCGGTGATCGGCGGCGTGGGCATCGGGCACTACCGGTTGTTCGTGATCGCGATCTGCGTGGTGCTGGTGATCGCGCTGCAATTGATCCTGAGCAAGACCCGCTTCGGCAGCCGCCTGCGCGCCGCGGTGGACGATCCACGCGCGGCCAGCGGGCTGGGCATCAACATCAACCTGGTGTTCCTGTCGACCTTCGCCTTCGGTTCCGGCCTGGCCGGCCTGGGGGGCGCATTGGGCGCCGACCTGCTCGGCATGGATCCGACCTTCCCGGTCAAGTACATGATCTATTTCCTGATCGTGGTGGCCGTGGGCGGCACCTCTTCCCTCACGGGGCCGCTGGTGGCTTCGCTGCTGCTGGGCGTGGCCGACGTGGCCGGCAAGTACTACATCCCCACCGTCGGGGCATTCATCATCTATTGCGTCATGATCATCATGCTGATGTGGCGTCCGCAAGGCCTGTTCTCCCGGGCGGGGGGTAAGTCATGAAAGCCACGATCGCGACCCGGGCTCCCGCGTCCGCCGCGGCGGCCCCCGATTCGCTGCGCGCGATCGGCGCGCGCTGGTCCCGCATCCGGTGGTTCGAAATCGTCTTCTGGGCGGTCGCCATCGGCGCCGCCTTCGTGCTGCCCAGGGGATTCCTGCTGCTCAATGAGCTGGCCATCCTGGCCTTGTTCGCGGTCTCGCTCGACCTGATCCTCGGCTACGCCGGCATCGTGTCGCTGGGCCATGCGGCCTTCTTCGGGCTGGGCGCCTATTGCGCGGCGCTGCTGGCCAAGTATTTCGGCATCGATCCCATCCTGGGGCTGGTCATCTCGGCGGCCCTGAGCGCGCTGCTCGGGCTGGTGACCAGCGTGCTGGTGATGCGCGGCTCCGACCTGACCCGCCTGATGGTGACGCTGGGCGTGGCGTTGATCCTGTACGAGATCGCCAACAAGATGAACTGGCTGACGGGAGGCGCGGATGGCCTGACCGGCGTGACCATGGTGCCCTTGTTCGGCACCTTCGAGTTCGACCTGTTCGGCCGCACGGCCTACACCTATTCGATCATCGTGGTGGCGGTGCTGTTTTTCATCGCCCGGGCCATCGTGCATTCGCCGTTCGGCATGTCGCTGCAGGTGGTGCGCCAGAATCCGCTGCGCGCCGCGGCCATGGGCGTGGCGGTCAACCGCCGCCGCGCCGCCGTCTATACCCTGGCGGCCGCCTATGCCGGCGTGGCCGGCGCGCTGCTGGCGCAGACCACGGGCTTCGCGTCGCTGGACGTGCTGGCTTTCCACCGCTCGGCCGATGTGATGCTGATGCTGGTGATCGGCGGCGCTGGCTACCTGTACGGCGGGGTCATCGGCGCCGTCATCTTCAAGTTCATGCAGGACTGGCTGTCGGGCATCACGCCTCAATACTGGCAATTCTGGATCGGCCTGCTCCTGGTCGTCATCGTGGTCGTCGGCCACGAGAAGCTGGTGCGTCCCTGGACCTGGTTCCGCCGTGGCCATGGAGGCAAGCAATGACCACCGTACTGCAGACCTTCGGCCTGACCAAGCGCTTCGGCGGGCTGGTCGCCACCAACGACGTGTCGATCACGGTCGAGCGCGGCGCCCGCCAGGCGCTGATCGGTCCCAACGGCGCGGGCAAGACCACGTTGATCAACCTGTTGACCGGCGTGTTGTCCGCCACTTCCGGCCGGATCGAGCTCGAAGGCGAGGACGTCACGCGCCTGCCGGTGCACGCGCGGGCGCGCCGCGGCCTGGTGCGCACTTTCCAGATCAACCAGCTGTTCGCCGAAATGACGCCGGCGGAATCGCTGGCGGTGGCCATCTCCGAGCGGGAAGGCAAGGGTTGGCGTTGCCTGCGTCCGCTGGGCAAGCGCGGCGAGATCATGGACGAATGCGCCGCCCTGATGGAGCAGTGCAACCTGCTCGACGTGAAGGACCGCAAGACGGCGGTGCTGCCTTACGGCAAGCAGCGTCTGCTCGAGATCGCGCTGGCGCTGGCCGCCAGGCCCCGCGTGCTGCTGCTGGACGAGCCCGTGGCCGGGGTGCCCGACGGCGAGCGACGCGAAATCCTCAATACGGTCGGCGCCTTGCCCGAGGACGTGACCATCCTGCTCATCGAACACGATATGGATCTGGTATTCAGCTTCGCCAACCGCATCTCGGTATTGGTCAACGGCGGGCTGTTCGTCGAAGGCACCAATGCCGAGATCGCCCGTGATCCGCGCGTGAAGGCGGTGTACCTGGGCGAGGAAGTGGTGGAGGGCTACCATGACTGAGCTGCTCAAGCTCGAAGGCATCGTGGCCGGCTACGGCGAGGCCAAGGTCCTGATGGGTATCGACCTTTCGCTGGGCGAGGGCCGCGCGCTGGCCTTGCTGGGCCGCAACGGCACCGGCAAGACCACGCTGATCAACACCGTCGTCGGCCATACGCGGCGCTTCGCCGGCCGCCTTCACCTGGCGGGCAAGGACATCACCGGGCTGCGTCCCGACCAGCGCGCGCTGGCCGGCATCGGCTGGGTGCCGCAGGAACGCAACATCTTCAAGTCGTTGACGGTCGAGGAAAACCTGACGGCGGTGGCCGTGCCCGGGCCGTGGAACCTGACGCGCATCTACGAGATGTTCCCGCGCCTGCGGGAGCGCAAGGCTAACATGGGCAACCAGCTCTCGGGCGGCGAGCAGCAGATGCTGGCCATCGGCCGCGCGCTGATGCTGAACCCCCGGGTGTTGCTGCTGGACGAGCCGCTGGAAGGGCTCGCGCCGATCATCGTCCAGGAACTGATGAGCGCCTTGCAGCGGATCATCCGCGACGAAGGCATGTCGGTGATCCTGGTCGAGCAGAACGCCCGCAAGGCGCTCAGCATCACCGACGACGCCATCGTGCTGGAGCGGGGCAGCGTGGCGCATGCCAGCACCGCGCAGGCCCTGCTGGCCGACGGCGCGACGCTGGACGGGTTGCTGGGCGTGGCCAAGCACTAAGGGTGCGGGGCGTCGGCGTGCTCGCACTGCCTGGGCAGGGCGGGCACGGCGGCGCGGCGATAGTCGCGGGGCGTGAAGCCCTGCTGGTCGACGAAAAATTTCGAAAAGTGGCTTTGCGCGCCGAAACCGCAGCGCTGTGACAGCTCGGCGATGGGGCCCGGGTCGTCGGCCAGGTATTCCACCGCGGCGTGCAGCCGCAGCATGTTGACGTAGTGCTTGGGCGACAGGCCGGTGCAGGCGGTGAACAGTTCGAAGAAGCGCGAACGGGACAGGCCCACCCGCGAAGCGATGGTCTGGGTGGGCAGCGGCTCTTCCAGATGCTCCTGCATCAGCGCGATGGCCCGCCGGATGCGGTAGTCGTTGCTGCGGGCGGGCCGCTCGCGGTTCGGATACGTGGGGCCGTGCTGGTGGCACAGGTGCTCGGCAAGTTCGCCGAACAGGGCCTGGACTTCGGGGCTGTTGATCTCGGCCGCCTCGAGCATGTGCCGGGCCAGCCGCTGGGCAAGCTCGACCGCGCACGCTCCCAGTTGCACGCTGCTGTGCCGGAAAAACCTCACGTATGCGGGCAGGCCCGGGAATTGTTCCTCGATCCACAACGGCGAGAAATACAGCATGAGGATCGTGCTTTTTCCCTGGCCGACGGAACGGTTGGCGTGCAGCTCGTGGCTGTTGACGAGGACGGCGTGGCGGGGCGCCAGTATCGCCGATGCCTCGCCCACCTGGTATTCATGGCAGGGGCCGTCCAGTTCGATCATGGCGTGGTGGACGGGATGGGCATGCGCGCCGGCGGGCCGCACCTTGTCGAGCAGGCAGGCCCGGCCGATGTGGCCATGGGTAACGGCTAGGACTCTGGACACGTGGCCCTTCCTTCGCCCCGCGGGACGGCGATGTTGCGTGTGTGCCGACAGTATATCCAGGAGCCCGGCGGCCGCCATCGGCCGCCGCGACAAAATCGGATGAATTCATAAATGGGCAGACGGGGACGTAACGGTCGCCCGGGGCTGCGTTCCTACACTTCTTGGCACCCAGGACAGATTGCCAAAAAGGAGAGACGCAATGCCCCAGGATCTGATCGTCGGCGGCGCCATGCTGCCGCATGCCCCGCAGTTTTTCACATTGCCCGACAGCGAGGACAAGGACACGGTCCAGCGGGTCCGGGACGTGGCCGCGTCGATCGGGGAGCGTCTGCAGGCACTCGAGCCCGATCTGTGGATCATGATCGCCAATGACCATGCCCAGCAGTTCTTCCATCAGTGCGCGCCTCCCTTCACGTTGCATGTCGGAGGCGTGGCAAAAGGAGAGTTCGCCGGCCGTGGTTTTCGCTATCAGGTGCCCAGCGACATTTCCTTCCAGATCGTCGAGGACCTGTACCGGTCGGGCTTCGATCCCGCCTTCACCAGCAGCGCCGAGATCGACTATGCGCTGGGCATCCCGCTGACGCACCTGGGGGTGTCGGCGCCCGTGCTGCCGGTATATGTCAATGCCTACCTGCCGCCGCAGCCGACTACCGAGCGGTGCTATGCCTTCGGCGTGGCGCTGGCCAACGCCGTGCGCCGCCTGGGGTTGCGGACGGTGGTCGTGGCCAGCGGCGGCATGTCGCATTTTCCCGGCACGGACCGCTACAGCCAACCCGACCTGGATTTCGACAACCGTGTCCTGGATACCCTGCGGACCGGCAACCTGAAGTCGCTGATCGGGTACGGCGAGTCGAAACTGGACGACACCGGCAACATCGAACTGCGCTGTTGGGCGCTGGCAGCGGGGGCGCTGGGCGAGCGCGTGCCCGACGTGGTGCAGATGGATCCGAGCTGGCACCACAACTATGCCTCGGTGGGGTTCTTCTCGCCGCCGCAGCCGGCCCCCCGTCCGCACTATCCGCGCATCGCGCCCGAACTGGCGGAACTGACGCGCGCCCTGCACGGCCTGGCCTACGACCGGGCCAACCAGCATGCGTTCGTGGCGGATCCGCAGGCCTATGCCGCGCGCTTCGAGTTGAGCGAAAGCCACCGCGGGGCCTTGCTGAACATGGACCAGCTGGTGTTCGCGGAAATGGGGCTGCATCCCCTGGTCGGATTTCTCGCGAACATGAATATCCGGCACCTGCGCGCCGAGTCGGGAGGCGGACGATGAAAGACGCGTTGCCCGGGGACGTGCAGTCCTCTTTCATCGACGGCGCCCGGGTCGCGCCGGGCGAGGCGCGCATGCCGTGGCGCCAGGCCGGCGGCGGGGGTGTGCTGGCCATCGCCGAGGCGGACGAGGGCGTCGTGGCGCAGGCGGTGGCCAGCGCGCACCGCGCATACGAGGCGCAGCGGCCTTCGCCGCTTGTCGCGCGCCTGCGCCACCTGCAATCCCTGCGGGACGCCCTGTCCGCCGAAGCCGCCACGCTGGCAAGCATCATCAGCGATGACGTGGGCAAGCCGATACGGGTGGCGCGCGGCGAGGTGGCGCGCGGCCTCCAGTTCGTGGAAGCCTGCATGGCGGAACTGGCGCACATCGGTGGCGAGGTCATTCCCCTGGACGCCGTGTCGGCCGGCGTGGGGCGGGTCGGCTACACCCGCCGCTTTCCCTATGGCGTCGTGGCCGCGATCACGCCGTTCAATGCGCCGGTGAACCTGCTCGTGCAGAAACTGGCGCCCGCGCTCGCGGCTGGCAACGCCTGCGTGGCCAAGCCGGCGCCCGCGTCGTTGCGCACGGCGCTGCATCTGGCGGGGGCGGCGGTCGAGGCCGGCCTGCCGCCGGGAATGGTGAACGTGCTGGCCGGGGACAAGGCGGCGGCGCTGGCCCTCGCGGCCCATCCCGACGTCGGGGCGGTGTCGTTCACGGGCGGCGTGCAGGCTGGCGAAGCACTGGCCAGGGCAACGGGCGTGCGCCGTTTCTTGTCGGAGCTCGGGTCGAGTGCCGCCAACGTCGTGTTGGCCGACGCGGACCTGGAAGCGGCTGCCGCGAAGATCGCCGCGGCCGCGTTCGAGGCCAGCGGGCAGCAATGCATCTCGGCGCAGCGGGTCATCGTCGAGGCCGGGGTCTACGACGCGTTCGCGGCGCGATTCGCCGCCGCCGCCGAGCGGATGCGCGTCGGACCCGCGGGCGACGAGCGGACCGACATCGGTCCGCTGGTATCCGAGGCGTCGGCCGACCGCATCATGGCCCTGTGCGAGGATGCGATCGCGAACGGCGCCCGCTACCGGCTGGCGCCTCGCCGCGAGGGCCTGATCCTGTCCCCGGTCATCGTCGAGGAACTCAAGCCTTGCGCGCGGCTGTGGTACGAGGAGGTCTTCGGGCCGGTCGCCGTGCTGATCCGGGCCGATGACGCCGCGCATGCGCTGGCGCTGGCCAACGATTCCCCGTTCGGGCTCCAGGGGGCGGTGTTCACGCGCAGCCTGGGCCACGCGTTCCGGTTTGCCGAGTCCTTCGAGGTGGGGGCGTTGTGGGTGAATGAAGCCAGCCGCTTCCGGTTGGACATGTACCCCTTCGGCGGCATGAAACTGAGCGGCACCGGGCGGGAAGGCGTGCGCTACGCCATCGAGGAGCTGTCGCAGCTCAAGTTCACCGGGATCGCCTGGCAGTAGCGGCGTGCCGCGGCGTCCGCAATTAATCGGACGCCGCCGTAAATCCGGCGACGAAACAGTAACGGTCCGCCGGGGCCCCATTCCTATAATCCGTCGCAGTTCCCAGGGACGTCCGCGTCACCTGATCACAAGGAGGCAGCATGAACCGGCAGTCGAGTCTTTGCGCGACGATCCTCGTCTCGCTGTTGGGAGCCGGCACGGCAAGCGCCGCCGGCTATCCCGACCGTCCCATCAAACTGGTGGTGCCGTTCGCGGTGGGCGGACTGAACGACGTCCTTGCCCGCATCATCGCGCCGCGGTTGACGGCCGAGCTGGGGCAGGCCGTGGTGGTCGAGAACAAGGGCGGCGCCGGCAGCGTGGTGGGCACGGAGCAGGTCGCGCGCGCCAAGCCGGACGGCTACACCCTGCTGCTGTCCAGCGCCGCGCTGGCCATCAATCCCACGCTGTACAAGAAGCTGCCCTACGACGTGCGGCGCGACTTCGTGCCCGTCATCCAGATATCGAGCACCCAGATGGTGCTGCTGCGTTCGCCCAGGTTCGAGCCGGATTCCGCGCCTGCCTTGGTCGATTACATCCGCAAGCATCCGGGCAAGGTGAACTACGCCTCGTCGGGCGTGGGGTCGCCCAGCCACCTGGCGTCGGAGTTGTTCGTGCGGACGTACAAGCTCGATACGGTGCACGTGCCCTACAAGGGCGCGGGCCCGGCGCTGGCGGCGATCGCGGCGGGCGAGGCGGAGTTCTGCGTGGACGTGCTGCCCACCGCGATGACGATGCACAAGTCGGGCATGCTGAAGATCCTCGCGCTGGTCGGCGACAAGCGCTCGCCGTTGCTGCCGGATGTGCCGACGCTGGCCGAGGTGGGGTTTCCCGAGTATTCAGCCAGTTCGTGGAACGTCATCATGGCGCCGGCGAACACGCCCGCCGACGTGCTGGACAAGCTGCGTGGCACGCTCAAGAAAATCATGGAGTCGGACAGCATGCGCGAGCGCATGCAGCAATTGGCGGTGGAGCCCCAGTCGGTGACGGGGGACGCGCTGGCCACGTTCATCTCCAGCGAAACGAAGAAATGGGGCAATCTGATCGAATCGGCTTCGATCACGGCCGACTAGCGCGGACCGATATTTGAGGAGTGTAGAGACACATGCGAAACGGATACCATGTCGTGGACCTGCGGGCACGGCCGCCAACCAAGGAAATCCTGAGCTATTTCACGCCGGACCACCTGAAGTTCTTCGGCGGCCATCTGGGAATGAAGACCATCCCGCCGTCCTATCTGAACGCGTCGGTGGAGTTGTTCTTCCAGGAGGCGGACCGCGCGGGGGTGGACCGGATGCTGTGCGTGCACCGGGTCGTGCCCGCGGCGGGGGGATCACCGCGCAGCGACGTGTCCAACGACCACATCGCGGAGGTGGTGCACGCCCATCCCGACCGGTTGTCGGGCGTCGCGGGCATCGATGTCGGCGGGGATTTCGGCGATCCGCTGGAAGAGACGCGGCGGGCGATCGACGAACTGGGCCTGCGCGGCATCCACATCGCTCCAACGCGCAGCGCGCTCGCCACGCACTGGGACGACCGGCGCCTTTATCCGCTGTACGAGCTGTGCGATGACCGCAAGGTGCCGGTGGTGCTGATGTCGGGGCCGTTCGCGGGGCCGAATATCGAGGACACCCACCCGCGGTACATCCAGGGCGTGGCGCGCGACTTTCCCAACCTGTCCATCGTCGCCGGGCATGCCTGCTGGCCCTTCTTCGCCGAACTGCTGGGCGTGGCGTATCGCCACGAGAACGTGTATGTGTCGGCCGACGCCTATCTCTTCATGCCGGGAGGAGACCTGCTGGTGCAGGCCGCCAACGGCTTCCTGCAGGACCAGATGATGTACGGGTCCGGGTATCCGGTGCGCGAGATCGATGCCTGCCTGGATGCCTACATGCAACTGCCCTTGTCGGACACGAGCTTGCGCAAGACGCTGAGCGAGAACGCGGTGCGGGTGTTCGGCCTGCCGGCGCCGGCCGGGGCCGGTCCGGGCAAGGAGGGGCGGGGTGGCTGAGCTGCCGACGGCCGATGACGGCGTGACGGTGATCACCGGGGCCAGCGGCGGAATCGGCGCGGCCCTGGCCCGGCGCGTACAGGCCGAGGGCGGACGGGTGGTGAACGTGTCCGACCGGCCGCCCGCCGCGCCGCTCGGCACCCTCGACCGGATCGCCGATCTGACGGATGCCGGGGCGACGCGGGAGGTGTTCGAAGCCATCCTGCGCGAGCACCGCGTGACGGGTTTCGTGCATTGCGCGGGGATTCCGCACATGGCGCCGGTCGAGGCCTTCGACGCGCAGGGCTTCGACCGGATCGTGCATCTGCACCTGCGCGCGGCCATGCAGTGCGTCGGCCTCGTGGTCCCTGCCATGAAGGCTCGGCGGCACGGGCACATCGTGCTGCTGGGCAGCCGCGTCAGCCTGGGGCGCGCGCGCAGTTCGCTCTATGGCGCGGTGAAGTCCGGCATCCTGGGCATGGCAAGGGCCCTGGCGGTCGAACTGGCGCCGCATGGCATCAATGTCAATGTCGTCAGTCCGGGGCCGGTGGATACGCCCATGCTGCGGGTCTATCACCCGGCCGGTTCGGCGCAGGCGAACGCGCTGGAGGCCTCGATTCCCATGGGCCGCGTCGCGCAGCCGCAGGACGTGGCCAATGCGGCCATGTTCTTCCTGCGGGACGAGACGTCCTATGTCACCGGGCAGAACCTGTTCGTGTGCGGCGGGCGGGACATCGCGGCGGCCGAGGGGAGTTGACCTTCCGCGGGATGGCGGCCCGCCGCCGGGTTTCGGCGCGCCTGCCGGCCGTCAAGCCGCCAGCCTGGCCACCAGGCAACGCGTCAGGCTGTCGCGTATCGCGTCGGCCGGCAGGTCGCGGCCGATGAAAACCAGCCTGCTGCGCCGTGGCGCCGCTCCCCACGCCGCGCCCCGGTCGATGGCGATGGTCAACTGCACCGCCTGCACGACGACCTGCCGGGTTTCGCCTTCTACCCACAGGACGCCCTTGCAGCGGTAGAGGTCGGTGCCCAGCCCTTCCGCGAGGGCGGACAGCAATTGCTCCAGGCGGTCCGCGTCGAAAGGACGGTCGGTGGTGAAGGCGAAGGCGCCCACGTCGGGCGTGTGCTCGGTGTTGCATGCGGGCGCGGCCTGGTGTCCGGGGCCTTGATGGTGGCAATCGTGGTGATCGTGGCCATCGCCGTGCCGGCATTCGTCGTCGGCGTGTTCGCGCAGTACGGAACTTGCATCGAAGGCGCCCACGTCCAGCAGTTCGCCAAGGTCGGTCTGGCCTTGCCGCATCCAGACGACCGGCACGCGCGGATTGATGCGGGCCAGCGCATCCGCGAGCAGCGGCAGCTCGGCCGGGCCGACCAGGTCGATCTTGGAGACCAGCAGGCGGTCGGCATAACCGACCTGGGCGCGTGCCTCGGGATGGGCGGCGAGGGTGGGAACGCCGTGGCAGGCATCGACCACGGTCAGGATGGCGTCCAGCCGGTAGGAGGCGGCCACGCCGGAATCGAGAAAAATGGTCTGCGCCACCGGCCCCGGATCGGCCATGCCGGAGGTTTCGATGACCACGCGGTCGAAGCGCAGCCCGCCCCGCGCGCGGCGCAGGGCGAGGTCTTCCAGTGCCCGCGCGAGGTCGCCGCGCACCGAGCAGCACAGGCAGCCGTTGCTCATCTCGATGATTTCTTCGCTGGCTTCGCGCACGAGCAGGTCGGTGTCTATGCTTTCCGGCCCGAACTCGTTTTCGATGACCGCGATGCGCTGGCCGTGGCGTTCGGTCAGGATGCGATTGAGCAGCGTGGTCTTGCCCGATCCGAGGAAGCCGGTCAGCACCGTGACGGGGATGCGTTGCGCGGCGTCTTCCCCCGGCGCGTTCATGCAGCGGCTCCGCGCCGCGGCCCGAGCGGCGACCGGTCCTGCCCCAGCGCCGCCAGGTCGGTGGGGTTGTCGCGCATCATGCGATAGATGTCGGCCAGTGCCACGTCGTAGCCTTGCAGGCGCTGGCCGAACATGCGGAACTGCTCGTCGGGGAACAGGCCCGAGATCATGCCGCCGCCGTCGGTGGACATGACGCAGCGCGCGGCGCCCACGCGCTTGATGGTCTCGGCCATCAGTTCGTAGTCGTAGCGCAGTTCCTTGCGGTGCCGGGAGGGGATGAGCAAGGTCGAGCACAGTTCGATGTAGGCGCCGCGGCGGGTGATGTCCTCGGCGTAGTCGATGTCGACGCGTGGGAAGTAATAGATGTGGTTGACCAGCACGCGCGCGCCGATCTGCGCGCAGCGGTCGACGATGAGCGAGATTTCCTCGGGACTCAGATGGGCGGTGCAGAACAGCGCGTCGTACTGCTTGACCAGGTCCAGGATGTCGAGGATCTCCGGCGTGAGTCGGCCGTCGGCGCCGAGCACGGTGACGCCGCCGCGTTCGCTGCCGGGCAGCACCATTCCCGGGACGCCCCATTTGCCGAATTCGCCGGTGATGGTGCCGTGGTAGCAGGCGTGGCCGGTCGGGCCCCAGACGATGCGGCCGCCCAGCATGAAGGCGGCTTCGACGGCCGCCGGATTGACGCCGCCCACGCATTGGTTGAGGGTGACGCCCCCGATGACCTGCAGGCCGGGGATCGCCGTTTGCGCGTGGTAGGCGCGCGAGACGGTGTTTTCGTGGTGGCTCTTGAGCGCGATGGCGCGCATGCCGGCATCGCGCGCCCGCCGGGCCATGTCCAGGTCATCCCCGAGCCGGGGAAACAGGCAGGGCGCCGAATGCACGTGCAGGTCCACGCAATCGGTGAGATCGAAGGGACCTTGCACGTAGCGGTCGTGCAGGGTGGAAGCGTCGGTCATGGGGATCTCCTGGAATACGGTCGAGGCGGGACGGCCGGGGCGCGTCCCGCGGGTCATCAGTTCTGCGCGGGGATGGCGAGCCGTTTGACCAGCGCGCCTTTTTCCTCGTAGTCCCGCATCACGCTGGCGGTGAAGGTCTTGCGGTCCTTATAGACGATCTCATCGCGCAGCATCTTGACCGCCGCCTGCATGACATCCGTTTCCACCGCCTTCTTGCATGCGCCTTCGAGTTTCGCCAGGACCGGCGCGGGCGTGCCCTTGGGCGCCATCAGGCCGACCAGCGCGGGCTGCAGGGAGGGCAGGCCGAGTTCCTTGAGCGTCGGCACGTCGGGCATCTCGGGATGGCGGCGGTCGCTGATGATGGCCAGCATGCGTACCGGCCGCGAGGTCGCCAGGGTGTTGCCCACGGTGACGATGCCAAAGTCCAGCCGCGCGGTCTGCAGGTCGAGGAACATCGGGGTCTCGCCCCGATAGGGAACGTCGATGACGGAGAAATTGCGGCCCTGGATGGCTGTTTCCAGGGACAGGTGCGTGATGCTGCCCACGCCCAGGTGGCCGTAGCTCAGCTTGCCTGGCGAGGCCTGGATGGCGGCGTACAGGTCTTGCAGGGTCTTGTAGGGCGAGTTCTGCGGGACGGCGATCGCGAAGCGGTTCTCGAATACCTGGCAGACGTACTCGAGCGAATCCACGCCGTAGGCCGGCTTGCGCATCAGGTGCAGGGCATTGGTGATGGGCGTGATCGGGCCGAAGTTCAGCACGTAGCCATCCGGCGGGGCGGATACGGTGGCCGACGTGCCTATCATGCCGGAAGCGCCGTCGCGGTTATCGACCACGACGGGCTGGCCCAGTTCCTGGCTCATGGCGCGGGCAAAGCCCCGTGCCATGGTGTCGATGCTGCCGCCGGCCGCCCACGAGACGATGATCTGTACCGGCTTGGTCGGATAGGAACCCTGGGCGAAAGCGGCGGTGGGCAGCAGAAGGGCGGCGAGCAGCGCGGCGGCGCGCCGTGGCATGGACGATGGGGGGATGCGGTGCATGATGTCTCCTGTGGATTCTGGAAAGAAGAAGGGGATGGGTTGCGGTGGTCAGTCCTGGAGCCTGGCCTCGATCAGGAACGGGCCGCGGCGGGCGAGCGCCGGGCGCAACGCGGCGGCGAACGATTCGACGGTTTGCACCGCCACGCCTTCCACGCCCATGCCGCGCGCCATGGCCACCCAATCGAGCGCGGGGTCGTCCAGGTCCAGCATGCGGCGGGCGTTTTCGCCCGGGGTGCCGGCGCCGACGTTTCCAAGCTCGGCATGAAGAATGGCGTAGCGGCGGTTGGACAGGATGATGGTGACGACGTCCAGGCGCTCGCGGGCCTGCGTCCACAGGGCCTGCAGCGTGTACATGCCGCTGCCGTCGGCCTGCAGGCAGACGACGCGGCGGTCCGGGCTGGCGATGGCGGCGCCGGTCGCCATGGGCAGGCCCGACCCGATGGCGCCGCCAGTGATCTGGAGGTAATCGTGCGGCGCCGCCCCGCGGGTCTGCTCGAACAGGTCTCGTCCCGACGATACGGATTCGTCGCACAGGATGGCGTGTTCGGGCAGCAGGCGCCCCAGGGTGGTGATGAGGGTGGCGGGCGTCAGGCCGCCCGACGGCAGGGGGCCGGCGGCGGCGGCTTCCAGCAGCGGCGGCGGCGCGGCGCCCAGGCCCAGCTCGTCGGCCAGCCAGTCCAGGGTGGCGACGGCGTCCTGGTCCGCCGTCGCCAGTTCGAGGACCTCGCAGCCGGCCGGGAGCAGGCTGCCGGGCTTGCCCGGATAGGCGAAGAAGGCCACGGGAGGCCGCGCCCCGATCAGGATGAGTTGTTCGGCGTCGGCCAGGCTGCGGAGCGCCGCATCCACGCTGAAGGGCACCCTGTCCACGGCCACCCGGCCGGCGCCGCGTTCGATGCGGCCATTGGACTGCGGCGCGAGCAGGCGCGCGCCGCAGCGCTGGGCGATGCGGCTGGCCGTTGCCAGCGGCGCGGCGCGCAGCGCCCGTCCGCCCAGCATCAGCAGGGTGCGCTTGCCGTTGCGCAGGCGCGCCGCCGCGGCGCGCAAGGTGTCGGGCGCGGGCAATCCGGCCGTCGCGCCGGGGGGCCCGGTCGTGGCGCCGCCGGCCGCGGCGTCGGACCAGGCGACGTCGGCGGGCAGGATAAGCGTGGCGACGTGTCCGGGGGCGCGGCGCGCGGCCGCGATGGCCGCGGCGGTGTCGGATGGGATGCGGGCCGGCTCGGCGATGGTGCGGACCCAGGCCGACATGGGGCGCGCCAGCGTTTCGATGTCCGAGGTGAGCGGCGCGTCGTAGGGCAGATGGTGGCGTGCGTGGTCGCCGACGATGTTGACGACCGGCGACCCGGCGCGCCGCGCGTTGTGCAGGTTGGCCAGGCCGTTCGCCAGTCCCGGTCCCAGGTGCAGCAGGGTGGCGGCGGGCTTGTCGGCCATGCGGGCGTAGCCATCGGCGGCACCGGTGACGACGCCTTCGAACAGGCCGAGCACGCAGCGCATGGCCGGCTTGCGGTCGAGCGCGGCGACGAAGTGCATCTCGGACGTGCCGGGATTGGCGAAGCAGGTGTCGATGCCGTGGTCGAGCAGGGTGTCGCACAGGACATCGGCGCCGGAGCGGACGGAAGGATGGGGCATGGTCGGGCGGTCTGGCTGTCGAGATGGGGGACTGTAGATCGCGAGCAGCCGCCGCGGACCGGTTTGATGCGGTGCGGCGGGCGAAATCACATACGTGATTTCGTGGACTTCCGAGCGCTTTCCCGTTGTCCCCGCCGCCATGCGGTTCTTATGATCCGCTCACGGCAGCGGCGATGCATGGCCGCGATGACACCCCACGACAGGAGGCACACATGTTGAAACGGACGCTCGGCGTCATGCTGGCGGGACTCTCGTTCACCCTTGGCGGCGCGGCGATGGCCGCCGATGCGGCGGATTTCCCGTCGCGGCCGTTGCGCTTGCTGGTCGGGTCGCCGCCGGGCGCGTCGACCGACACCTATGCGCGCATCATTGCCGAGCCGCTGGGCAAGGTGCTGGGCCAGAACGTGGTGGTCGAGAACCGTACCGGCGCCAGCGGCATCGTGGCCACCAGCGCCATGCTGAACTCGGCGGCCGATGGCTACACGCTGCAGTTCATCTACACGTCCTACACGCTGGCGCCCAGCCTGTACAAGGACTTGCCGTACGACGCGACCAAGGACGTGGCGGGGGTTTCCATGGTGGTGACGTCGCCGTTGACCTTGGTGGTGGGCGCGTCCTCTTCTCTGTCCAGCCTCGACGGCCTGGTCCAGCTGTCGCGCAAGCGGTCGTTGAACTACGGTTCGGCGGGCGTGGGCAGCGGCGGCCACCTGACCGCCGAGATGCTGCGCCTGGCGACCGGCATGCCGGCCGTGCACGTTCCCTATCGCGGCGCCGCGCCCGCGGCGGCGGCGGTGGCGGCCGGGGACGTCGATTTCGCTTTCGTGGCCCAGGTCACCGCCAGGGAACTGATGCTGGCCGGCAAGCTGCGTCCGCTGGCCGTGACCAGCACCCGGCGCACGCCCATGCTGCCCGAGGTGCCGACCATGCAGGAACTCGGCGTCAAGGACTACGAGTTCTTCAATTGGTTCGGGGTCGTGGCCCCGGCCAGGACCCCGCCGGCCATCGTCGAGAAGATCAGCCGCGGCATCGCCCAGGTGCTCAAGAATCCCGAGGTGCGCGCGCGCTTGACCTCGGACGGATCCGACGTGGTGGGCAATACGCCCGCCGAATTCAATCGTTTTCTCCAGGACGACATCAGGAAATCTGGTGAACTGGTACGCCAGATCGGTATCAAGCAGGAATAGGAAATCATGGAAACAACAAAGACAGCGGGGCCGGGTCCGCTGGCGGGCGTACGGGTGATCGACCTGTCCAGTGTCGTGGTGGGACCGGCTTGCACGCTGGCGCTGGCCGACCATGGCGCGGAGGTCATCAAGGTCGAGGCGCCGGACGGCGACCTGATGCGCCAGCTCGGCGGAGGCGCGCGCCATCGCGGCATGACCGGGAAGTTCATGAACTTCAACCGCAACAAGCGCTCGGTCTGCATCGATCTGAAGACCGACGGCGGCCGGGCGGTATTGCGGCGGCTGCTGGAAGGCGCCGATGTCTTCGTCACCAACATGCGGGTCGGCGCGCTGGACAAGCTGGGACTGGATTGGGAGTCGCTGCGCGCGGTCAATCCCCGGCTCATCCATTGCCTGGTGCTGGCCTTTGGCCGCAAGGGCCGCTACGCGGGCCGCCCCGCCTACGATACGGTCATCCAGAGCGTCTCCGGCGTGGCCGGCGCGTTCCAGGCGTCGAGCGGCGAACCGCGCTTCGTGCCCTTTGTCATGACCGACCACATCACCGGCCAGATCGCCGCGCAGGCCATCGGATTCGCGCTTTACCGGCGTACCCGGACGGGCGTGGGCGAGTCCATCGAGGTGCCGATGTTCGAGACCATGGCGGCCTTCGTCATGCGCGAGCACATGGGCAATCTGACGTTCGATCCACCCATCGGCCCGGTCGGCGATCCGCGCATCCTCAATGCCGACAATCGGCCGGTGCCGACCAAGGACGGCTACATCGCCATTTCCCCGAACACCGACGCCCAGGCTTTTGCTTTCTTCGATGCCATCGGGCGGCCGGAATTGAAGACGGATCCGCGCTTCTGCAGCGTGGCCACGCGCACGGCCAACAGCCTGGATTACTACGCCCTGCGCGCCAGCGCCTTGAAAGACCGGACGTCGGCCGAGTGGCTGGAGCTTCTCGAACGTGTCGACGTGCCGGCCATGCGCTACAACACGCTGGAGAGCCTGCTCGATGATCCGCATCTGGAGGATGCCGGCTTCGTCGAGCGGGTGGACCATCCGAGCGAAGGGCCGATCCGGCAGATCGGCCTGCCCAATGCCTTTTCCGGCGGCAACCGGGCGCAGTTGGCGCCCGCGCCGCGGTTGGGCGAGGACACCGTGGCCGTGCTCGGCGAGTGCGGCTTTGGCCAGGACGAGATCGATGCCGCCCTGCGCGGCGGCATCGTCCATGGCATCAAGCAGGAGGAAGGACAATGAACGAGGCCCGAGCCGCCGAGGCGGAACTGGTGGTATCGACCCACGATCACGTGCGGCTGCTGAGACTGAATCGCCCGGAGCGCCGCAACGCCCTGTCGCGGTCGTTGATGGTGGCCATCGTCGAGGCGATGCTGGATGCCGAGGAGGACGACGAGGTGCGCGTCATCGTGCTGACCGGCACCGGCGAGGCGGCGTTCTGCGCGGGTGGCGACCTCAAGGAAATGCGCGGCGGCGACGAGGCCGGCGCGCGTTTTCGCTCGCCCATGAACCGGCTGGAACGCAATGTGTTCGAAGTGGTGCTCGAAGCGAAGAAGCCCACCATCGCGGCGCTCAACGCCAGCGCGGTCGCTGGCGGTTTCGAGCTGGCGCTGGCCTGCGACCTGCGTATCTCGCACTCGCAGGCGCGCTTCGGCCTGCCCGAGACCAAGATCGGCATGGGCGCGAATTTCGGGTCGGTGGTGCTGCCTCGGCGGGTGGCGCCGGGCATCGCGCTGGAGATGCTGTTCACCGGCGAGTACATCGACGCGGCCGAGGCGTATCGGATCGGGCTGCTCAACCGCGTGGTGGACGAGGATCAGGTGCTGCCGGCGGCGTTGGAACTGGCGGGCAGGATCGCCGGCAACGCGCCCATCTCGGTGCGGCGCGTGAAGGCCGTGGCCTTGCGTGGGCTGGAGTTGCCGGTGGCGGCGGCATTGCGCCAGGACCCGGGGGCCAACCCCTACCTGAGCGAAGACCGCAAGGAAGGCATACGTGCGCGCCTGGAAAAGCGCAAGCCGGTATGGCGCAACCGATAGGAACGAACGATGAAAACCGCATGGCCCAAGGTATTGATCACTGACGAGACGCTGCGCGATGGACTGCAGATCGAGCGCGAAGGCGTGACCGTGGACGAAAAGCTGGAGGTGCTGGAGATGCTGGTCGGCGCCGGCATACGGCGCCTCGTCGTGGGAGCCTTCGTCAATCCCAAGTGGAGCCCGCAGATGGGCGATACGCTGCGCGTGGTCGAACGGCTGCGGCCGGTGCCGGGCGTGGAGTTCTTCGCGCTGGCGCTGAACGAGCGCGGCCGCGAGGATCGCAGGCGGCATGCGCCGCCGCTGAGCCTGGAGCCGTTGCCGGCCACCCATCTGCACATGTGCGAGACGTTCCTGCTGCGCAATACCAACCAGACCCTGGAAGGGCAGGAGCGGGCATGGCGTTCGCCGGTCGAGAAGGCCCGCGCCGCCGGGGCGACGCAGGCGGCCGTGGGGCTGAGCGCCGGCTGGGGTTCGAACTGGAGCGGCAGGTTCACGCGGGAGGCGCGCCTGGAGGCGCTGCAGCGCCAGGTCGATGCCTGGAACGAGGCCGGCATCGAGGTCAAGCGCGTGGACCTGGCCGATCCCATGGCATGGAACACGCCGCAGGAGGTCGCCGGCGACATCGAGGCGATCAAGCGGCGCTTTCCGACCATCGATGTCTTCCATCTTCACCTGCACAATGCCCGGGGCATGGCGATGCTGTCCATGTACGAGGCGCTCAAGCTGCTGGAGGCCAGCGATACGCTGGTGGCCGATACCGCGCTGGGCGGCATAGGCGGCTGCCCGTATTGCGGCAACGGCCAGGCGACCGGCATGATCCCCACCGAGGATTTCGTCCAGTTGCTGCAAGTGCTTGGCGTGGACGTGGGCGTGGACCTGGGTCGCCTGGTCGAAGCTTCGGCGCGGCTGTCGGGGATCCTGGGCCGGCCGCTGCACTCGCAGGTGGCGCGCAATGGTCCGTTGCCGTCGGGAGACCGCCTCTATAGCCCGGACGTCCCCGTGGTCTACACTTTCCACGAGGCCCAGCATTTCCGTCTGGGGCCCTCGGTCTATGAAGGCAATGCGCGGCCCTGGATCAAACCGGCCGCGCCGACCGGCAAGTAGCGGCCCCGCGCCGCCACGCCGGCGGGGACGAGGCGTGGAGATATGGAAGGCACGATCAAGTCGGCACGGCGGGTGCTGGAAATCTTTGAGTTCTTCGCTCAAACCCATGCGGCCGCGACGGTCAAGGAACTGTCGCAGTGCCTGGGCTATCCGCAATCCAGCACCTCGCTGCTGCTCAAGAGCCTGCTGACCCAGGGCTATTTGCGCTACGACCCGCCCACGCGCGCCTACTATCCCACCTTGCGCGTGATGCTGCTGGGCTCGTGGGTGCACGACGAAATTTTCGGCAATGGCAGCCTGATTTCCTTGCTGGAAGGATTGCGGCGGGAATTCGGGCACTCGGTGCTGCTGGGCATGCGCCAGGGTATCTATGTGCGCTACATCGTTACCTTGTGCGCGGAGACCACTGGCCTGCCGCCCTACGCCACCGGCATCCTGCGGCCGGTGTGCCGGGCGGCGGTCGGCAAGATACTGCTGGCGGGACTGCGCAATGCCGAGATTTCACTGATCGCCCGCCGCGCCAACGCGCAGGAGACCTCCCCCGCCTGCAAGGTCGCGGTTCCCGAACTGCTTGCCGATATCGAGGCCTGCCGCGAGCGCGGCTGGGCGGAAAGCCGGGGACGGGTGGTGGCGGGACGCAACGTCATCGCCATGGCCCTGCCGCCGGTGCCGGGGCAGATGGACCTGGCCATCGGCCTGGGCGGCCCCGAAGATGCCATCACCGGCCAGCGCGACGAAGTGGTGGACCGCATGCGGCAGATAGGCGTGGCGCTGCAGGGACGGGCGACCATCCAGGCCGGGATGGCGCCCGCCTCGCTGGCCGCACGTCCGGCCTAGCCGGCCCGCCGAAGGCGCTCCATGCATCTGCTCCTGACCTATCTCAAGCCGCACCGCGCCCTGGCCTTCGTCGCGCTGCTGCTGGCCGGCGCCTCCCAGGTCCTGGCCCTGGTCGATCCCATCATCTTCGGCCGCATCATCGACGAATACGCGATCAATCGCGCCGGCAAGACCGAGCACGAGCTGGTCACCGGCGTGCTGGGGCTGCTGGGCCTGGCGGTGGGGATCGCCATCCTGTCGCGCCTGGCCCGCGCCTTGCAGGAATACACCACCCGGCTGGTCGTGCAGAAGCTGGGCACGCATCTTTTCAATGACGGCCTGCGGCAGGTGCTGCGCCTGCGCTTCCAGGAGTTCGAGGACCTGCGCAGCGGCGAGGTCCTGTCCCTGTTGCAGAAGGTCCGCGCCGACAGCGAGCGTTTCATCAACACCTTCATCAACACGGTGTTCGCGGCGGTGGTGGGGGTGGGGTTCCTGACCTGGTATTCGGTCACGAAGAACTGGCTGCTGGTGCCGGTGTTCCTGGTCGGGGTGTTGGTGCTGGGCGGCCTGACCGGCCTGCTCAGCCGCGAGATCAAGACCCAGCAGCGTTCCATCGTGCGCGAGACCAACCGCAATTCGGGCTTCATCACCGAATCCCTGCGCAATGTGGAGCTGATCAAGAGCCTGGGGCTGACCTATCCGGAAATCCGCCGCCTGCAGGCGCAGACGACGGCGATCTTCGCGCTGGAGATGGAGAAGGTCAAGCGGATACGGCTGCTGTCCTTCCTGCAAGGCATGACCTTGAGCGTCCTGCGGCTGTCCATCCTGTTCGCGCTGCTGTGGCTGATCTTCCGCGAGGTGCTGAGTCCGGGCGAGCTGATCGCGATGCAGTTCATCTCGGTGGCGATCTTCGCGCCCCTGCAGGAGCTGGGCAATATCATCCTGGCCTATCGCGAGGTGGAGGCCTCGCTGCTGAACTTCGGCGCGTTGATGAAGAAGCCCGTGGAGCGGCGGCCACCGGGCGCGGCGGACGTGGGGCCGGTGCGCGATGTGCGTTTCGAGCAGGTCAGCTTCCGCCACAAGGGGGCGCCCGACTACGCGCTGGAGCATGTGTCGTTCGACGCGCGGCTGGGCGACACCATCGCGTTCGTGGGGCCGTCGGGCTCCGGCAAGTCGACCCTGGTGAAGCTGTTGGTCGGGTTGTATCCGCCGGCCAGCGGGACGGTGTCGTACAACGGCCAGCCCACGACGGCGCTGCGCTTCAACCGCGTCCGGCGGCAGATCGGATTCGTGACGCAAGAAGCGCACATGTTCGCGGGCACGATCCGCGAGAACCTGCTGCTGGTCAAGCCCGACGCCACCGACGCGGAAATGGTGGCGGCGATGGAGCAGGCGTCCTGCGCCTATCTGCTGGCGAAGTCGCCGGACGGGCTGGACACGGCCATAGGCGAGATGGGGATGAAGCTGTCGGGCGGCGAGAAGCAGCGCCTGTCGATCGCCCGCGCGCTGATCCGCCAGCCCAGGCTGCTGATCTTCGACGAGGCGACCTCGGCGCTGGATTCGCTGACCGAGGAACAGATCAACGAGACGGTGCGGCGCATCTGCGCGCGCCGCACGCAGATCACGATCCTGATCGCGCACCGGCTGTCGACGGTGATGCAGGCCGATACCATCTTCGTGCTGGAAAAAGGGCGTATCGTGGAGCACGGCAGCCACGCCCGGCTGCTGGAGGGAAAGGGCCTTTATTATGCGATGTGGCGGCAGCAGATCGGCGAGCGGCCCGCCGCGCCGATCTCCGAGGACCCGCCCGCCGACGATCCCGAGGATGCCTATGACCCGCGCCCGTCCGGGCCCTGACGCCCCCGATTCCCGTTTCGGCCCCGGCCGCCATGCCCTGCGCGGCGCCACGCTGAGTTTCCATGCCGATCCCTTCCTGTCGGATCCGCATGCGTCGTATGCCCATCTGCCCGACGCGCTGGTGGTGGTGGAGGACGGCCGGATCGCCGAGATCGGGCCCTACGAGCGGCTGCGCGCCTCGGTCGAGGCTTCCATGCCGGTGGCGCACTATCCGGACGCGCTGATCCTCCCCGGTTTCATCGACACGCATATCCACTACCCGCAGACCCAGATGATCGGCGCCTTCGGCGAGCAATTGCTGGAGTGGCTGAACAAGTACACCTTCGTGACCGAGCAGCAGTTCGCCGACCCGGCGCACGCCGGGCTGGTCAGCGAGGTGTTCCTGCGCGAGCTGCTGCGGGCGGGCACGACGACGGCGGCGGTCTATTGCACGGTGCATCCCGGGTCGGTGGATGCTTTCTTCGAGGCCTCGCAGCGCTTCGGCACGCGGATGATCGCCGGCAAGGTGCTGATGGACCGGAACGCGCCGGAGGCGCTGCGGGATACGGTCCGCAGCGGGTACGAGGACTCCCGTGAACTGATCCGCAAGTGGCACGGCAACGGGCGCCAGCTTTATTGCATCACCCCGCGCTTCGCGGCGACCTCGTCCCAGGCGCAACTGGAGTCGGCGGCCCGCCTGTGGCGCGAGCACCCTGGCACCTACATGCAAACCCACCTGAGCGAGAACCTGGGCGAGGTGGGCTGGATCGCCGAGCTGTTCCCGGATTGCTGCGACTATTTCGAGGTCTACCGGCGCGCCGGGCTGGCGGGGCCGCGGTCCATCTTCGCGCATGCCGTGCACGTGTCGGAAGACGAGCTGTGCGCCTGCCACCGGGCCGGGGCGGCACTGGCGCACTGCCCGACCTCCAACCTGTTCCTGGGCAGCGGGCTGTTCCGGGTGTTCGACGCCAAGCGGGCCGACCGGCCGGTGCGGGTGGGGCTGGGCACGGACATAGGCGGGGGCACGGCTTTTTCGCAGTTGCAGACGCTGAACGAGGCCTACAAGGTGGCGGCCCTGAACCAGACGCGGCTGACGGCCGCCCACGCCTTCTACCTGGCGACCCGGGGCGGCGCGCACGCGCTGTACCTGGACGACCGCCTGGGGGCGATCGAGCCGGGCTACGAGGCCGACCTGGTGGTGCTGGACCTGAAATCCACGCCCTTGATGGATTTCCGGATGCGCTACTGCACCGACCTGATGGAGCGCCTGTTCGTCCTGATGACGCTGGGCGACGACCGGGCGGTGCGGGCCACCTACGTGGCGGGGAGGCCGGTGTACGAGCGGTCGCGCCAGCCCGCGGCCTTCCTGCACGCGGACGGTTCGGCGGCCCCCGCGCCGGCTTGCTAGAATCAGTATTCGTTTCCGCGCCCGCGTCAGGCGGGCATTCAAGGCCATCCATGCACGTACTTTTCATTGTTGACCCGCTTCCCGCGCTCAAGGCCTACAAGGACACCTCCGTGGCGATGATGCGAGCCCTCGTGGCCCGCGGCCACCGGCTGAGCGTGGCGATGCAGGGCGATCTCTACGTCATCGACGGCACGGTGCGCACGGCGTCCCGGCCCATCGAGCTGGTGGCGGACGCCGACCTGCACGAACACGCCTGGTGGAAGGAGGGACCCGAAGGCGACCAGCCGCTGACCGCCTTCGACGCGGTGCTGATGCGCAAAGACCCGCCGTTCGACATGGAATACGTGTATTCCACCCACCTGATGGAGCGGGCAGAGGCCCAGGGCGCGCGGGTGTTCAATTCCGGCGCCGCGATCCGCAACCACCCCGAGAAGCTGGCCATCGCCGAGTTCCCGCACCTGACGGTGCCGACGCTGGTGACGCGCGACATGGCCCGGCTGAGGGCTTTCCACAACGAACACCACGACGTCATCGTCAAGCCGCTGGACGGCATGGGCGGCACCGGGATCTTCCGGCTGGCCCCCAAGGAAGCCAACCTGAACGCCATCCTGGAAACGCTGACCGACAACGGCCAGCGCAGCATCATGGCCCAGCGTTACATTCCCGAGATCCTGCAGGGCGACAAGCGGGTGCTGCTGATCGGCGGCGAGCCCGTGCCGTATTGCCTGGCGCGCATTCCCCAGGCGGGCGAGACCCGCGGCAACCTGGCCGCCGGCGGCCGGGGCGTGGCCCAGCCGCTGTCCGGGCGCGACCTGGAGATCGCCCGCGAACTGGGGCCGAAGCTGGCCGCGCGGGGCCTGCTGCTGGTGGGACTGGACGTGATCGGCGACTACGTCACCGAGATCAACGTGACCAGCCCCACCACGTTTTGCGAAATCACCGAGCAGACCGGATTCGACGTCGGCGCGATGTTCGCGCGGGCCCTGGAGGATGCCGTCGCCGCCAGGCCGGAAGCGAGGCCGACATGACCGGCGTCGTCATCGTCGCGCACGAACCGCTGGCTTCGTCGCTCCTTTCCTGCGCATCGCACATCTTCGGCGAACTGTCCGGCGTGCTGGCCTACGATGCCGGCAACGACGAGGATCCCGACCAGATGTTCCGCGCGGTGCTCGAGCGCATCGAATCCGCGGCGTCCGGCGAGGGCGTGCTGGTGCTGACCGACGTGGTGGGCGCCACGCCCGCCAACCAGACCGACCGGGCGGCGCGCGAGGCATCGCGGCTGGGGACGCCCACCACCGTGCTGGCCGGTGTCAACATTCCGATGTTGTTGCGCACCTTGCCTTACCGCCACCTTTCCCTTGATGATCTGGCGCAACGCGCCCTGGCCGGCGGCACGCAAGGCGTCTTGCGCGTCGACGGCGAACCTGAAGACGATTGACCATGCCGAGTATCGACATTGCCATTACCAACAAGCTGGGCCTGCATGCGCGGGCTTCCGCCAAGCTTACCCAGCTCGCCAGCCGGTTCCGCAGCGAGATCCACATCGCGCGCGGCACGCGCCGCGTCAATGCCAAGAGCATCATGGGCGTCATGATGCTGGCGGCGGGCATCGGCACCAAGGTAACCGTCGATGCCGAGGGCGAAGACGCCCAGGAGGCCCTGGACCGGATCCAGGAGCTGTTCGCGCAGAAGTTCGGCGAGGCCGAGTAAAGCCTATGGAGACTTCGATGCTGGCCTTGCACGGACTGGGGGTGTCGCGCGGCTATGCCATCGGCCGCGCCGTGGTCATCGGCGCGGCCGCTCTGGAGGTGTCCCACTATCGTATCGATGAAGAGGAAGTAGAGGCCGAGTGCGCACGGCTGGCCGCCGCCATTCGCGCCGCTTCCGACGAACTGGCCCAACTGGCCGACCATCTTCCCCCCGACGTACCCCGTGAACTGGGCGCCATCCTTCAGGTGCACAGCATGATCCTGGCCGACGCGATGATCTCGCTCGAACCGCTGGAGATCATCCGTGCCCGCCACTACAACGCCGAATGGGCGTTGACCGCCCAGGGCCAGGCGCTGGCCGAGCAGTTCGCGCAGATGGACGACGAGTACATGCGCGAACGGGGCGGCGACGTGCGCCAGGTGATCGAGCGCATCCTGCACGCGCTGGCCGAGGCGAACGGGCGTCCGCGCAACCTGAAGGGCTCGGCGCTGGCCGACCATGGCGATCCGCTCATCGTCGTGGCCCATGACATCGCGCCCGCCGACATGCTCAAGCTGCGCGGCGGGCGCTTCGCGGCGTTCGCCACCGACCTGGGCGGCGCGACCTCGCACACGGCCATCGTCGCGCGCAGCATGGGCGTGCCGGCCGTGGTGGCGCTGGGCGTGGCGCGCACGCTGCTGCGCGACGGCGACATGGTGATCGTCGATGGCGAGGCCGGCGTGCTGCTGGTCAATCCGCCCGCGAGCGTCGTGGCCGAATACCGGGCCCGCCAGGTCGACTACGCCCGCGAACGGGCCACGCTGGCGACGCTGCGCGACGTGCCGGCCATTACGCTGGACGGCGTGGTGGTGTCGATGCTGGCCAACATCGAGCTGCCCGACGAGGCGCAGGCGGCGGTCGACGCGGGGGCCGAGGGCATCGGATTGTTCCGCAGCGAGTTCCTTTTCATGGGGCGCGACGACCTGCCCGGCGAAGAGGAGCAGTACGAGGCCTATGCCTCGGTGGTGCGCACGATGGCGGGGCGCCCCGTCACCATCCGGACCCTGGACATCGGCGCCGACAAGACGCTGGACGGCGAAGCCACCGTGGCGACCAATCCGGCCCTGGGCCTGCGGGCGATCCGCTATTGCCTGGCCCATCCCGAACTGTTCGCCACGCAGTTGCGCGCCATCCTGCGCGCGTCGGCCCACGGTCCGGTGCGGATACTGATACCCATGGTGGCCCATCTGCGCGAGGCGCGCGCCTCGCATGCCGCCATCGCCGCCGCGAAGCAGGAGCTCGACGCGCGCGGCCAGGCCTATGGCGCGAACATCCAGGTGGGCGCGATGGTCGAGATACCGGCGGTGGCGATCGCCATCGAGCCTTTCGTGGAAGTCTTCGATTTCCTGTCGATCGGCACCAACGACCTGATCCAGTACACCCTGGCCATCGATCGGGCCGATCCCGACGTGGCCGTCCTGTACGATTCCCTGCACCCCGCCGTGCTGCGCCTGGTGGCCAACACCATCAACGCCGGCGCCCGGGCCGGCAAGCCGGTCTCGGTGTGCGGCGAGATGGCGGGCGACACGGAACTGACGCGGCTGCTGCTGGGGCTGGGCCTGACGCAATTCTCCATGCACCCGCAGCAGTTGCTGGACGTCAAGCGCGAGATCCTGCAAGCCCATTCCAATGCTTTGCGCACCAAGGTCGCGGCGGTGTTGAACCGTGCCTCGGAAATGGACCTGTCCTTGCTGAACCAATAGGTGGAATGACGAGTCTCGCAGTCGCATCATCAATATCCAACGGCGCGCGGCATGGAAAACCATGAGATTCGCCACGCGCGCCTTGCGGACGCTACGTCCCTTGATCGGAGCCTCGTGCCCGGCGGACATCGACAAGGTCGTCCGTGAGTTCGCCGCCGAGCTGGACGCCATGCATTACGTACTGGGCATCGTCCAGCACACGCCCGGGGGCGATGTGCTGCGATGGCTGTGCGAGGATGCCTGGCGCTGGTGGGAGGCGTTCCGGCCCGAGTTTTCGCCCTTGGTCGCGGCCGCCGGGTGGCGCGCCGGGCAGTTGCGCATCACATGGCGGACCCTGGACGATGACCAGTTTTTCCCCGTCCATGACGAGTTGCAGCGGCTGAGGGCCCGGAGCGGGCTGTTCCTGGTGGCCGACGGGCTGCGTCCCGGCGATACGCTCGCCTGCCTCGGCCTGCTGTTCGGTTTCGCGGACTCGACAGGGGGGCGCCATGCCCATGCGCAACTGGCCGACCTGTGCCACCATGCCGCGTCGCTGCTGCTCGACGCCTATCTGCGGCTGCCGTGCCAGGAACGCAAGCCGGAATGCGTGCCGACCCGGCTTTCCGCGCGCGAACAGGAATGCCTGCGCTGGGCATCGGTGGGCAAGACCGGCGGCGAAACCGCCCAGATCCTGGGCGTGAGCGAACGCACCGTGAACTTCCACCTGGGCAACGCGTTCGTCAAGCTCCGGGTCAACAACAAACAGGCGGCGGTGGCCCAGGCCATCCTGCGGGGTTTGCTGTAGAGCGGCGGCGGGTGGCGGGGCGCGCCGGAGCGGGTGCTACAATTCTCCGCATCTTTCATTGGCGCCGATTTGCCTGGTCCGCTTGCGGGCGCCCGATAAATCCAGCTAAAGAGTTCCGTCCATCGTGTCTTCCGATTCGCATCTCGAAGAGGCGTTGACCGCCTTTCTCGACACTCCCGTTCCCCCTCCCATCGGTCCCGATTCCGTCGGCGTCGTCCAGCCGCAGGCCATGACCTTCGACGAGCCGCTGCAATTGGCCAGCGGCACGGCCTTCGGCCCGTATTCGCTCACCATCGAGACCTACGGCCGCCTGAACGCCGACCGCTCCAACGCGGTGCTGGTCTGCCATGCGCTGAATGCCTCGCACCACGTGGCCGGCGTATCGGCCGACGATCCGTCCGACGTCGGCTGGTGGGACAACATGGTGGGGCCCGGCAAGCCGCTGGATACCGATCGCTTCTTCGTGATCGGGATCAACAACCTGGGGTCCTGCTTCGGGTCCACCGGGCCCGCCAGCATCGATCCCCGCACCGGCCGCCCGTACGGCGCCTCGTTCCCCGTCGTCACGGTCGAGGACTGGGTCCATGCGCAGGCCCGCGTGGCCGACCGGCTGGGCATCGCCCGTTTCGCGGCGGTCATGGGCGGATCGCTGGGCGGCATGCAGGCGCTCAGCTGGGCCATCACCTATCCCGAGCGCGTGGCGCATTGCGTGGTCATCGCCAGCACGCCGCGGCTGTCGGCGCAGAACATCGCGTTCAACGAAGTGGCGCGGCGCGCCATCATCACCGATCCGGAGTTCCACGGCGGCGACTTCTACGCCCACGGCACGGTGCCGCGCAACGGCCTGTCGGTGGCGCGGATGATCGGCCACATCACCTATCTGTCGGGCGATGACATGGCCGAGAAGTTCGGACGGGCGCAGCGTTCGCCCGGCGCCGACGGCGCGTTCCGCTATGGCTATGACGTGGAATTCGAGGTGGAATCCTACCTGCGCTACCAGGGCGAGAAGTTCTCGAAGTATTTCGATGCCAACACCTATCTGCTGATCACGCGGGCCCTGGATTATTTCGATCCGGCCAAGCAGGCCGGCGGCGATCTGGCGCGGTCGCTCGCGCCGGCGCAGGCCGAGTTCCTGCTGACCTCGTTCACGACCGACTGGCGTTTCCCGCCCTCGTGTTCCCGCGAGATCGTGCAGGCGCTGCTGCGCAACGGCCGCCCGGTCACCTATGCCGAGATCGAGGCGCCGCACGGCCACGATGCCTTCCTGCTGGATGACGCCCGCTATCACTCGGTGATGCGGGGCTATTTCGATCGCGTGGCCCGCCAACTGGGCCTGGGCGCGGCGGGAGGTGCGCAATGAGCCGCCCCGCCGCTTCGCTGCGCCCGGATCTGGCCCGGATCGCGGGCTGGATCGCCGACGGTTCGCGCGTGCTGGACCTGGGTTGCGGCGACGGCACGCTGCTCGCCCACCTGCGCGATGCGCAGCAGGCCCGCATCGTCGGGGTCGAGATCAGCGACCAGCACGTGATCGAATGCGCGCGCAAGGGCGTCAACGTCATCCAGCAGAACCTGGAGGACGGTCTCGCGCTGTTCGAGGACGGCCGCTTCGACACGGTGGTGTTGTCGCAGACGCTGCAGGCCGTGCACAACACCGAGCGCATCCTGCTCGAAATGGCGCGGGTGGGAAGCGAGGGCATCGTTTCCTTCCCCAATTTCGGTCATTGGACCCACGGCTTGTCCATCCTGCGCGGGCACATGCCCGTGACCGGACAGATGCCCTACCAGTGGTACAACACGCCCAACATCCACCTGTGCACGCTGAAGGATTTCGAGGCGTTGGCCGCGAAGCTCGGCCTGCGCATCCTGGCGCGCGCGACTTTCGCCGACGCCCACGAGATCTCGTGGCTGCCGGGATGGCGCAGTACGCTGGCCGTGTACCGCTTCGCCTCGCCGGCGCGGCGCGGGACGAAGGCGGCGTGACCGCCGGCGGGCGCGTCCGGCGGCACGTGGCATGAGCCAGCGTCGCGCCCTGCATCGGTTCTACTTTTTCGGCTTGATCGGCCTGGTGCATGCCTACGTGTGGCTGCGCCTCGTGCCGGCCCTGGGCGCGGTGCCGGGCCTGGCGCCGGCGCTGGCGATCGTGCTGGCATCGTCCGCCATCCTGATTCCCACCAGCATGCTGGCGCGGCGCCGCTCGGCCGGCCGCCTGCTGCTGGGGGCGATCTGGCTGGGGCTGCTGTGCATGGGCCTGTTCTCGTCGCTGTTCGTGCTGACGCTGCTGCGCGACCTCGTGTTGGCCGGTGCTTCGGCGCTGGCGTGGCTCCAGGCCGGCGGCGGCCATGCGGCGCTGGCGCTGCCGTCGGCCCTGTTCGTGGTGGCGGCCTCGCTGCTGATGTCGGTGGCCGGCTTCATCGGCGCCCGCCGCGTGGCGCGCGTGGTGCGCGTCGACATCCCGCTGAAGGGGCTGCCCGGCGGACTGGACGGATTCACCATCGCGCAGATCAGCGACATCCATGTCGGGCCCACCATCCGCGCGCCCTACGTGCGGCGCATCGTCGATGCGGTGAACGGGCTGCGGCCCGACATGGTGGCGATCACCGGCGACCTGGTCGACGGCAGCGTGGCCGATCTCGCGCCGCACGCCCGGCCCCTGACGGAGCTGGTATCGCGCCATGGGACCTTCTTCGTGACCGGCAACCACGAGTACTACTCGGGCGCGCACGCCTGGGTGGATGCATTGCGCGACATGGGCATGCGGGTGCTGCTGAACGAGCACGCGGTGTTGCGCCATGCGGGCCAGGACCTGGTGGTGGCCGGCATCACCGACTACAGCGCCCACCAGTTCGACCCGGCGCACCGCAGCGATCCGCAGCGCGCGATAGACGGAGCGCCGGCCGATGCCGGCGCTCGCGTGGTGCTGGCCCACCAGCCTCGCAGCGCGGCGGCCACCGCCGCCGCGGGCTTCGACCTCCAGCTGTCGGGCCATACGCACGGGGGGCAGTTCCTGCCCTGGAATTTCTTCGTACCGCTGCAACAGCCGTTCGTGACGGGGCTGCATCGCCAGGACGGCATGTGGGTGTACGTGAGCCGCGGGACGGGCTACTGGGGGCCTCCCATGCGTTTCGGCGTGCCGTCGGAGATCACGCTGTTGCGGCTGGTGCGGGCGCGGGACTAAAGTGGTCGACGTCGCGCCCGGCCACGGCTACCCGCGCCAGAGCGCCTTCGCAGTGATGTTCCGCCGGCATGTCGGGATGCCGCCCACGCTGTTCCATCGATGAATCCCCACAAGGAGAACCCATGATCCGGAGCGCCTTCGCCCTGGCCACGCTGGCCCTCGCCACCGGCTGCGCCGCCCCCGTGCCCGCCGCCGCCCCCCAGCCCGCGGCGCAGGCGCCGCAGGGGCAATGCCAGGCCGACGCGGCCCAGTCCCTGGTTGGCCAGCAGCTCAGTTCGGTGCTGGCCGAGGAGGCCCGCAAGGCTTCGGGCGCCGGCAGCGCGCGCGTGCTGCGCCCCGGGCAGGCCATCACCATGGAATTCAATCCGTTCCGGGTGAATGTCGAGGTCAACCGCCGCGAGGTCGTGACGGCGATACGCTGCGGCTGAGGACGGTCCTTCAGCCCGGCGCGGGCTTGCCCAGCGGCGCATGCCCGCGCAGCGCCGAGGCCGCTTCCTCGATATAGGTCGCCAGCGCCCGGGCCTCGGGGCTGAGCGGCCGGATGGACGAATAATAGATTTCCGTCCACAGTTCGATGCGGGGCCGGAACGGCCGGGTCACGACGTCGGGGAAGATGCCGGTGGACAGCAGCATGGGGTTGATCAGGCCGATGCCCACGTCCTGCTGCACCAGCGCGCACACGCCCATGGACGTGCTGGCGAAGATGGTCTTGGGCACGCTGACGCCCGCTTCCTGCAAGGTGGCGCGGACCAGGATGGACGTGGGCGATTCTTCGGGCAGGGCGATGACGGTGGCGCCGACCAGGTCCTCCGGGCGCACCACGGGCTTGGCCACCAATGGATGGCGCCGGTGCAGGGCGGCCACCAGCAGGTCCTCGGATATCGTGTGGCGCTGGCACAGGTCGACGCTGCTGGCCGTGTTGGGCGCGGGCGGGTTGGTCACGCCCAGGTCCACCTCGTGGTGGGCCACCGATTCCAGCACCTTGGGCGGGCCTTCCACGCGCAAGTGGACGTTGACCTCCGGATGGCTGTCCTTGAAGCGCTGGATGGCGCTGGGCAGGATGGCGATCAGCGGCGGCGCGTGGGCCGCGACGATGACGGTGCGCACCGAGCCCTGGTCCAGCGCATAGGCCTCGTCCAGCGCCCATTCCAGGTGCTTGGCCGCCTGCTCGGCCCGCGGCAGCAGGCGGTGCGCGGCGGCCGTGGGTTCGAGCCGTCCGTGCGCCAGCGTGAACAGCGCCACGCCGGTTTCCCGCTCCATCAGCCGCAGGGTCTTGCTGACCGCCGCCTTGGAAATGCCCAGCCGCAGCGCGGCCTCGCTCATGCCGCGGCTGCGCATGAGGGTGGCGAAGATCTGGAAATGGCGGCTGTTCAGGAGGCGCGACACGGCAAGGGAGTTCCGGCCCGGCAACGGGCATGGGTGGAGTTGTTAACTTCCAGTTAACCAGAAATGCCATTGTCACACATGCCGGCTGTCTACAATTTTCCGCATGGACGAGTCGGGAAGGCCCCGGCCGTCGCTGTTCCACCCTTTACGAGATCGATGTGATGATGCGCAAGCTGTTTTCCGTGGCGGCCCTGTCGGCCGCCCTGGTTCCCGCGGCCGCGATGGCCGACACCTTCCCCTCCAAGCCCGTGACCATCGTGGTGTCGGTGCCGGCCGGCGGCACCATCGACGCGATCGCGCGCATGGTCGCCAAGGACATGGGCGAGTCGCTGGGCAGGCAGTTCGTGGTCGAGAACCGGCCGGGCGCCAACGGCAACATCGCCGCCGACTACGTGCGCCGCGCGCCCGCGGACGGCTACACGCTGCTGATGCTGGCCTCGAGCACGCTGGCGCTGGGTCCGTACGTGATGCAGAACGTTCCGTTCGACCCGATCAAGGATTTCGCCCCGGTGGCGATGACCGCGGGCCTGAACATGGCGCTGCTGGTCAATCCCAAGGTGGGCGTCTCGGACGTCAAGGGCCTGGTCGAGAAGATGAAGGCCAACCCGGGCAAGCTGAACTATTCGTCCACCGGCAACGGCTCGTTCCCGCACGTGGCCGGCGCGCTGCTGAACCTGGAAACCCATACCGACGCGACGCACGTGCCCTACAAGGGGCTGGCGCCTTCCATCCAGGACCTGCTGGCGGGCCAGGTGGACTTCACCTTCGATTCGGGTAGCGCCGTCCACGTCAAGTCGGGCAAGCTCAAGGCGCTGGCCGTGATCGGACCCAAGCGCGCCTCGGCCCTGCCCGACGTGCCCACCTTCCGCGAGGCCGGCCTGCCCGAACTGGAGAAGGTCAGTGGCTGGCACGGCGTGTTCGCCCCGGCCGGCACCCCGGCGGACGTGATCAAGCGCCTGAACGCCGAGATCAACAAGAGCCTGAAGAAGCCCGATTCCGTCGAGCGCATCCAGGCCATGGGCTTCGAAAGCGTGGCCACCACGCCCGAGGAACTCGGCAACGCGCTGCGCACCGAGTACAAGAACTTCGGCGACCTGATCGCCAAGACCAAGATCTCGGCGTACTGATCCGCGTCCCGGCCGGCGCGCCGCGCGCCGGCCATCCCTTCTTCCTGCTTTCCGCATCACCGCGCATGGGGTGAGGGCCGTGCTCATCCCGGCCGCCCCGCGCGGCCCGGACGGAGCCGATGTCCATGCCCAGCTTCCATTTCGAAACCACGCCTCGCATCGTCTGCGAGCGCGGGGCCGCCCTCCGGCTGGCCCAGATCCTCCAGGCCGGCGGCCATCGCCGCGCGTTTCTCGTCACCGATCCCGGGCTGGTCGCGGCCGGGCTGGTCGATGCGCCCGCCGCGGCCCTGCGCGCCGCGGGCCTGCACGTGACCGTGTACGACCGCGTCGAGGCCGATCCGCCCGAGCACGTGGTGCTGGAAGCGGCGCGTGCCGCCCGCGACGACCGTGCCGAATGCGTGATCGGCCTGGGCGGCGGCAGCTCGCTCGACACCGCCAAGCTGGTGGCCCTGCTGGCCGCCAATCCGCAGCCGCTGGCCGACATCTACGGGCCGCAGCGCGCCCGCGGGCCGCGCCTGCCGCTGATCCAGGTGCCGACCACCGCGGGCACCGGCTCCGAAGCCACGCCCACCTCGGTCGTGTCCACGCCCGACCACCAGAAGCGCGGCGTGATCAGTTCCCTGCTGTTCCCCGACGTGGCGGTGCTGGATGCCGCGCTGACGGCGGCGCTGCCGCCCGGACCGACCGCGATGACCGGCATCGACGCCATGGTCCACGCCATCGAGGCCTACACCACCCGGCACAAGAAGAATCCCATGTCGGACATGCTGGCGGTGCGCGCCCTGCAACTGCTGCACGGCCACCTGGGCGGCGCGGTGCGGCAGGGCGGCGACCTGGATGACCGCGAGGCCATGCTGCTCGGCTCGCTGCTGGCGGGCATGGCCTTCGCCAACGCCCCGGTGGCCGCGATCCACGCGCTGGCCCATCCGCTGGGCAGCCACTTCCACGTGCCGCACGGACTGGCCAACTCGCTGGTCATGGTCCCCATCCTGCGGTTCAACCTGCCGGTGGCCGAAGGCGCGTACGCCGAACTGGCGCGCGCGCTGGATCCGGGCCTGCGCGACGCGGACGATGCCGGCGCGGCGCGTGCCTTCATCGCCGCCATGCAGGCCCACGTGACGTCATCGCCCATCCCGCAGCGGCTGCGCGACGTGGGGGTCGGCGAGTCCGACCTGCCGGTGCTGGCCGAAGCGGCGATGACCGTGGACCGCCTGCTGATGAACAACCCCCGCGACCTGACCCGCGACGACGCGCTCGCGATCTACACCCAGGCCTTCTAGCGCACCGCCGCGCCCGGCCCTACATGGAATCCTGACATGACCGAACACATCCAGACCCTGATCGCCGGTTCCTGGCGCGATGCCTCGGGACCCCGGTACGCGACCGAATACCCCGCCGACGGCAGCCAGGTCGCCACGTTGCACGCGGCCACGGCCGACGACGTGGACCAGGCCGTGCGCGCCGCCGAGGCCGCGCGCCTGCGCCCCGAATGGGCGGGCCTGAAGCCGCACGAGCGCGGGGCCATCCTGAGTCGCATCGCCGCCGGCATCCGCGAGCGGGCCGAGGAACTGGCGCAGCTCCAGCGCCTGGACAACGGCAAGCCCATCAACGAGACGCGCGCGCTGGTGGCCAGCGCGGCCGGCACCTTCCAGTTCTTCGCGGCGGCCTGCGAGACGATGGAAGACACCATCACCCCGTCGCGCGGCGACTACGTCAGCATGAGCGTGCACGAGCCGCTGGGCGTGGTGGGGGCCATCACGCCGTGGAACTCGCCCATCGCCAGCGAGGCGCAGAAGCTGGCGCCCGCCCTGGCCGCCGGCTGCGCGGTCGTGTTCAAGCCGGCCGAGATCACGCCGCGCATGGCCATCGAGCTGGCCCGCATCGCGCAGCAGGCGGGCGTGCCGGACGGCATCCTGAGCGTGGTGCCCGGCAAGGGTTCGGTGGTCGGCGACGCGCTGGTGCGCCATCCGTTGATCCGCCGCATCGCCTTTACCGGCGGCACCACCGTGGGCCTGGGCATCGCCCGGCTGGCGGCCGAGCGCCTGATGCCGACCTCGCTGGAACTGGGCGGCAAGTCGCCCACCATCGTCTGCGCCGATGCCGACCTGGACCACGCGGTGGCCGGCGTGCTGTACGGCATCTTCAGTTCGTCCGGCGAATCGTGCATCGCGGGTTCGCGCGCCTTCGTGCATGCCAGCGTGTACGAAGCCTTCAAGGAACGCCTGCTGGCGGGCGTGCGGGCGCTGCGCGTGGGCGACCCGGCCAGCGAGCGGACCCAGATGGGGCCGCTGGTCAGCCGCGCCCACCGCGAATCGGTGGAACGCTACGTGCAACTGGGCGTGGACGAGGGGGGCAAGGTGCTGGCCGGCGGCCAGCGGCCCACCGGCGCCGGCTACGAGCGCGGCAGCTATTACCTGCCCACCGTGATCGAAGGCCTGCCCAACGAGGCCCGCATGTGCCAGGAAGAGATCTTCGGGCCGGTGCTGGCGCTGCTGCCCTGGACCGACGAAGCCGACCTGATCGCCCAGTGCAACGACAGCGTGTTCGGCCTGGCCTCGGGCATCTGGACGGGCGACTACAAGACGGCCTGGCGCCTGGGGGCCGCGTTGCAGACCGGTACCGTCTGGGTCAACACCTACAAGCTGTTCTCGGTCAGCACGCCCTTCGGCGGCGTGAAGATGAGCGGCACCGGGCGCGAGAAGGGCCGTCTGGGCATCCTGGAGTACACCAACCAGAAGAGTTACTACTGGGGCATGAACGCGGCGCCGCTGCCGTGGAGCCGGTGACGCGCTTTCCCCCAGATCTGAGTATTTGCAAGAGATGTATGTATTGTTAACGTAGTGAGTGCATCCAGCATTCCATCTGTAGACTTCCGCCGCTAGTAAACGCTTACAACAAAAACTGGCCTGACCAACCGTCAGGCCAGGCGGATTCCAAACAGGGGAAATCATGAAACACGATGCTACGCTGGGCGAGAGCCCCGCGGGCGGCCGCGCGCGCGTCGGCAAGTCCCGGCTGCCGGCTTTGCTGGCGGCCCTTGGCGCCTCGCTGGTGCTGGCCGCCTGCGGCGGCGGCGACGGCTCGTCGTCCAGCCCGCAGCCGACCGATCCTGAACCGCCCACCAACCCCGAGCCACCGGTCACGGTGACCGGCAAGGTCAAGGGGAAGGTCATCAACGGCCAGACCGGCGCGGCCATCCAGAACGCCCGCCTCAGCAACGGCTCGGCCAGCGCCACGTCCAATGCCCAGGGCGAGTTCGAACTGGCCGGCGTCGCGCCCGCCAGCCGGACGGTGATCCGCGTCAACGCCACCGGCTATGGCGAGGGCCTGCCCACCGCCGCCGTCGTCGCCAACCAGACCACCGACATCGCCACCGTCGAACTGCAGCCGGTGGACGTGACGGGCGGCGGCGACGCCGCCACGGCCATCACCGTGACCGCGCCCAACACGCCGGCGTCCGTCTCGCTGCCCGCCAACGGCCTGGTCCGCCCCGACGGTTCGCCCGCCACGGGCGCGGTCTCGGTCGCGCTGAGCGCGGTGAACCCGGCCCTGAACGTCAACGCCATGCCGGGCCAGTACCTGGTCTCGACCTCGGGCGGCGGCACCGGCGTCATGGAAAGCTGGGGCGCGATCAATGTGACCCTGCAGAACACCGCGGGCGAACGCCTGAACCTGGCGCCCGGCAAGACCGCGACCATCCGCATTCCGGTCGCCACCCGCAGCGCCAGCAACCCCGCCACGATCCCGCTGTTCTACTTCGACGAGGCGACCGGCTTCTGGAAGCAGGAAGGCTCGGCCACGCTGGCCGGTTCGGGCGCCGACCAGTACTACGAGGGCACCGTCAGCCACTTCACGTACTGGAATGCCGATCAGTTGATGAACACGGTCTACGTGAACGGCTGCGTGGCCGATGACGCGGGCGCATCGTCGCTGGCGAACATCCTGGTCGCCTCGGACGGCATCGACTACTCCAGCTCGTCGTCCGTGCGCACCGATGCCCAAGGCAAGTTCCGTATCGCGATGAAGAAGGGCGGCAAGGCGACGCTGTTCGCGCAACAGGGCGTCAAGCTGTCCAACACGGTGTCGGTGGGGCCGTTCGCCGCGGACACCACTCTGGCTGAATGCCTGTCGCTGACGACGCTGACCGATGCCATCAGCATCAAGCTGACCTGGGGCGCCAAGCCCGTGGACGTGGATTCGCACCTGTTCGCGCCGGATGGCACCGAGATCTACTATGGCAGCAAAGGCAGCCTGGGCACCGATCCCTTCGCCAACCTGGACGTCGACGACACCACCGGCTTCGGTCCCGAGGTGGTGACCATCCGCAAGCTGATGGTCGGTACCTATACCTATGCGCTCTACAACTACTCGGGTACCTATGATCCCGGCATGACCGGATCGCCGGTGCGGGTCGAGCTGAACAACAAGGGTTCGCTGTCGGTATTCGGCCCGACTTCCGGAGAAACCGCGAATTCGACCCGATGGTGGACGGTGTTCAAGCTGACCGTGAGCGACCGCTGTCAGGTTACGGTCAACCGCGTGGGCACGTGGTCCAGTGACACGCCGGCCCATGCCGAGGTCACGCGCAAATATTGCCAGCCGTCCTGACCACGACCGTTGGCAGCGAGCGAAGCTTCGCTGCCACGTCCCAAGATAACGGCACTAGACCCAGGATGCGGTGGATCCGGCTTCGCCGGTCCACCCGCATCGCCCCCTGGGGGGAGCCCGTCAGGGCGTAGGGGGGGTCCTCATCATCCAGGCGATCAGCGACGAGCGCATCGCCTCTTCCACCGTCATTTCGATGGGCGTGACCCACGAGGCCGGCACGAACACCGTATAGCCGCCGATCATGTACCCCATGGGCAGGTAGACGGCCACCCGCTCGCCGGGCAGGAAGCCCTCGGGCAGGCCGGCCGTGCTGCGCCGGGTGACCAGGCCCACCAGTTCGAATTCCTGGCCCGGCATGCGCAGGATGACGACCTGCTGCCCGCCCTGGCTGGTGCTGGGCGTGAAATAGTCGGCGAAGCTCTTGAGCGACGAATAGACGCTCTTGACCACCGGGATGCTGGTGAACGGCCATTCCACGTAGGACAGCAGGCGGCGCACCCGGTGCTTGGACACCAGCATGCCGACCGCGACGATGCCGAGCACGCCCAGGATCAGGCCCAGGCCGGGGAAGTAGAAGCTGCCGACGAAAGGGTGGAGCACCGCCAGGGCGAGCGCCTCCATCCAGGCCACGCACACGTACATCAGGTACAGCGTCAACGCCAGCGGCAGGATGGTGATCAGGCCGCGGAAAAAATACTTGTAGACGTTTTTCATCTCGGACTCCTGCGGCACCAGGGAAGCCGCCCCGCGCGGCGGTGGCCGGGGCGCCAAGCATAGCAGCAGAATGCGCGCGGCCAGGGGCCGCGCGGGAGATCAGGCGGGAACCCGGTAGCGGACGATGCCGTCGGCGCCGATCTCGCGGGCGATCACGCCCTGGTAGTACAGCATGTGCAGGTGGGCGATGGCTTCGCCCAGGGCGAAGGTCATCTGGTGCAGGTCCAGCTTGCGCTTGAACAGCACGGGCACGATGTCGTAGGCCGAGGCGGCCTGGCCGGTACAGGCCTCCTTGACGCGCGCCAGATGGTCGGCGTGGTGGGCGTGCTGCTGCGCGATGCGCGTATGGATGCCGGTGAAGGGGCGCCCATGCGAGGGCAGCACCAGCGCGTCGGCCGGGACGTGGGCATAGCCGCCCAGCGAATCCAGGTACAGCTGGAGCGGATTGCTCTCGGGGTCGATGTCGGTGACGCTGACGTTGGTCGAGATGCGCGGCAGCACCATGTCGCCGGAAATGACGATGTTCAGTTCCTTGCAATACAGCGAGATGTGCTCGGGCGCGTGCCCGTAGCCGGCGATGGCATGCCATTCGTGGCCGCCGATGCGCAGCACGTCGCGGTCCATGATGCGGTTGAAATGGGCGGGGACCTGGGGCACGAGCTGCGGGTAGTAGCGGGTGCGGGCGCGCACGCCGTCCAGCGAGGCCTGGTCGGCCATGCCGTTGCGGGCGAAATGGTCGGCCATGCGCTCGCCGCCCGAGATGGCCTGGCCTTCCACGAACAGGTGGGCGGTCAGGAAGTCGGTGGCGCTCATTTGCAGCGGGACGCCCCATTTTTCGGTCAGCCAGTGGGCCAGGCCGAGGTGGTCGGGGTGCATGTGGGTGACGATGACCCGCACGACCGGCAGCCCGTCGAGCTGGGTGGCGAAAACCTGCTCCCAGAGCGCCTTGACCTCGTCGCGGGCGACGCCGCAGTCGACGATGGTCCAGCCGTCCCGTCCTTCGAACCGGTCGCGCAGCAGCCACAGGTTGATGTGGTCCAGCGCGAACGGCAGGGGCATGCGGATCCAGCGGATGCCGGGCGCGACCTCGATGGCGGCGCCGGCTTCGGGCAGCCTGTCGCCCAGCGGATACTTCAGTTCGTGTTCGAGAGGATTCATGGCGGGTCGGGGGGGCCTGGCCGGTTCGTGCGGCGCTGCCTGGGCAGGTCTAAAATGGGCAGGCCACTTGTTGGTAAATTACAGCTAGTGTACCTAGGTGCCGGCGGATGCTTTCCGGAGCGCCGCCGCCGCCCTTGCCCGTGGCGCCCGCCGCTTTTCAGAGTCAGGAGTCGAAGATGTCGGATCCCGTTGTTATCGTATCGGCCGCCCGTACCCCCATGGGCGCCATGTTGGGCGAGCTTTCAGGGCTTTCCGCCAACCAGTTGGGCGCGGTCGCCATCAAGGCGGCCATCGAGCGTTCGGGCCTGAAGCCCGAGCAGATCCAGGAAGTGCTGATGGGCAACGTGCTGCAGGCCGGGCAGGGCCAGGCGCCGGCCCGCCAGGCCGCGCTGGGCGCGGGCCTGCCGCTCGGCACCAGTTGCTCCACCATCAACAAGATCTGCGGGTCGGGCATGAAGGCCACGATGCTGGCGCACGACCTGCTGCTGGCCGGCAGCGCCCAGGTCGCGCTGGCGGGTGGCATGGAAAGCATGAGCAACGCCCCCTACCTGCTGCCCAAGGCGCGCCAGGGCTACCGCTACGGCCACGCCACCATGTACGACCACATGGCGATGGACGGCCTGGAAGACGCCTATGACAAGGGCCGCGCCATGGGCGTGTTCGCCGAGGACTGCGCCGCCAAGTACAGCTTCACCCGCGAGCAGCAGGACGCCTATTCGCTCGAGTCGCTGCGCCGCGCCAAGGCCGCCAGCGAGGACGGCAGCTTCGAATGGGAAATCGCGCCGGTCACCGTGGCCGATCGCAAGGGCGAGAAGGTCATCGCGCGCGACGAGGCCCCCTACAAGGCCATGCCCGAGAAGATCCCCACCCTCAAGCCCGCGTTCAAGAAGGACGGTACCGTCACCGCCGCCAACTCTTCGTCCATTTCGGACGGCGCCGCGGCCCTGGTCCTGATGCGCGCCTCGACCGCCGAGAAACTGGGCGTCACGCCGCTGGCCCGCGTGGTCGCCCACGCGCAGCATTCGCAGGAGCCGCAATGGTTCACCACCGCGCCGGTGGGCGCGCTGGCCACGCTGTTCGCCAAGACCGGCTGGAAGCCGGGCGACGTCGATCTGTACGAGATCAACGAAGCCTTCGCCGTGGTGACCATGGCCGCGATGGCCGAGCACAAGCTGCCGCACGACAGGGTCAACGTGCACGGCGGCGCGACCGCGCTGGGCCACCCCATCGGCGCCAGCGGCGCGCGGCTGATCGCCACCCTGCTAGGGGCGATGCGCCAGCGCAATGCCAAGCGCGGCGTGGCCTCGCTGTGCATAGGCGGCGGCGAAGCCACGGCCATGGCTTTCGAACTGATCTGATCGCCAGGGCTGCATGACGCAACACCCATCGGCCGGCGGCAAGCCGGCCGGCATCGGCGCGGGCAGCCCTGGGGCTGCCCGCGTGTCCGCGGGCGCCGAGGGCGACGCGGTCAAGCCCAGCGATGCCTACGTGCAGTCCTTCGCGCGCGGATTGGCCGTCATCCGGGCCTTCAACGCCGAACGACCCGCCATGACCCTGACCGAGGTGGCCGAGGCCGCCGGGCTGACGCGGGCGGGCGCGCGCCGCATCCTGCTGACGCTGGTGCAACTGGGCTACGTGGCCACGGAAGGCAGGCAGTTCCGGCTCACGCCCCGCATCCTGGAACTGGGCTTCGCCTATCTGACTTCCATGCCGTTCTGGGACCTGGCCGAGCCCATCATGGAGCAATTGACCAACGAGGCGCACCAGTCCTGCTCGGCTACCGTGCTGGACGGGACCGACATCGTCTACGTGCTGCGCATCCCGACCGGGCGCATCATGTCCATCAACCTCGGGATAGGCAGCCGCCTGCCCGCCTACTGCTCGGCCATGGGGCGCGTGCTGCTGGCCGGCCTGGCCGACGGCGAGATCGACGCGGCGCTGGCCAGGTCCGACCTGCGGGCCCATACGCCGTTGACGGTGACCGACCCGGCGCAGCTGAAGGCGGCCATCCTGAAGGTGCGCGAGCAGGGCTGGTCGCTGGTGGACCGGGAGCTCGAAACCGGGCTGGTCGCCATCGCCGCGCCCATCCGCGACCGCAGCGGCCGCACCGTCGCCGCCCTGAACCTGAGCGGCCAGGCGCACCTCGTGACGGCGCGGCAGATGCGGGACGAACTGTTGCCGCTGCTGTGCCGCGCCGCTGAACGCATCAACGACCTGATGAGGCGCGTGTAAGCTTGAAGGATTCCTCAACGCCCAGCCTGGGAGCGCCCATGACCGAGCCCTATGCGTGCGCGCCGCTGATCCGCGAGATCGGCCGCGGCAAGGACGGCTCGCGCGCGCTGGCGCGTGAACCGTCCGGCGAATTGATGGGTGCCATCCTGGACGGCCGGGTGTCGGACCTGGAGTTGGGCGCGGTGCTGCTGGCCCTGCGGATGAAGGGCGAAGCCGTGTCCGAGGTCGCCGGGTTCCTGGACGCGGCCGAGGCGCGGATGGCGCGCGTGGAAGCACCCGCCGGGAAGCCGGTTATCGTCCTGCCCACCTATAACGGGTCGCGCCACGCGCCCAACCTCGTGCCGCTGCTGGCCTGGACCGTGGCGCAAGCCGGCCTGCCGGTGCTGCTGCACGGACAGGCGTCCGACCCGGCGCGGCCGGGCGCGGGCTCGAACGCCGCGCGCGTGCCCACCATCGACATCCTGGAGGCGCTTGGCGTCGAGGCCTCGCCCGATGCCGGGGCCGCCGCGCGGGCGCTGCGCGACCGCGGGCTGGCCTATCTGCCGCTGGCCGTCGCCAGCCCGGGGCTGGCCCGGGTCGTGGGCCTGCGCCGCATCCTGGGCGTGCGCAACGCCGCGCATACGCTGGCCAAGCTGCTGCGTCCGGTGCATGGGCCCAGCCTGCTGCTGTCCGCCTATACCCATCCCGAATTCGGCGCGATGCTGTCCGAACTCTTCGCGCTGAGGCGCGAGGCGGCGCTGCTGATGCGCGCCACCGAGGGCGAGGCCGTCGCCAACACCCGCCGTCCGCAGCGCATCGCGCGCTGGCTGGACGGCGCCGAGACGACCGCGGTAGAGGGCGCCGAGCGCGCCGACGCCGAACTGCCGGCCCTGCCCGCGCGCGATGCCGCCGCCACGGCGGCCTGGGTGCGCGGCATCCAGCAGGGCAGCGAGCCGATGCCAGCCGCCATTGCCGCCCAGCGCGACGCCATACTCGACGCCGCTGCGCGCCTGGGGCGGGCAGCATGACGCCGCGCCGGGGCATCGTCCTGTTCGCGCACGGTTCGCGGGATCCGCAATGGGCGCGGCCCATGGACGGGCTGGCCCGGGCACTGCGCGCGCGCGATCCCGGGACGCCGGTCGAGATCGCGTTCCTGGAGCTGATGCCACCGACCCTGCCCGAGGCCATCGCCGTCCTGGCTGGCCAGGAGGTGGCCGAGATCGCCGTTCTGCCGGTATTCTGGGCGGCGGGCGCGCATGTGACGCGAGATCTCGCGCGCCTGCTGGACGAGGCGCGCGTGGCGCATCCCGCGGTGCGGTTCGCATCCCTGCCGGTATTGTCGGAACTGCCCGGCGTGCTGGATGCCGTGGCCGAAGCAGCCTTGCGCCCGGCCGCGGCTCCGGACGTCCCGGAATAGCGTCCGTCCTTCCATTCGATTTTCTTGCACCCTTATACGGAGACTTTCATCATGATGACCATCTGGGGCCGCCTGACTTCCATCAACGTTTCCAAGGCGGTGTGGGCCGCGCGCGAACTGGACCTGCAGTTCGACCGCATCGACGTGGGCGGGCCCTTCGGCGGCCTGGACAAGCCCGAGTACGTGGCCTTGAACCCCAACGGCAAGATCCCCACGCTGGACGACGATGGCTACATCCTGTGGGAATCGAACTCCATCGTGCGCTACCTGGCCGCCCAGTACGGCGCCGGCACGCTGTGGCCCACCGATCCGCGCGAGCGCGGCCTGAGCGACCGCTGGCTGGACTGGCAGGCCACCGAGTTCGGGCCCGCCATGGGACCGGCCTTCATCGGCCTGATCCGCACACCGGAGGACAAGCGCAATCACCAGGCCATCGCCGAGTCCGTGGCGCGTGGCAACAAGCTGATCCTGCTGCTGGAGAAATTCCTGGCCGACGGCCGCCAATATCTGGCGGGCGACCGCTTCACCATCGGCGACATCGCCGTCGGCTGTGCGATCGACCGCTGGTTCTTGCTGCCTATCGAGCGCCCGGCCACGCCGCTGCTGGCGCAATGGCACGAGCGTGTCAGCACCCGGCCGTCGGCGCAGGGCGTGCTCAGGCAGAAGCTGGCCTGAGATCCGGGAGTTCCAGCCGGGCCTCGCGGCGGTGCCGATCTGGCACAATCCGGGTAGGCACCCCCCGGGCAAAAGGGCCCGGCAGGACCGTTCCAGGGCAGTTCCATGATCCGCGAAATACTGAAGATGGGCGACGAACGCCTGCTGCGCGTCGCCAAGCCGGTCCAGGAAACCGGGACTCCGGCGCTCGACGCGCTGATCCAGGACATGTTCGACACGATGGAGGCCGCCGGCGGCGTGGGGCTGGCCGCGCCGCAGATCGGCGTCGACCTGCAGGTGGTGATCTTCGGCTTCGACAACAGCGAGCGCTATCCCGACGCGCCCGCCGTGCCGCGCACCATCCTCATCAATCCGGTCATCACGCCGCTGGGGGACGAAAAGGAAGAAGGCTGGGAAGGCTGCCTGTCGGTGCCCGGGCTGCGCGGGACGGTGCCTCGCCATGCCTCCATCCGCTATACCGGCGTCGATCCGGCCGGCACCCCCATCGATCGCGTGGCCGGGGGCTTCCATGCCCGGGTCGTGCAGCATGAATGCGACCACCTGATCGGGCGCCTGTACCCATCGCGGATCGAGGATTTCTCCAAGTTCGGTTTCACCGAGGTGCTGTTCCCAGGACTCGATCCGAGCCGCGACGACTGATACCGGGAGGTCGCCACACATGGCGGAAAGTCTGCTGTCGATCGGTCTCGAGGTCGCCACGCTCCACGTGCTGGGCATCATTGCCGCCTGCCACGCGATCATGAACACCCGCACCTCGCAGGGCGCGGTGGCCTGGGCCGTGGCGCTCGTGTCGGTTCCCTACCTGACGCTGATCCCCTATCTGTTCCTGGGACACAGCCGCTTCGCCGGCTATGTGGACGAACACCGGTTCAACAGCGCGCGGGCCCGCGCGCGCACCGAGGCCGACGTCAACCAGTCGCAGCTCACCGTGGCGGCGCGTCGCGACGCCGCCCTGGAACCGACGCTGCGCCGCTTCCTGGCGCTGGACAGGCTGATGGGCCGCCGCTTCCTGGCCGGCAACCAGGTCGGCCTGCTGAAGAACGGCCAGGAGACCTTCGACGCCATCTTCGAGGCCATCGACCACGCGCGGCGCTATGTCCTGGTGCAGTTCTTCATCGTGCGCGACGATCCGCTGGGGCGCGAGCTGCACCGGCGCCTGCTGGAGCGCGCCGCCGCGGGCATCAAGATCTATTTCCTGTACGACGGCATCGGCAGCCACGCGCTGGCCCGCCGCTACGTCGAGTCCCTGCGGGCGGGCGGCGTGCAGATCCATGCGTTCTCGGTGCGCCGCGTCAGCAACCGCTTCCAGCTGAATTTCCGCAACCATCGCAAGATCGTCGTCGTCGATGGGCAGACGGCCTTCATCGGCGGCCACAACGTGGGCGAAGACTACCTGGGCGGCAATCCGCGCCTGTCGCCGTGGCGAGACACCCACATCCGCCTGGCGGGGCCCATCGTGGCGCAGATCCAGCGCACGTTCAGCGAAGACTGGTACTGGGTCACGCAGACCTTGCCCGAGCTGGCCATGCCCGAGGAGTCGCCCGGCGACATGGCCTGCCTGGCCATCGCCAGCGGCCCGGCCGATCACCAGGAGACCGGCTCGCTGTTCATGGCCCAGGCTATCCAGGCGGCGCGGCGGCGCATCTGGCTGACCTCGCCCTATTTCGTGCCTGATTCCGCCGTGCAGTCGGCGCTCAGGCTGGCCGTGCTGCGCGGGGTGGACGTACGGGTGCTGCTGCCCTGCCGGCCCGATCACTTCATGGTCTACCAGGCGTCGCTGTTCCACACCTATGAGGCGGTGCGCGCGGGCGTGCGGATCTACCGCTACCAGCCGGGATTCCTGCACCAGAAGGTCATGCTGATCGATGACGACACGGTGGCGGTGGGCAGCGCCAACCTGGACAACCGTTCGTTCCGGCTCAACTTCGAGCTGAGCGTGCTGACCGTCAGCCCCGTTTTCGCGGCCCAGGCGCAGGCCATGCTGCTGGCCGATTTCGCGCAGGCGAAGGAGGTCGGGCAGGGCGAATGGGATGCCGTGCCCCTGCTGCCGCGCGTGGTCATGCACGTGGCGCGGCTGTTCGCGCCCGTGCTGTGACGGCCGCTAGCGCTTGTCGAACACCTCGGCGCAGCGCGAGAAGCTGAAACCCGCGCCGGACGATTCGCGCGAGGTCTGGATGGCGGTGATGCTGCCGCCGGCGCTGGCGTTGATCTGCAATTCGCAGAACAGCTCTTCGGTGCGGGCCGGCGACACCATGACGCGGTCGGTTTTCTTGGGATCCTTGTCGCGCGGCACGTCGCGGTATTGCGCGGCGTACTGGATGCTTTTCTCGCCGCCCCGCCAGTTGTAGACGGAACTGCCATCGTTGAGTTTGTACGAACGCTGCGGCGGGCCGTACTGGGAAAAGAACGCGTCGGTGGACTGGCCGATCCAGCGCGCGCGTATGGCCGAATTGGTTTCCTCGGTGGTGGCGCAGCCGGACACCAGAAGCAGGGCGGCCGCCAGGCCGGGCAACAAGACCTTCATGGGATTCTCCAGAACGGGTGGGGGGAGGGTTCGCGTCAGGGGCGTATCAGGATGCCGGGGCCGATTTCCTCGACGGTGCGCGTGCCCGTCAGGGCCATGCTGACATCCAGTTCGCGCTGGATGATGCCGAGCGCGGCATCGACGCCCGGTCGCCCCATGGCGCCCAACCCGTAGAGGAAGGCGCGGCCTATCATCGCGCCGCGCGCGCCCAGGGCCAGGGCCTTGAGCACGTCCTGCCCGCTGCGCACGCCGCCGTCGAACAGGACATCGGTCCTGTCGCCGACCGCCTCGACGATGGCGGGCAGCGCGGCGATGGACGACAGCGCGCCGTCGAGCTGGCGGCCGCCATGGTTGCTGGCCACGATGGCGTCCGCGCCGCACGAGGCGGCGCTGCGCGCATCCTCGGGGTCCAGGATGCCTTTCAGGATCAGCTTGCCGTCCCATTGCTGCCTGATCCACGCCACGTCCTTCCAGGACAGCGTGGGATCGAACTGGCGGGCGGTCCAGCGGGCCAGGCTGTTGATGCCGTCGGCGTCCTTGACGTGGCCGGCCAGGTTGCCGAAGGTCTTGCGCCGGGCGCCCAGCATGCGCAGCGCCCAGGCGGGCTTGCTGGCCACGTCCAGCAGATTGGCCAGGGTGGGGCGCAGCGGCACGGTCATGCCGTTCTTCAGGTCCTTGTGGCGCTGGCCGAGTATCTGCAGGTCCAGGGTCAGCACCAGGGCCGAGCAGCGGGCGGCCCGGGCGCGCTGGATCAGCTCGGCGATGAATCCGCGGTCGCGCATCACGTAAAGCTGGAACCAGAACGGTTTGGTGGTGGCGGCGGCCACGTCCTCGATCGAGCAGATGCTCATCGTGGACAGCGTGAAGGGGATGCCGAACTGCTCGGCGGCCTGCGCGCCCAGGATCTCGCCGTCGGCCCATTGCATGCCCGCCAGCCCGGTGGGGGCGATCGCCACCGGCATGCTGACCTCCTGGCCGAGCAGGGTGCCGCGGGTGGAGCGGTTGTCGACGTCGACCGCGACGCGCTGGCGCAGCCTGATGGCGGCCAGGTCGTCGGCGTTGGCGCGATAGGTGCTCTCCGTATAGGAGCCGCTGTCGGCATAGTCGTAGAAGGCGCGCGGGACGCGCTTCCTGGCGAGCTGGCGCAGGTCTTCGATGCAGGTGATGACGGGCATGGACAATCCGGGTGTTCGGGACGCGCGGCACGCGGCCGCATGGGCGCTATTTTGCTACAGATGCGCAAAGCGGCCCAACGTGGATCGTCCACCTGGTCCCAAGGGGGATGACCGGATCTCACTCCCCCGCCACCGCCGCCGGATCGGCTAGCGGCGGAACAGTCGCAGCAGATCGGGCGACGCCGTCTGGCCCGGCGTGGGCGCCACGTTCCGGTCCAGTTGCACCTGCTGCGGCACATAGGGCGCCTCCAGCCGTTCCAGTTCGTCGGCACTGAGCGCGATGTCCAGCGCCGCCACGGCGTCGTCCAGGTGGCCGGCGCGCGTGGCGCCCACGATGGGGGCGGTCACCGCCGGGTTGTGCAGCAGCCAGGCCAGCGCGATCTGCGCCGGCCTGGCGCCGCGCTCGGCGGCGACCTGGATGACGCGGTCCACCACCCGCTCGTCCTCGGGCCGCGCGAAATCGCGCACCACGCGCGACCGTTCGGTGTCCTGCCGGCGGCTGCCCGCCAGCAGGCCGCGCGCCAGGGGGCTGTAGGGCAGCACCGCCACGTTCTGGTGCAGGCACAGCGGCAGGGTCTCGCGTTCTTCTTCCCGGTACAGCAGGTTGTACTTGTTCTGCATGGTCGAGAACCGCGTCAATCCGCCGCGCCCGGCCAGTTGCTGCAGCGTCGCGAACTGCCAGGCATGCATGCTGCTGGCGCCGATGTAGAGCGCCTTGCCGGCGCGCACCACGTCGTCCAGCGCCAGCATCACTTCCTCCAGCGGCGTGTGGGGATCGAGCCGGTGGATCTGGTAGAGGTCGATGTAGTCCGTTCCCAGGCGCCGCAGGCTGTCGTCGATGGCGTGGCGGATGCGCTTGCGCGACAGGCCGTGGCCGGTGCCGTCGCCCCTGGCCAGGCCCGCCTTGGTGGCGATGACGACCCGGTCGCGGCCCGTGCCGTAGCGCTTGATGGCGCGGCCCAGGATTTCTTCGCTCAGGCCGCTGGAATAGGACTCGGCGGTGTCGAACAGGTTGAAGCCGTGTTCGAACGCCGCGCGGTAGTGGGGCTGGGCGTCGTCCTCGGACAGCGCCCACGGCATCCAGTCCCTGGAGCCGTAGCTGGAGGCGCCGAATGCCAGCCGCGACACGCGCAGGCCGGTGGCTCCCAGATCGATGTAGTGCATGAATGGTCCCGATTGCGGCGTGTGCCGGAACGGCCAATCTAGCAACGGGGGGGCCGCCGGGGAAATGCGATTTGCGGCATTGCATATGCGGACAAATTCCTTCGGCGGCGGCATAGAGTGATCTTCCGATGTTTCCCCGCTTCGCCGCCATGTCCAGTATTCCGTCCCACCTCCATGCCGTGCCCGCGCCCGCGCTCCAGGCCCGCGAACCCCGGCCGCGCAAACGCCTGCCTGCCTCGCTGCTGGTCGTCGCGGGCCAGGTCCTGCTGCTGGCGGCCATCCTGGCGGCCATCCAGTTCCTGGTGGACAGCGGCACGGTCAAGCCCATCTACCTGGCATCGCCCACGCAGGTCCTGGAGGCCTTTCCCCGCCTGGTGACGCAGGATGGATTGCTGCGGCACCTGCTGGTGACCTTGTCGGAGGCGCTGCTGGGCGTGGCCATCGCGTTCGTGGCCGGCGTCTCGACCGGGGTGGCGATGGGCTTGCTGCCGGCGGTCCACCGTTTCCTCAATCCGTTCCTGGTCGCGCTGATGGCCGTTCCCAAGGTCGCGATCATTCCGCTGCTCACGCTGTACCTGGGCATAGGCTACGCGCACAAGGTTTTCATCGTTTTCCTGTTCGGCTATTTCATCTTCGTGTTCAACACGATAGCGGGCATCCGGCAGGTGCAGGAGAACCATCTGAAAGTGGCCCGGGTGCTGGGGGCGACATCCGCGCAGCGGGTCTTCAAGGTGGTCCTGCCTTCGGCCATTCCCTCGATCATGGCGGCGGTGCGCGTCGAGGCGGTGATGTGCGTGGTGGCCGCGCTGCTGGCCGAGATCGTGGCGTCCAAGGCCGGCATCGGCAATCTGCTGAACCGGGCCACCGGTGTCTACGATACCGCCGCCGTGTTCGCGCTGGTCGCCACCATCACCGTGTTCGCGCTGCTGATCATTTTCGCGGTCGACCAACTGGAGAAGCGGGTGCTGCTCCGGTGGAAGCACGCGTGACCGCCGCGCCGCCCATTCTTTTCTTCGCCTTCATAGGGATTTCGTCATGAACAAGCATCGACGCGACGCCCTGTCGCGCCTGGCCGCCCTGGCGGCCGTCTCCGCCTCCGTCCCCGGCCTGTCGTCCGCGCAGGGCGCCGGGACCAAGAGGCTCAAGCTCGTCGCCACCAACAGCTATACCCAGCAACCCATCGCCTTCGGCGTCGAAAAGGGTTTCTTCCGCGAAGAAGGCCTGGAGGTGGAGTTCGTGGACGTGCAGGATGCCGTGACCGGCGTGGCGACCGGCGAGCTGTCGTTCGCCTTCGGGCCGACCAGCGTCTACCTGCGGGCCGCCGCCCTGGGCGCGCCGATCAAGATCGTGTCGTCGGGCTTCCGCAGCAAGGGACCGTACTTCCTCATCGCCCGTCCGGGCATCCAGCGCATCGCCGACCTGAAGGGCAAGACCGTGGGCAACGCCCACGCGGGTTCGAACCTGGATACGGTGCTGCGCACGATCCTGGTCCGCAACGGACTCGACCCGCGGCGCGACGTGACGCTGTTCGGCAACGGCTCCACCCAGCAGGCCTATGGCACGCTGATCTCCGGCCAGGTGGACGCGACCATCATCCACCAGCCCTTCGCCGCGCTGGGCGAACTGGAAAAGACCAGCCGCACGCTGGCCCGCGGCTGGGACTACCTGCCCACCTATCACACCGGCGTGCTGATCGCGGGCGACCGGTTGATCGCGAACGATTCCGACCTGCTGCGCCGCGGACTGCGGGCCTATTTCAAGTCCTACACCTACGCCAAGGCGAACTATCCGGAGTACCTGCCGTGGCTGCAGGCCCGGCTCAAGCTCAACCCCCGCGCGATCGAGCTGGCGCTCCGGCAGGAGGACGACGTCTGGGACAACAACCCCGATGTCGATCCGGTCGCCATCGCGGACACGCAGCGCATCGAGATCGAACAGCAGAACCAGAAGGCCCCGTACGACGCGAAGAAGCACATCGACCTGCGCTTCGTTCCACGGGAATACGTCAAGCCGTTCCAGTATCCCGATCAATCGGCGCCGCTCAAAGGCTGATCGAAAGGAGTCGCCCGGTGTCCATCTTCTCGATCCGCAAGCTGAACCAGGTCTACGGCGGCACGAAGCCCGTGCATGCCCTGGCCGATATCGACCTCGACATCGACGAGGGGGAGTTCGTGGTGCTGCTGGGCCCGAGCGGCTGCGGCAAGAGCACGCTGCTGGAGATCCTGGCCGGCCTGCAGCGCCCCACCGCCGGACAGGCCTTGTTCGACGGCCGGCCCATCGCCGGGCCGTTTCCCTCGGTGGGGGTGGTGTTCCAGGACGCGTCGCTGATGCCGTGGCGCACGGTGGCGCGCAACGTCCAGCTGGGCCTGGAGATCCGGGGCCGCGACAAGGCGCTGCGGCGCCAGACCGCCGAGGCCTACCTGGAGCTGGTGGGGCTGGCCGGCTTCGGCGACAAGTATCCGCATCAATTGTCGGGCGGCATGCGCCAGCGCGCCGGCATCGCCCGGGCACTGGCCAACGAGCCCGGCGTGCTGCTGATGGACGAGCCCTTCGGCGCGGTGGACCACATCACGCGCATCAGGCTGCAGGAGGACCTGGTGCGCATCTGGCAGGCGCACCGGCGCACGGTGGTGTTCGTCACCCACGACGTGGGCGAGGCGGTGTTCCTGGGCGACCGCATCGTGCTGCTGTCGCCCAGGCCGGGGCGCATCTACGACACCTTCCGCGTGGCCGTTCCGCGGCCGCGCCGTCGCGGCGACCTGTCGTTGTTGAAACTGGAGGCATCCATCTACGACGCCCTGCATGCGATGGACGTGGATGCATCGCCGGCCAGGGCCCCCCTGCGCGTGCTGGCCGCGGCGCGCTGAACCCCTACACACGGTTGCCCTATGTCTTTCTCTTCCGAAATTTCCCCACGCGCCGGCGGCATGTTGCTGGCCTACCTGCATCGCGGAGCCGGGCCCGAGGCCGAGACGGCATTCGCCGGTTCGCTGCTGACCAGCCTGGCGCGGGAGGTCGAGCGCGCCGGCTTCGACCTGCTGGTGTTCGACGACGAGCCGCGCGCCGAAGCCGCCGCGCCCCGCCTGCGCATCGATCCATTCACGGCGGCGTCCTTCGTCGCGACCCGGACCCGACATCTGGGCCTGGCCGTGACCGCCGATGCCGCCTACTACGAACCGTTCAACCTGGCCCGCCTGACCGCCTCGCTGGACCACATCACCCATGGCCGCGCCGCGCTCAACCTGGTGCACGATCCGGCGCGCGGGGCGGCGATCAATTTCGGCGTGCGTGATCGCGCCGCTCCCCTGGACCCCGCGCGGCATGCCCGCGAGTTCCTCGGCGTGGTGCGCGCGCTGTGGGACAGCTGGGAAGACGACGCCTTCCTGCGCGACAAGGCCAGCGGCCGCTTCGTGGACGGCGCCAGGATCCACGCCATCGCGCACCGGGGCGAGTATTTCCAGGTCCAGGGCCCGTTGAACGTCGCCCGCCCGCCGCAGGGCCAGTTGCCGCTGGTCCATGTCGAACGCTCGGCCGCGTCGCGCCCCTGGGCCGCGGCCGAGGCCGATATCGTGGTGGTGGCGGCCGCGCACGAGGCCGGGGTGCGCGAGGCGGGCGAGGCGCTGCGCGCGCTGGCCGCCCGCGAAGGACGTGACGCGAACCCGCCGCTCGTGTTCGCTCCCGTCGTGCCCTGGGTGGCCGGGACGCCCGGCGAAGCGGAGCGGCTGCGGGCCCGCGCGCCCTTCCGTCCCGATGCCGTCGTGTTGGCGGGGACTCCGGACGAGATCGCCGCCACCCTTCAGGATTGGGCGGCGCGGCGGATCGTGGACGGCTTCGCGGTGCTGCCCGCGCCCGAGCCGGGCCAATGGCCGCGTTTCGTGGAGCAGGTGGTGCCGGCGCTGGCGAGACGAGGCGTGATCGCTCCCGCCGTCGAAGGCGCGGCGCCCACGCTGCGCGGGCGGCTGGGATTGGCGCGTCCCGCCAATCGCCATGTTTCTCTCTTGCAACCCGTCAACGGATGACCGACATGAGCCAACCCCCCCGCCGCCTGCACCTGGGCCTGATGTTCTGGGCCACCGGCACCCATGCCGCCGGCTGGCGCCTGCCGGACGCCAGGGAGGATGCGGCGTTCGACATCGAGTTCCTGCAGCACGTGACGCAAGTGGCGGAGCGCGCCCGGTTCGATTTCCTGTTCCTGGGCGACCGGCTCGCCACCGACCCGCGGCTGCAGCGCACCAATCCCGCGCAGATGTCCAGGCTGGAGCCGTTCACGACGGCCGCCGGCCTGGCCGCCGCCACGTCCCGTATCGGCATCGTGGTCACCGCCAATCCCACCTATTACGATCCCTATTCGGTGGCACGCCTGATGGGTTCGCTGGACCACGTCAGCGCGGGCCGGGCGTCCTGGAATATCGTGACCGGCGCCGACGATATCGCCGCCGCCAACTTCAGCCGCGCCGAGCATTGGGAAACCGGCAAACGCTACGACTGGGCCGACGAGTTCGTCGATGTGGTGAAAGCGCTGTGGGACGGCGCGCCGTCGGAGGAGGACCCCGCCGGCGTCCCGCTGGATCACGAGGGCGCGCATTTCCGCATCGCCGGCCCCCTGGACGTGCCGCGCCTGCCGCAGCGCCACGCCGTCATCCTGCACGCGGGAACCTCGGACCGGTCGCGCGAACTGGGCGCGCGCGAGGCCGACGTGATCTTCGCCGGCCAGCCCGACATCCCGTCGGCCCAGGCCTATTACGCCGATATCAAACAGCGCGCGGCCCGCCATGGACGCGGCGAGCACGAGATTGCCATCCTGCCGGGCCTGACGCCCATCGTCGCGCCCACGACCGAGGAAGCCGTCGCCATCTACGATAGCCTGAACGCTTTCCTGCCGCTGGATCCGGAAGAAGCGGCGGGCGAGGTCCGCAAGGGAGGGTTGGGGCGCGGCCGGCGCCGCAACCTGGGCGCGTTGTCCGAGACCCTGGGCGTGGACGTGCGCGGCAAGGACCACGGTGCCGCGGCGGAGCCCGAGTTGTACGAGCAAGCGTCCGAGGCGGGGCGCAAACTGATCGACGAGACCGTCCGCCGCACCCGCCGGTCGCTGACGGGGCCGGCGCGTCTCTCCTACCGCGACCTGATCGACACCGCGGGGGCCACGGGCGCCATGGTGGTGGGCAATCCCGAGGAGGTCGCCGACTTCATCCAGCACTGGTTCGAGCAGCGGGCGGCGGACGGTTTCAACATCTTTCCCGCCTATGTGCCGGGCGCCGTCGAGGCGTTCGCGGAACTGGTCGTGCCGGTGTTGCAGCGGCGCGGCCTGTTCCGCCTGGACTACGAGGGCCCGACCTTCCGGGACCACCTGGGACTGGGGCTGCCCGGCTCGCGCCGGGACCGGGATCAACTGGTGCGCTTGTAGGTATAGGTGTAGTCGAACCGGGTCGTGGTCGGCGGGATGGTGATGCCGCTGGCCGTGCCCGAGACCGACACCGAGCCCTTGCTCTTGAGCACGATGGTGCTGCCGACGCCGCAGCTTCCGCAGCCCTCGTAGCTGGTCGACAGATCGCTGTAGCTGTAGTTCAGGCTGACGCCGGGCCCGGAGACGCCGCCGGAGATGCCGCCGTACTGCTGCACCACCTGCTGGGCACCGTCGGCGGAGGCCGGGACGGCGCCGAATTCGATGTTGCCGATGGTCTGCTCGAAGGGCGCGCCGTTGGCCGATCCGCGCACGGTCAGCTCCCATTTCGATCCGGACGGAATGGTGCTGGTCGTGCCGCCGCCGCTGAACGAGATGCCCGCGACGCTGATCGAGAAATCGTAGGTGTAGACGCTTTCGCCGACCTTGATCGTTTCCGAGCAGGACGTGGTGGAGCAGCTCAGCGAGACCGACACGCCGTCCAGTACCGCATCGAAGCCTTTGCCGTCGGCCGCGAACGTCCGGCTGAAGAAGTCGAAGGCCTTGGGATCCACGCCCTTGGCTGTGTAGAGGGCGGCGAAGTTGGCGTTTACTCGCTTGGCGGCGGCCGTGACGGCATCGCCCGCGAGGCGGGTGGTTTTCCAGCCTTCGAACAGCGCGGCCAGCGGCTTCTTGCCGCCGGCGTCGTGCAGCGCCAGCGTGGTCAGCGGCGTGATGTTCGCCGTGCCGGCGGCGGCCGCGAACGAGTACAGCACCGTTCCCGATCCGGTCGAGACCTTGAGCAGGTATGGCGGCGCCGATTCGATGGTGATGCTGTAGCGGCCGTCGCCGCCGCTCTTGCCGGTGGCGGAGGCGCCCGCCGCGTTCACGACCGTGACCGTGGCGTTGGCCACCGCGGCGCCGGTGGCCGCCGTGCCCGACAGCGTATCCGTCTTCGGCGCGGGAGGCGTCGTGCCGCCCGAGGAAGTCCCGCCGCCGTCGCCGCCGCAGGCGCCCAGGGCAAGTGCGAGACAGGCGGCCGCGGCAAGGCGCGCGGCGCGTGGCGGGAAGAATGGCAGTTTCATCATGGAATACCCTCGTGGCGTGGTTGGGACCTGCCGCGTTCGCGGCCGGTCGGGTGGTGTCCGGCGATTCTTCCCATGCGGAGCGCGCCGGACAATCCCGTGAACACGGGGTTGCCGGCAAGCGACGAATGCCTTGTACTGGCCAGGGTCTTTCTTCATCATCAGCGTGCCACCCCGTTCGCGTCCCGATTGCCGCTGGAATTCCGACATGCCCATCACTTCGTTCCTGGCCGTGCCCGCCCGCATCCTGCTGGCGGTGCTGGCGTTGTGCGCGGCGACCGCCGCCGTGGCCACCTGGGGGGCGTTGCAGACACCCTGGCTGGGCGTTGCGTTCGCCGTGGACGAAGCCGGCTCCGTGTCCGCGCGTGGACTGCCCGGCGGTCCCGCCCATGGCATGGGGGAGGGGGCGTCGCGCCTGGCGCTCTCGCGTCCGGGGAACCGTGCCGGTCTCGATGTCGAACCCGACGACCTGATCGAAGAGCCCGACTTCTTCGACGAGTTCGCGCGCATGAACCGGTTCTTCGACCGGCAGGGAAAATTCCGCGCGCTGCTGGACGGGCCCGTGCAGGCCGAGTGGACGCGGGCCGATGGGTCGCGCGCGACCGAGGTGTGGATACCCGGGGCCCGGCCGCTGGGGTCGCTGCCGGCGACGTTCTGGTTCCAGCTCGCCGTCAGCTTCGCCGGGTGCCTGATCGCATGCTGGGTCTGGGCCTTGCGGCCGACGGACCTGGGCGCGAGCATGTTCGCGCTGACCGGCCTGGCCTTTCCGGCCTTCGCGGTGCCGGCATCGGTCTACAGCAGCCGCGAACTGGCGCTGGGCGGGGAATTGTTCCGCGCGCTGTCCGCCGCCAACCACGCCGGTGCCTTCATGTTCGGCTGCGCGCTGCTGGCGGTGTTCCTGTGCTATCCGAGGCGGCTGGTGCCGGCGGGCGCGCTGTGGGCGCTGCCCGTCGTGTACGGGACCTGGTGGCTGGCCGACACGATGCAGTGGCTGCCCAGCCAGAACTGGACCCGCATGGGCATCATGTCCGAGATGCTGGGCGCGATCGCGCTGGCCGGCGTGCAATGGCGGATGAGCCGGGGCCGTCCGCTGGACCGGGCCGCGCTGCGCTGGCTGGCCCTGTCCATGCTGGTGGGCAGCGGGCTGTTCGTCTTTTCCACGACCGGCTCCAAGGTGCTGGGTTTCTTTCCTCCCATCTCCCAGGGCTACGCCTTCGGCTACTTCCTGATCATCTATGTGGGGCTGGCGTTCGGCCTGCGCCGGTACCGGCTGTTCGACCTGGACCGCTGGGCCTACCGTATCCTGCTGTGGCTGGCGGGGGCGCTGGCGGTGGTGCTGATGGACGCGGCCCTGATCGTCTGGCTGCGGTGGAATCCGGCCTTCTCGATGGGCGTATCGCTGCTGTTGTGCGGCTGGCTGTATTTTCCCTTCCGCCAGTGGTTGTGGCGGCGGTTGACGGGCGCCCGGGGGGCACGGGTCGACACCACGTTTCCCGACCTGATCCACATCGCGTTCTCGCCGTCGCGCGGGGAACAGGAGCGCCGGTGGGACGCGTTGCTCGGGCAATTGTTCGACCCGCTGGACATCCGCCGTCTTTCCCATGCCGAGGCGGAGGACCCTCGCGTGGCCACCCTGCTGGAATCGGGGCAGGCGCTATGGGTGCCGCCCTGCGGCGGCCTGGAAGGGCGGGTCCTGCGGCTGGCCGATCGCGGAAGCAGGCTGTTCGCGCCGCACGACGCCGAGCTGGCGGCATCGCTGTCCAGCCTGGTGCAGAAGGCGGGCGAGGGGCGCGACTCCTATGAGCGGGGCGTGCGCGAAGAGCGCCACCGCATCGCGCAGGATATGCACGACGACATCGGCGCGCGGCTGCTGATGCTGATCCACCAGGCGTCGCGCGCGGGCGATGGGGTGGCGGCCGATGTCGCGCGCGCGGCGATGAGCGACCTGCGCACCACGCTATCGGCCCTGGAGGGCCGGAGCCTGCCGCTGGCCGACGCGCTGGCCGACTGGCGCGCCGAGATGGCGGCGCGTTGCGACGCGGCCGGCGTGGATTTTGTCTGGAACGAATTCGTGCCGGCCATGCCCCTGCCGGACATGCAGGAGGCCCTGCCGGCCCGGATGAAGGCGACGTTGGAACGCGCGCTGCGCGAGGGCCTGTCCAATGCGCTCAAGCACGGCGGTCCGACCTGCATCGAGGTAGACGTACGAGCCGGCAATGGCCGCCTGGACATCGCCATGCGGGACGACGGCGTGAGGGGAGCGGGGCGCAGCGCGCCCGTCGCGGGGCCGGCCAGCGTCGGCCTGGGCCTGGCCGGCATGCGGCGGCGCCTGGCCGAATATCAGGGCGTCGTCGGGCTGGAGCGCGGCGAGGACGGCTGTGTCCTGAGGATTTTCCTGCCGCTGGGCGCCGGAGCCGGCCCCGGCGCGTCCGGGGAGCCGGCCGAGCCGGCGGAGGTGCGGGCATGAACGACATACTCATCGTCGAGGACTTGCCGGAGGCGGCGGCCATGCTGAACGAGGCCGTGGCGCTGGCCTTCCCGGCCGGGCGCGTGCGCTGCAGCCAGGACCTGGCGCAGGCCGGCGCGGCCGTCGCCGCGCAGGTGCCGGACCTGGCCCTGGTGGACCTGGGCCTGCCGGACGGCGACGGCACCGAGCTGATCGCTACGCTGACGCTGCGGCACCCGCGCTGCACCGTGGTGGTGTCCAGCATCACGGGCGAGGACAGCAAGCTGTTCGCGGCCTTGCAGGCCGGCGCGCAAGGCTACGTGTTGAAAGAACATCCGCCGGCGCAGCTCGCGGCGATGCTGACCGGCATCGCCCAGGGCCAGCCCCCGCTTTCCCCCGCCATCGCGCGCAGGCTGCTCGATCATTTCCGCTTGCGGCCGGCCACGGTGATCAGCCCGCTGTCGGCCAGGGAAAACGAAGTGCTGGTGCTGCTGGCGCGGGGCCTGCGGCTGGGCGAGATCGCCACCGCGCTGGGCATTTCACGCCACACCGTGGGCGATCACGTCAAGCATATCTACGAGAAGCTCAACATCGCGTCGCGCGCCGAGGCGGCGCTGCGCGCCAAGTCCTTCGGCCTGGTCTGAGGCGGCGGGTGCCGGATCAGCGCCGCAGGCGGTCCAGCGCTTCGTCCATGGCCGGCGGCCGGGGCGCATCCTTGTAGACGTCCAGCCGCCGGAAGATGTCCGCCGCCGCGAGGTGGAAGCCCGAGGGCAGTCCGGCGGCATGGAAGGTGGAGGCGATTTCTTCCATTTCGCCGACCCAGCGCCAGGCCTTCTCGGCCTTTTGCGCGACCTCTTCCGACCGCGCGGGCGTCTGCGGGCTGGACAACTGCCATTCGGCCAGCAGGGCTGGTTCCACGCCTTCGTGGCGGGCCAGCGCGCGTATGCCGGCCAGCAGGGCGGTGGCCCCCTTGCTCCATGCCGCATAGCAGATCTTCAGCGCCGAGGCGCTGCCGGCGGGAGAGTCCAGGGCGATCGCCTGGAGCGCGCTGCCTTCGAACCGCGCGGCGATCTCCGCCGCGGCGTCGCCGGCCAGATAGAGGCGGGTGCTGCCGGCGGCGCGGGGCGGCTGGCCGATGATGCCGCCGTCGACGAAGCGCGCGCCGCCGGCGCGCACGGCATCCTGGATCTGCCGGAGGGTGGCGGGCGAGACCGCGTTGGCATCGACGAAGATCCCGCCGTAGCGGTGCTCCGCGACCTCGCGCGCCAGGTCGAGCGCGTTGTCAGGCGGGCAGACCGAGATCGCGATGTCGGCGGCGCGCAGCGCGTCGGCCATGGTGCCGGCGTCCACGAGGCCGGCCTGGCGCGCCCGCTCGGCCGTGGCGGCGCTGCGTCCGGCGGAACACCAGAGCACGCGGTGTCCGGTGGCGACGAGGCAGGCGCCGATGGCCGCGCCCATGGCGCCGGGATGAAGGAGGGCGATGGTGGGGCTGGGCATGGCGGCGTCTCCCTGGGGCGAATGATGGCGGGCGTCCATGTTAACGCCGCCGCGCGGGCCGTGCCCGCGCTGGCTACAATGACGCAGCTCCGTATCCGCGCAAGAAGGTTCGCCATGAACGATTCCCAGCACAAGCTTTCCATGACGATCCTGATGACGCCCGACATGGCGAATTTCTCGGGCAACGTCCATGGCGGCACCATTCTCAAGTATCTCGACCAGGTCGCCTATGCCTGCGCCAGCCGCTACGCGGGACGCTACGTGGTCACGCTGTCGGTCGACCAGGTCGTGTTCCGCCAGCCCATCCACGTGGGCGAGCTGGTCACCTTCTACGCGGCGGTCAACTACACCGGACGCACGTCCATGGAGATCGGCATCAAGGTAGTGACCGAGGACATCCGCAGCAAGATCGTGCGCCACGCCAACAGTTGCTATTTCACGATGGTCGCGGTGGGCGACGACGGCGTGCCGGTACCGGTGCCGCCGCTCGAACCGCAGGACGAGGAAGAGCGCCAGCGCTGCGAGGCAGCGCTGCTGCGGCGCGAACTGCGGCAGGAAATGGAGCGGCGGCACCTGTTGATCAAGGAACGCACCACGCAGGCGGGCGGGGCGCAATAGCTCATGCGTGGCGGCTATTTGGACGGCCGGCCGGAATCTCCTACTATTTTCGATTCCGTTTCCTTCCGTTCGAGGCAGCCATGACCTATCGATCGCTCGGCACCACCGGCCTGCAGGTATTCCCCATCACCTTCGGCGGCAACGTATTCGGCTGGACCCTGGACGAGACAGCGTCGTTCGGCATCCTGGACGCGCTGGCCGACCGGGGCATGAACTTCATCGATACCGCCGATGCCTATTCGCGCTGGGTGCCGGGCAACCAGGGCGGGGAATCGGAAACCATCATCGGCAACTGGTTCAAGCGTACCGGCAGGCGCGACCGCGTGATCCTGGCGACCAAGGTGGGCAAGGCCGCGCTGGGCAGCCAGGGCGGGCTGTCGGCCGCGTACATCGAGAAGGCGGTGGAAGGGTCGCTGCGCCGCCTGCAGACCGATTACATCGATCTCTACCAGGCCCACGACGACGATGCGGCGACGCCGCTGGAAGAAAGCCTGGCGGCCTTCGACCGGTTGGTGAAGGCCGGCAAGGTCCGCGCCATCGGCGCGTCCAACTATACGGCGGCCCGTTTCCAGGAAGCCCTGGACGTGAGCCGCGCCAACGGCCTTGCGGCCTATGCCACGCTGCAGCCCGAGTACAACCTGATCGAGCGCCGGCAGTTCGAGACCGAACTGGCGCCGGTGGCGCTGCGCAATCAGGTGGCCGTCATCAACTACTACGCGCTGGCCAGCGGCTTCCTGAGCGGCAAGTACCGCACCGCCGCCGACCTCGAGGGCAAGGCCCGCGGTAGCCGGGTGGGCTCGTACCTGGACGAGCGCGGCCTGCGCATCCTGGAGGCCCTGGACCAGGTGTCCCAGCGGCACGGTTCCACGCCGGCGGCGGTGGCGCTGGCCTGGCTGCTGCACCAGCCGGCGGTGACGGCGCCCATCGCCAGCGCCACGTCGGCCGCCCAGCTCGATTCGCTGCAGGCCGCCGCCACGCTGGCGCTGGACCGGGAGTCGTTGGACCTGCTCTCGACGGCTAGCGCCTACTAGCGGCAAATCCCCCGGCTGGCGCCGCTGCGCCGGCCGGCGCGTTGCGCATTGTTTGCAGTGCGGTGGAAGGCTCACACGTAGACTTGCCCAGGGCTTGTCTCTGCGAGCACTTCCATGACCGAACTCACCGGCGAGTCTTCCGAGCGCTGCGCAGCAGGGCCGCTGTGCGATCTGGGTCCCCTGATCGTGTCAGCCGTGGAGAGCTACGACCTTTCGCCGGACGGCAACGTCCGGTTCGTGGAAACCGATGTGCCGGACCATCCCTTGCTGGTGGCCGGCTCCGTCGAGCATGTTTCCGCGCTGATCGATTCCGCCATCGCCTGTGTCGCGAGCCGCCCCGGCGTCAACCGGCGCGTCGTGGTCGGCGCCCGCCTGGACCTGGACCGTGTGCAACTGCGGGTCGGGCATGGCAATGGCGGGGGCGGCCATGCCACCGTGCCGGTTTCCCTGAACGAACTCCAGCCCTGGGGGCCGACCCGGGTGCGCGCGCTGTTCGCGGCGGAGCGGGAGCGCATGCTGCGGCTGCTGGATGCCCTGGACGCGACGCTGGTGATAGGCGTGGACATCGCCCTGGACGCCGTCGTCCTGTCCATCGTCTTTCCCGCGATCGGGGGAGGGCCGCGGCGCCGGCCCTATACCGGGGCCATCAGGACAGACCGGGTGAACTAGCCGCGACGGGGCGCACGCGGGCCTGCGCCGCCCTGGCCGACGCCATGCGGCCCTTGCGCTTCTTCGCCCATATCACCACGCCCGTCACGCTCAGGATGGCCACCGACAGCCCCAGCAGCGACACGAAGATGCGGCCGGGAATACCCAGGATGCGGCCGGAATGCAGCGGGAACTGGGCCTGCATGAATATGTCGCCCGCGCTGCCGGTGCCGGGGATGTGCTGGCCCAGCAGCGCTCCGCTTTTCTCGTCGAAGTAGAGCCAGCTGTTGCCGAGGCCGCCGTCGCCGTGGTCGTTTCCGGGTTCGTGGAAACCCACGCCGTAGATGCCCTGCAGCGCGCCGTAGAACACGGCGCCGGCGGGCTCGGCGATGCCCAGGCGGCTTGCCTCGGCCTTGCCCAGCTCGACGATCTGCGTCCGGTGCAGCGTCGGCATGATGGGCTGGTCCAGCGGGCGCAGGGCACGCGTCTCGAACGGCGTGGGCGTCAGCGGCGAGATCTGGTTGACCACCGGGCGCACCACTTCGTTGCCGAGGTTGAGCGAGATCGAGGTCACCGCCAGCAGGAGCAGCAGCGCCCACAGCCACACGCCGCCGGAGCGGTGCAGGTCGAAGTTGAGCGCGTAGCCGCCCTTGCCGACGCGGAACGCGAACGACTTGCGCCAGGCGCGCCACGAGGGGAAGGACAGGTAGAGCGCGATGAAGCAGTCCAGGAACCAGGCGATGCTGACCAGCCCCATGAACCACATGCCCAGTTCCACGCCCTTCACGTTGGGCAGGTGCATGGTGTAGTGCAGCTTGTACAGGAAGGGCAGCAGGTTCTCGCGGCTGAGCGAGATCGCGCCCCATTCGCGCCGGCCCTGGACCTGGCCGGTGACCGGATCGAGCGCGACCTGGTTGAAATCCAGGGGAAACGCCTTGCCGGTGGCGGGGTCGATGCGGCCGGTGACCGACACCAGCAGGGCGTGGCCGGGCTCCACTTCCAGCGGGTTGAACGTGACCATGAGGCGGGGGTCTTGGGCCTCCAGCCTGGCGATGAGCGTTTCGACCGGCAACGGTTCGCCCTGCGTGGCGGGCTCGAACAACTGCGGGTTCAGCCAGGCGTCGAGTTCATGGTCCCACGAAATGAAGGCGCCCGTCAGGCCGGCGATGAACAGGAAGGCCGCGACGCCCAGGCCTGTCCAGCGGTGCAGGAGAACTCCGAATTTGCGCAACATGGGGCTAGGGTCGCGCCTTTGACGGGCCGCGGTTCCCGGAATGGTTGGAAATTCCGGGAATAATAACGCGAATCAGTCTTATTCAGTAATCAAAGATCCCGCTGATCACGTCTCCAGGTTCAGGCAGGTCTCCACGCGCCAGCCATAGAGCCACTGCATCGCGTCGTAGTACTGCGCCTGCGTGCGCCCGACCCACAGCGCGTTGCGCACCAGGCGTTCCACGCCCTTGGCATGGTAGAGCGTGCCCATGGCGCGGGTGGACAGCACCACGCGCGCGGTGCGGGTGATGCGGGAATCTTCGTACAGCCGGAACGCGGCTTCCAGGTCGCCTTGGGCATGCCGCACCGCCGCGCCCAGCGTGGCGGCATCCTCCAGCGCCATGCAGGCGCCTTGCGCCAGGTATTGGGTCATCGGATGCGCGGCGTCGCCCAGCACGGTGGCGCGGCCTTGGCCCCAGCGAGGCTGGGGATCGCGGTCGGCGGTGGCCCAGCGCTTCCAGGACGTGGGCCGGTGCAGCATCTGGTGCGGGCGTGGATGGATACCCTCGAAGTAGGACAGCACTTCCTCCTTGCTGCCTTCGCGCACGCCCCAGACCTCGGGTTCGCGGCTGTGGAAGGTGACCACCAGGTTGTACTGGTGCCCGTCGCGCAGCGGATAGTGAACGAGGTGGCAGTTGGGACCGGCCCACACCACCGGGGCATTGATCTTGAGGTCGTCGGGCATGTCGGCTTCGTCCACCACGGCGCGGTAGACCACGTGGCCGGTCACCCTGGCCTCGTCGCCGATCAGCGTATCGCGTATCACCGACTTCACGCCGTCGGCGCCCACCACCGCGTCGGCCGTGTGGCGGCCGCCCTGGTCGTCCACCACCGTGGCCTTGCCGTCGCCTAGCTCCAGGGCCCGCACGCGGGTGGATGTCTTGAAGCGGATCAGCGGATGGACCTGCACCGCTTCCAGGATCGACAGATGGATGTCGGCGCGATGGATGACGGCGTAGGGATTGCCGAAGCGCGCGCGGAACGCCTCGCCCACGTCGAAGCCGCCGACCTCGGTGGCATCGACCGCGTCCATCATGATCAGGCGCTCGGTGAAGACGGCGCGCCGCCGCGCGGCCTCGCCCACGCCCAGCGCGTCCAGCGCGGCGAAGGCGTTGGGGCCGAGCTGGATGCCGGCGCCGATCTCGCCGATGGTGGGGCTCTGCTCCAGCAGCTCGACCGCCACGCCTTCCCGGGCCAGCGCCAGCGCGGCCGCCAGGCCGCCGATGCCGCCGCCCACCACGATGGCGGTTGTCTGGGGTCCGGTGCTCATGATGTCTCCTCGGGTGGAATCTGGCGCCATGTTAGTGAGCGGGCGCGCTTGACTCCATGGAGCGGTATCGATAGGCTGAATCGAGATAATCGATATGGATAAAACCTGAAATTGGAAAATATCGATACGAAGCTGCTGCGCGTGTTCGACGAGATCCGCCGCACCGGCAGCGTCTCCGCCGCCGCCGAACGCATGGGCATGAGCCAGTCCACGATGAGTTTCTTCCTGGCCAAGCTGCGCGAGCTGTTCGACGATCCGCTGTTCGTGCGTACCACTTCGGGCATGGCGCCCACGGCCCGCGCGCTGGAGCTGGAAGGCCGGGTGGCCGCCGCGCTGGCCGCGATGCAGGCGCTGCTGGAACCCGCGGTCTTCGTGCCCGCGGCGTCCGACCGCGTCTTCCGGCTGTGCATGACCGACATCAGCCACATCGTGCTGCTGCCGCGCATCGTGAACCGCCTGCGCGACGCCGCGCCGGCGGTGCGCATCGAGATTTTCCGTATCGGACCCGACACGCCGGTACGCATGGAAAGCGGCGAGGCCGATCTGTCCATCGGTTTCATGCCGCTGCTGGATGCCGGCTTCTATCGCCAGCGGCTGTTCGAGCAGGACTTCGTGTGCGTGGCCGGGCCGCGCCATCCGCGCATACGCCGCGCGTTCACGCGCGCCGATTTCGCCCGCGAGGGCCATGTCGACGTCTCGCCCTCGACCACCAGCCAGCTGATCGTGGAGCAGGCCATCCGGCGCGCCGGACTGGAGCGGCAAGTGGTGCTGCGGCTACCCAGCTACCTGGGCCTGGCGGCCATCATCGCGCAGACCGACTTCGTCGCCACGGTGCCGAGTCTCCTGGGCGGAATCGTCGCGCGCCAGGAAGGCCTGCGCGTGCATGCGCCGCCGATTCCGATCGAGCGCTATGCGGTCAACCAGTACTGGCACGCGCGGTTCCACCGGGATCCCGGCCATGCCTGGCTGCGCCAGACCCTGGCCGAACTGTTCATGGATACCGGCGCAGGCGTCAGCCCGCCCCGCCGCCGGTCTTCTCGGCGTGCGGATTCACCATGACGATGGCCGACGTGGCGACGGCCACGCAGGGAAGGATGAAGCCTTCCTGCTTCTCCTGCGCGCTCAGGCCCGGCCAGTCGACCAGATAGCGGACGCTGCCGCTTTCCATGCGCGAGAAACAGGTCCGGCAGGTGCCGTTGCGGCAGATGGCGGGCAGCCGCACGCCGGCGCGCCGCGCGGCCAGGAACAGGCTTTCGTCTTCGCCGGCGGCGAAGGTCCATTGCTGGGGATCGAGCGTGACGGTGTGCCGAGGGCCGGAGGCAGGGGTATCCACCTGGTGTCGACCGGCCCTAGGCGGCGTCGCAGGCCTGGGCGAAGTCGCCCAGCAGATCCTCGGGGTCCTCGATGCCGACCGATACCCGTATCAACGAATCGGCGATGTCCATCTCGCGTCGCCGTTCCGGCCCCATTTCCCAATAGATGGTGTGCGCCACCGGAATGGCCAGCGTGCGGTTGTCGCCCAGATGGGTGGCGGAGATGACCACCCGCAACTGGTTCTGGAAATGCACGGGATCCAGGCCGTCTTGCAGCTCGAAGCTGAGCAGGGCGCCGCCCCGCTTGAACAGGGCGCGGGCGCGCTCGTGCTGCGGATGGTCCGGCAGGCTGGGGTGGTAGACGCGCTTGATCTTGGGGTGGGCGGACAGTTGCGCGGCCAGCGCGGCGGCCGTCGCGCAGGCGCGCTCCATGCGCAGGCTGAGCGTCTCGGCGCCGGCGGCGATGCGATGCGCGGCCTCGGCGCCCAGGGTGGCGCCCATGTCGCGCAGGCCTTTCTTCTTGATCTGCTGCAGGCCCTGCATGGCGGGCTTGGCGCCGCGGTACGACGGACTGATGTTGGGGTAGGCGGTCCAGTCGAACAGGCCGGTGTCCGTGACCGCGCCGCCCAGCGCGTTGCCGTGGCCACAGATGTACTTGGTGAGCGAGTTGATGCTCAGGTCGGCCTGGACCGTCTTGGGGCGGAACAGGTAGGGCGACGTCATGGTGTTGTCGACCACGTACAGCACGCCGCGGGCCTTGCACAGCGCGCCGATCTCGGCCAGCGCGGCCACCTGGGTGCGGGGGTTGGCGATGGTCTCGACGAACACCAGGCGGGTATTGGGGCGCAGCGCCCGCTCGACGTTGGCGGCGTCGGTCGCGTCGACGAAGTCCACGGCCACGCCCAGGCCCTTGACCGTGGCGAACAGGCTGTTGGTATTGCCGAACAGGAAGCCGCTGGAGACCACGTGGTCTCCCTCGCGCAGCAGGGTGGTCAGCACCGCGGCGATGGCCGCCATGCCGGTCGAGAAGGCGACGGTGCCGACGCCGTCCTCCATCTCGGTGAGCTTGGTTTCCAGCGCGGCGGTGGTGGGGGTGCCCTGGCGGCCATACGAATACCCCGGGTTGCGGCCCTGGAACACGTCGACCAGGGTTTGCGCGTCGTCGTAGCCGAAGGCGGACGAGGTGTGCATGGGCTTGTGCAGGGCACCGTGTTCGACCGTGCCGCGGCGGTCGCTGTGGAGGATGCGGGTGGTGAAGCCTTCGGACATGATCTGGACTGGGACTATCTAGGGAGGGTAGATGGGATTCTAAACCCTGCCCGGACGCCGCCGATCCGTCGCCCGGGGGATCCTGGCGTCCAATTCCGCCAGCTTGTCCGCGACCACCTGCTTGAGCACCCGGGTCAGGGGGGCGGCGGCGGCCGGCTTGGGCATGTGGCGGCGGTACATGGCCGAGAACTCCAGCGAGATCGTGGGCGTGAACGGCCGGATGGCGACGCTGGGAAGGTGGGCGCCGATGATGGCGATGGGGTCGATGATGGCGATGCCGACGCCGCGGCTCACGTAGCCGATCACGGAAGACGAATGCATGGTCTCGACCCGGATATTGGGTTTGACCCCGGCCTCCAGCATGGCGCCATTGAGCTGCATGCGCTGGCGGCTGGCCTGGCCGAGCGCGACGAAGTCCTGTCCGTCCAGGTCGTTGACCGAGATCCGTTTCCTGTCCGCGAGCGGATGGCGGGCGGGCATGACGCAGACTGCCTGCGTCGCCGGGAAGGGGTCGTGCTCCAGCCCGTCCAGGTCGCCCGGCGGCCCGCCGAACACGATGTCCAGCTGCGCGTGGCGCAGCATGGAAACGAGATTGATGGAGCTGTCGGGATGGACCGACACGACGACGTCGGGATGCTGTTGGAGCAGCAGGCCGATCGCTTCGGGCAGGCAATGCGTGGCGAGATTCGGCATCGCGCCCACATGGAGATATCCGGCCGTCGACAGGCGGATCGCGCGCGCCGCCTCGCGGATCCGGTCGGCGCCCGAGAAGTGCCGCTCCACTTCCCGGTACAGGCGCAGCGCCGCCTCGGTCGGGATGATCTGGACGCCCTGCCGCTGGAACAGTCCCAGCTTCAGTTCGTATTCCAGGTCGCGGATCAGGCGCGAGACCGCCGGCTGTGAAATGGACATCACGTGCCCGGCCGCCGTCATGCTGCCGGTCAGCATGACGGCGCGGAATGCCTCGAGCTGCCGGAAGTTCAGCGGACGTGCCAAGGTGGCGATGCGATCAGCGATGGGGAGATCCCGCCGATGATACTTCGAAGGCGGCGTCGTCGATAGGCGCGAGGCATGATTCGAGCAGCTTCCCGTGGCCCCCGATCGCGTCGCGCAGGCCCAGGCGGCGCAGGCACGCCCAGAAGCAGGCCTGGTTGCTGGTGATGACGGGTTTGCCCAGGTCGCGTTCGAGCGCCGCGATCACGCCCAGCGACGCCAGGTTGGTGCAGGAGATGAACACGGCGTCCGCCTCCGGCCGGTCGACCAGGCGGGCCAGCCGGTAGATGGCCTCGGGGGGCACGCGGCCGATGCCGCGGCGTTCTTCCTGCGTTTCCCCGAGTTGCAGGCCGTGCAGCGACACCACATCGAAGCCGTATTCCTCCAGGAACTCGCGTTCGCGGCGGTTGACGAATTCCACGTAGGGGGTGGCCACGGCCACCTTGCGCACGCCCAGCGCCCGCAGGGCCGCGACCACGGCTCCCGAGGCCGCCAGGGCCGGCGCGCCCGCCCGCTCGCGGATGTCCGCCACGATCTCGGACATGGGGCACATGAACGATCCGGACGTGCAGCCGTAGGCGATGATGTCGACCTCGGCGGTGGCCAGCTGGTCGGCGGCCGAGCGGGTCGCCTCGGCCATGGCGACGTAGGACTCCTGGGTCATGCTGCCCAGCAGCATGGCGCGGGCCGAGAACACGCCGACGCCTTCGGGAGCCATGCGCCAGAACTCGGGTTCGTTGATGGTGTTGGTGGACGGGACGATCAGGCCGATCTTCGCCTTCCAGCCATAGGGCGCGTACAGGGAAACGGCCTTCATGGACATGCTCCTTCCTGGTTCCTGGGTCATTCGAGCCGGATCCCCATGCGGCGGATCAGCTCGCCGTATTTCTGCTCCTCGGCCACCAGGATCTCGCCCAGCTCGGCGGGCGTGCTGCCGACCACTTGCGCGCCGGCGTCCTCGAGGCGCTTGCGCACCTCCGGCAGCTTCAGCGCCGCGACGATCTCGCGATTGAGCTGGTCGATGCGCGTGGCCGGCGTGCCGGCGGGGGCCAGGACGGCGCCCCAGGATTCCGCGCGGAACCCGGGATAGCCCGCCTCGGCGACGGTGGGGATGTCCGGATACCGCGCGAGCCGTTCGGCGCCGGCGGCCAGTATCTTGAGGTTGCCCGCGGCCACGTGCGGCTGGACGGCGCCCAGCGTGTCGAACACGATCTGGGTGCGTCCCGCGATGAGATCCATGTGCGCCGCCGCGCTGCCCTTGTAGGGAACGTGGGTCATCTTGAGTCCGGCCAGGTCGGCGAACCACTGGCCGAAGACGTGGACGTTGCTGCCGTTGCCGGCCGAGGCGAAGGCGAGCTGGTTGGGGCGCGCGCGCACGTAGGCCACCAGTTCCGGCACGTTGTTCACCGGCAGCGAGGGCGAGGCCACCAGTACCATCGCGGTGCGTGTCGCCATGGTGACCGGCGCGAAGTCCTTGATGGGGTCGAACGGCAGGTCGGGGATGAGCGCGCGGCCGAAGACGTGCGAGCTGACGACGTAGACCAGCGTATTGCCGTCGGGCGCGGCCTTGGCGACCTGCGCGGTGCCGATGGCGCCGTTGGCGCCCGGCTTGTTCTCCACGACCACGGGCTGGTGCAGCCGCGCGGCCAGGTGTTCGGACAGCAGCCGGGCAGTGATGTCGGCCAGGCCGCCCGAGGCGTAGGGAACGACGATGCGCAGCGGACGGCCGGAGGCGGCGGGCGCCTGGGCGTGGGCCGCGCCGATCGCGCCCAGCGTGAGGGACAGGCAGGCGGCGATGCGCCTGAGCGATGCAGACATGTCGGTTTCTCCCGAGGTATGAAAAATCTAGCGGTCGAGCGTGCCGTGGGACAACCCACGGTCGGGCGGCGCGATATTGACGCGCACCATGTCGCGCAGAAGCTGGATGATCGCCATCGAGCTTTCGCCTTCGGTGCCATCGACGATGAAGCGCGAGGTGCAATACCGCATCTCCCAGCCGCCGGCGTCCAGGCAGGCGCGCAGGACGTCGCGTTCGACCGCCGGCGTATGCAGGACGTCGAGCCGGCGGCACAGGAAGGCGAGCATGGCGCAGAGGCCATAGGCTCCCCAGTTGGAGATCGAGGCCGGCAGGAAGATGTCGGTCGCGACCGTGGTCGGCACGCCCACCCCGCCTTCGTACTGGCAATGCCGGCCGTAGGGATGGAACGATTTCATGAAGTCGAAGATCCGGCCGAAGCCGATCTCGTTGCCGTTGTCGCCGATGCCGATGGACAGGACCTGGCGCTGCGCGGCCAGCGCGAAGAGCGGCGAGAGGTCGACGCCCGACCGGGGCCGTACACCCGTGGAATAGTGGATCAATCCGTGCTCGTTGGGCCCCAGGCGTTCGATCGATACGATGGCCCGGGGCTGGTAGTCGTCCAGCAGGCCGGCGGCCCAGGCCTGCACGTCGTCCTGCCGCTCGGGCGAGGTCGCCAGCGCCGCGCCCATGCGGCGGTCGCGGCACAGCGCATAGTCGCGCACCATGATGCCCGCGGCCTGGCTGCTGGCGACGACCGGCGGGGCGTGGCAGGGTTCGGTCACGAATACCGGGACTGCCTGCAATCCCCAGAACAGGGCATGGGCCAGGGCCGCCGCGCCGGGCGGACCGTCGCTCTCGCCGTTCGGCGCCTCGGGCGCGTAGCCCGCGCCGGTCACGATCAGGACGCGGTCGCCGGGCCGCACGGTATCGGCCAGGGCCTGCGCGGCGCGCGCGCTGATCGGCCTGCCGCCGCCTTCGGCGCGCGCCTGGTCGTAGATCGGGCCGATGATGTTGTGGTTCATTGCGCGGTTGCGCATTTCGACCGTGACCAGGCGGTCGATGTATTCGCCGATGATGTCCGGCATCGGAGGCTCCCGGATGGCTCTGGATTAGACTGGAGCCATTCTGGGTCGTACCGTGTCCGGCGACATAATCGAATTCTCGGCGCTATCGATAAGCAAATGTTATGCAGCGCCGCGGCGAACCCTGGCTGCCCCGGGGGGCGGCTTCCTGGCCTGCGTCCTTCATCATGAACATTCCCTCCATACCGGTCCTGCGCGCATTCATCGAGGTCGCCCGCTGCAACAGCTTCACCCGCGCGGCCGACACGCTGTGCCTGACCCAGAGCGCCGTCAGCAAACAGGTGCAGGCGCTGGAGGAACAACTGGGCTGCCGGCTGTTCGTGCGTTCGGGAAAACTCCTGGCGCTGACGCCCGCCGGCCGCGCCTACCTCGCGCATGCCGGCGATGCGCTGGCCATGCTGCAGGAGGGCACGGCGATCGCTCAGGAAGTGGCCGGGGAAAAAACGCCCGCGGCCGCGGTGGAGATATCCGCGTCGCCGGCCTTCGCGTCATACTGGCTGATTCCCCGCCTGCCGGGTTTCCGCGAGCGGGCGCCCGGCACGCGCCTGGCGGTCCGTCCGCGCCTGCCGGACTTCTCGCCGGTGACCGAGCGCTTCGACCTGGAGGTCCGGGTCGGCGCCGGCCGCTGGCCCGATGCCCGGGCGATACGCCTGCTCGGGCGGGAAATGGCGCTCGTGGCCAGTCCCGATCTGCTCGGGGATACGCGCGCCACGCTGCGGCAGATCCAGGCCCTGCCCGTATTGCAGCGGGCGCAGCGCGGCTATGACTGGCGGGAATGGAGCGCGGGCGCGGCGCCCGCGTGGACGCCCCGCGCCGGCACGGGCCTGTTGTTCGAGGGGTTCTCCGTGTTGATCCCGGCGGTGGTCGCGGGGCTGGGCGTGGCGATCTGTCCGCTGTTCCTGGTGCTGGACCAGCTCGAGAGCGGCCGCCTGGTGCGCCCGCTGGGCGAATGCGTGCGGACGCGGTATGCCTACCATGCCGTGCTGCCCACCGGCGCGGGCCATGGCGCGGCCCGGGACCGGTTCCTGGACTGGATGCTGGCCGAGGCCGAAGCGACACAGATGCGCATACAGAAACACCTGGATCCGGGGTATTCCATGGCGGAATGAGGGTCTCGAAGTTTTCGTTTGACCCCCCTCATGGTGGAACTTAATGTGGCGCCTCTCATTCCTCCAGGCGTCCGTGACATGCGTGTCCTTTCCATTCTCCGTCTTTGCCTCGCGGGCGCGGCAGGCGCCGCGGCCGCCGCTCCCGTCCTGGCCGATTCCTATCCGTCCCGGCCGATCGAGTTCGTCGTGCCGTATGCGCCGGGCGGCGCCTCCGACATCGTCGTCAGGGCCCTGGCTCCGCAGCTCCAGAAACAGTTGGGCGTATCGGTCGTGGTCATCAACCGCGCGGGAGCCAACACGGCGATCGCCGCGACGCAACTGGCGCGTTCCGCGCCCGATGGCTACACGATCATGCTGGCCGATGTCGCCCTGGTGCTCAATGCGGCGGTGCGCCGTACGTCGCCGGGCTACGACGTGGCGAAGGATTTCTCCACCGTCGCCCAGGTGGGATCCGCGCCGCTGGTGCTGTTCGTGCCGGCTGCGGGCGCGGCCGACCTGCCGGCGTTCCTCAAGCAGGCGCACGATCGTCCCGTGAACATCGCCAACGCCGGCCCCGGTTCGCTGGGCCACCTGGCCGCCGAACTGCTCCAGCTGCGCACCAAGACGTCCCTGGCCAGCGTGCCCTATCGCGGGTCGGGGCCCGCCATGAACGAGACGATCGCCGGGCAGGTGGATGCCATCTTCACCAGCACCGCCTCGGGCATGCCCCTGGTCAAGAGTGGACGCCTGAGGCCGCTGGCGGTCGCGTCGCCCGAGCCGTTGAAGGACTTTCCCGAGATTCCCACGTTCGATCGCCTGGGCGTGCAGGGCGTGCACGTCTTGAACTGGTGGGGGGTGATCGCGCCGGCGGGGCTGCCCGCCGACATCTCGGCCCGCATCGCGAAGGCGGTGGCGGCGGCCATGCGTGATCCGGCCATCGTGGAGCGCTTCGCGGCGCTGGGCATTTCGCCGGCGACGCGCGACGCGGCGGCCTTCGCCGGCCTGATGAACCGGGAATTCACCGCCTGGCGCGACGTGGCCGCCCAGGCCGGTATCAAAGTGGATTGATGAACGGCACCGACAGGTGTTCGTGCGAACAAGGAGAGTATGCAATGAGCGGTGTACTGACGCGCCTGGCCTCGGCTGACGGTTTCGAATTCGACGGCTACGTGGCCCGGCCGGCGGGCGCGCCACGGGCGGGCGTGGTCATCCTGCCCGAGATCTTCGGCGTGAACAGCCACATACGCAGCGTGGCCGACCGGTATGCGGGATGGGGCTATCTCGCGATCGCGCCCGGCGTCTTCGATCGCGTGGAGCCGGGGCTGGACCTGGGGTACGGCGACGACGACGTCCGCAAGGGCCAGGCCCTGATGAGACTGATCGACTGGAACGATGCGGTCAAGGACATCGAGGCCGCCGGCATGTTCGCCGCCGAAGCCGGGAAGGTGGGCATCGTCGGTTTCTGCTGGGGCGGAACGGCGGCCTGGGTGACCGCCGCGCGCGGCACGGGATTCGCGTGCGCGGTCTCGTACTACGGCAACGCCATTCCCACCGTGATCGCGCCGACGCCGCGCATTCCCATGATGCTGCATTGGGGCGAGCGCGATCACCTGGTCTCCAGGGACAAGATGATGGAGCCGGGCCGCGCGGCGCCGGAGGCGGCCGTGCATTTCTACGCCACGGGGCATGGCTTCAATTGCGACCAGCGCGATCTCTACCACGCGGAATCGGCGGCCCTGGCCCAGCAGCGCACGCTGGCCTTCCTCGACGAGCATCTGGCATGACGCGGGACGATGCGGGCGCGCGGACCGCCGAGCAGGCGGCCTTCGGCGAGGTCGCCGCGCGCCTTCGGCAGGACGAAGAGCTGTGGACCGACTTCGAGGCCCTGTGCCGGCACGGCGGGCGCATGGCGGGTACCGCCAGCGAACGCGCCGCGCAGGATTGGTGCGAGCGGCAGTTGGCCGCTTTCGGACCGGTCGCGCGCGAATCGACGCCTTATGCCGGGTGGCGGTGCGACCATGCCGCCCTGACGCGCCTGCCCGACGGCCGGCAACTGGAGGCCGTGCCGCTGCTGGGGACGGCGTTCACGCCGGCAGCGGGGATCGAGGTGCCCGTGCTCGACCTGGGGCGGGGAACGCCCGAGATGATCGCCGCCGCGGGCGAGGGCGTGCGCGGGCACGCCGTCATGGTGCGGCACGAGTATCCCTTTTCCACGCAGACCGTCCATCGCCGCGTCAAGCTTGCCGCGGCGCAGCGGGCGGGGGCGGCCGCCTTCCTGGTCGTCCAGCCCGAGGCCGGGATAGGTCCGGTGTCGGGATCCTCGGGCCGCGGCGGGGGACCGGGCATTCCGGCCATGGGTATTTCCGCCGAGGCCGGCGCGGCGTTGCGGCACCCCGGAGCGCGCGTCCATGTGCGTATCGATGGCGAAGACCTGCCGCAGGCGCGGACCGACACGCTGGTGCTCGACCTGCCGGCTGGCCAGGCCGCGCAGCCGGACGAGCGCGTCGTGCTGTCCGCCCACATCGACGGGCACCCCTTGGCGGAGAGCGCCCTGGACAATGCGACCGGCGTGGCGGCGGCGATGGCGTTGGCCCGGGCGTTCGCCCCCCGGATGCACGCCATGCGCCGGGGCCTGACCGTGTGCCTGTTCAGCGCCGAGGAATGGGCGTTGAACGGCTCGCGCGAATGGCTGGCGGCGCTTCCCGGGGCGCGGCGCGCCGCGATGGCGCTCAATATCAATCTCGATTCGCTGGCGGGGTCGCCGCGCCTGACCGCGTTGACGTCGGGATTCGTCCGGCTGGGCGAGTTCGCCCGGTCGGGCGCATCGCTGGCGGGTGGCGCGCTGGGCGTCCATCTGCCGCTCATGCCCAACAGCGACCATGCGAATTTCGCGGCCTGCGGCATCCCCGCGCTGCGCCTGATCGCCGGGTTCGACGAACCCGACAGCGCGCTGCGCCTGTTGCTGACGCCCGCCGACACGAGGGCGCTGGTGGGCGAAGGCGATCTGCGCGCCGCGACGGCGTCGGCCGCGGGCGTGCTGTGGCGCGCGCTGCGCGCGGACAGCCTGGGCGATCTGCGGGATGGGGCCATGCCGCAGGTGCAGGCATGAGCGCATCCGCGCGAGGTTCGGTCGTGGTGCTGGGCGCGGGGCTGGTGGGCCTCGCGTGTGCCCATGCCTTGCAGCGGGACGGATATGCCGTGACGGTCATCGACCGCGGTGGCGTGGGCGAGGGCGCGAGCTTCGGTAACGCCGCCCATATCGCCATCGCGTCCATTTTTCCGCAGTCCGCGCCCGGCATCCTGGGGCAGACGGTCCGGCTGCTGCGCGACCCGGACGGTCCGCTGATCGTGCGGCCCGGCTATGCCGGCCGCCATCTTCCCTGGTTCGCGCGCTTCGTGGCGCAGGGAACCGCCGAGCGCGCGCGCGTCGGCACCCATGCCATGGCGGCGATGATGGCGCAGGCCTGGGAGGCCTGGCAGCCCGTGCTGGACGACATCGGCGGCAACGATCTGGTGCGGCGGTCAGGCGCCCTGCATGTGTTCGGGTCGCCGGCGGCACTGCGGGCCGCGCATGGCGCCTATGAATCCCGGCGTGGCCTGGGGGTGGCGTGCACGCCGCTCGACACGGACGAGGCCCGGGCCATGGAACCCGCGTTGACCGATCATGTTGGCGGCGCGATGTGGATACCCGGTATGGGATACGTCACGGATACGCTGGTGCTGGCGCGGCGCCTCGCTGCCCGCGTCGAGGCGCTGGGCGGACGCATCCTGCGCGCGCAGGCGACCGGCATCGATGCCGGCGGCGTGCTGACGAAGGATGGGCGCCTGCGCGCCGATCGGGTGGTGCTGGCCGCCGGCGCATGGTCGCATCGGCTGGCGCGCGGCTTGGGGGTGGATATCCCGCTGGTCGCCGAGCGCGGCTATCACGTCATGCTGGCGCCGGGCAGCAGCCCATTGCGCCTGCCGGTGTTGATGGTGGAGCGCAAGGTGGCGCTGACGCCCATGGCCGCCGGTATCCGGATGGCCAGTGTGGCGGAGTTCGCGCATCCCGATGCCCCGGCCGACCATGCGCGCGCGGGGCGTGTATTCCGTGGTCTGGAGCGGTACGTCCGGGGCGTGGATGCCGAGCCGGTATCGACATGGGTGGGGCCGCGTCCTTCCGTGCCCGACAGCCGTCCCATCCTGGGGCAGGCCCCGGCCACGCCCCATGTCCTGCTGGCCTACGGCCACGGCCATCTGGGCGTGACGCTGGCCGCGCTGACGGGACGCGTCATCGCCGACGTGGCGGGGGGGCGCGATCCGAGCGTGGATATGCGCGCCGTCGCGCCGCTGCGGAGCCAGCGGCTCAGGTGATGGGGAAGTGATGTCGGACCTGCTTTTGTTGGCGGCAGCCTGCGGCGCGGGCATGCTCAACGCCGCCGCGGGCGGAGGGAGCTTTCTTACGCTGCCCGCGCTGGTCGCCGTGGGCATGCCCGCGGCCGTCGCCAATGCCACCGGCACCCTGGCGCTGCTGCCCGGTTATCTGACCGGTGCCTGGGCCTTGCGGCGCGACATCGCGCAGTCCGGGCCGGGTTCGCTCGCGCGGCTGTCGGGCATTGCCCTGGCGGGCGGGAGCGCGGGGGCGATGCTGTTGCTGTGGACGTCGGGAGGCGTTTTCCGGAGCGTGGCGCCCTGGCTGCTGCTGTTCGCCACCGCGCTGTTCCTGTGCGCGCCCCTCATGCCGAGGATGGCGCGCGGGCGGGTGCTGTCCCCGGGCGCGACGGCGGGGGGATTGTTCGCCGTCAGCCTGTATGGCGGCTATTTCAACGGCGGCATGGGCATCATGCTGCTGGCCTTGTTCGGCATGTCCGGGCGCGGCGATTTCACTGCCATCAACGGGCTCAAGAACCTGCTTTCCGGCGTGCTGACCGTGGTGGCGGCCGTGGTCTACGTGGCGGGCGGGCTGGTCGAATGGCGCGAGGCGGGCGTGATGGCCGTGGGCGCGACGGTGGGCGGGTTTGCCGGCGCGCGGCTGGCGCGCCGCGTGCCGGTCGCCGTGATGCGGGCCGCCGTGGTGCTGGTGGGCATCTCGATGAGCGTCTTCATGTTCCTGAAGGCATGAGGCGCGGGCTGTCCAGGCGGGCTTCCGCCTCGCGCAGCCGGGCCTCCCGCTCGCCCACGTAGTCCCGCGTCAGCGGCACGCTTTCCTGGCGCCGGGCCAGTTGCACCTGGAAGATGGCGATGTCCTGGTAGCGGAAGGCCGTTTCCGACATCGACAGGTAGTACTCCCACATGCGGGCGAAGCGTTCGTCGTACAGCGCCACGGCCTCGGCCCGCCTGGCCAGGAAGCGGTCGCGCCATATCCGCAGCGTGCTCGCGTAGTGCAGGCGCAGCACCTCGATGTCGGTGACGACCAGCCCCGAGCGTTCGATGGCGGGCGTGAATTCCGACAGGGACGGGATGTGGCCGCCGGGGAAGATGTATTTCTCTATCCAGGGATTGTTGAAGTCCGGCACGTCGGAGTTGCCGATGAAGTGCAGCAGCATCACGCCGTCGTCGGCCAGCAGTTCATGGCACTTGCGGAAGAAGGCATCGTGGTAGCCCACGCCCACGTGCTCGAACATGCCCACCGAGACGATCCGGTCGAAGCGGCCGGGTGTCGCGCGGTAGTCCTCCAGGCGGTAGTCGTAGGCCGCCGGGCGGGCCGTCCGGGCGGCCAGTCCACGCGCGCCCTTCAGTTGTTCTTCGGACAGCGTGATGCCCGTGGCGTGGCCGGCGCCGGCGACCTCGACCAGGTAGCGCGTCAAGCCGCCCCAGCCGCAGCCGATATCGAGCACGCGGTGGCCGGGCTCGACCAGCAGCTTGGCGGCGATATGCCGTTGCTTGGCCCGCTGGGCCGCTTCCAGGCTCTGTCCGGGGTGTTCGAAATAGGCGCAGGAGTATTGCCGCTGGTCGTCCAGGAACAGCGCGTAGAGGCGGTCGTCCAGGTCGTAGTGGTGCGCGACGTTGGCGCGCGCGCGGCCGGGGCGGTTGTTCTGCAGGAAGCGCCGTATCGACATGCGCACCGTGTCCAGCAGGCGCACCGCGGCGCCGGGCTGCGCCGCGTCGGCATCGCGCAGCAGCAGTTCCAGCACGTCGTAGATGCTGCCTTCGTCGACCACCAGCCTTTCGTCCATGAAAAGCTCGCCCAGGCGCAGGTCGGGGTCCATCAGCAGCGCCAGCACGGCGCGGGTGTCGGTGAAACGGATGGCGGCGCGCGGCGATGCGCCGTCGCCGAACGCCAGGCGGCGGCCGCCTGGCAGCGTGACCTCCAGCGTGCCGCGCCGCACGAGGTCCTTCAAGGTGTTGGCAAGCAAGCGTTCCGAGTACGTTTGAAGCATCGTGGTTTCCGCGACGGGTCGACAGGACAGGGGCTGCTACGCGGGCAGTGTAATGAATCCTTCGGGACAGGAGTTGGTTGATTTTTCCCCGGACGGCGAGAAGAATGCGCCATGACTTCGCCCGACACCGCTTTTTCGCTGTTGCTGGAGCGCCTGTCCGAGGCGCAGGCGCGTGCCGTGCGCGATCGCATGTCGGCGCGCGAACTCGCGCGTGGCCAGCCCTTGTTCGCGCAGGGGGACCCCAGCCCGCGGCTGTGGGTGATACGGGCGGGGCGGTTGCGCACCTATCATCTGGCGGCCTCGGGCGAGGAATTCACGACCGCGGTCTGGTCGTCGGGCCAGACGCTGGGGTTGCTGAGCACGCTGCTGGACCAGCCCCGCGCGATCTCGTGCGAGGCCCTGGAGCCGGCGTCGCTGTCATCGATGGAGCGGGCCGATCTGCTGGCGTTGATGGAAACGGTGCCGGCTTTCGCCATCAACGTGGCGCGCGTGGCCGCGATGCTGGCGACCAACAGCATCGCGCGGTCGGGCCCCCGGGTCCTGGATTCGGCCACGGCCAAGCTGGCGCGCATCCTGCACGACCTCGCGCTGGCCGCTCCCGGCTACGACGGCCATGGCGCCGAGATCGTCGGCGTGACCCGCGCGGACCTGGCCAAGATGGCCGGCATCAGCCGCACCTGGGCCAGCCTGAGGCTGGCCGCGCTGGAGCGCGCGGGCCTGGTCCTGGGCACGCGGGGCAGGCTGCGGGTGCCGGATGTGGCGCAACTGGCCCGGTTTTATTCGGACGGGTATTGAGGCACCTGCAGCGCCAGGCACTCGACCTCCAGCAGCAGGTCGGGCCGGGCCAGCGCGGCCACGCCCACCAGCGTGCTGGCAGGAGGATGGTCCGCGTCCAGGTAGGGCGCGCGCACGCGCCGTATGGTCGCCACCGCTTCCTCGGTCAGGTCGCGGACGAAGTAGTTGAGCTTGACCGCGTAGGCCAGCGCCGAACCGGCCGCTTCGAGCGCCGTCGCCAGGTTCTCGAACACCTGCCGGGTCTGGGCGGCCAGGTCGCCCTTGCCGACGATGCTGCCGTCTTGCGCGTAGGCCACCTGTCCCGAGACGATGATCAGCCGGTCGACGGGGGCGATGGCGACATGGGTGAAGCCGTTGGGGGCGGGCAGGCGGTCGGGATTGATGAAAGAGACGTAGGGATGCATGGTGGCCGTCAGTTGAGCGTGATCCGGGTGCGTTCGATGATACGGGCATACAGCTCGCGCTGCCGGGTGGCGAACTCGGCGAACTGGCCCGGGGTCGAGCCCGAGGGTTCGATGGCGGCCTGTTTCAGGGTGGCCGCGACATTGGGGTCGGCCAGCGCCGCGTGCACGGCGGCGTTCAGGCGGTCGATCACCGGCGCGGGGGTGCCGGCCGGCGCGACGATGCCGAACCATGAATACAGGTCGACCTCGCCCGCGCCCTGTTCCTGCGCGGTGCCGATGTCGGGCGCCAGCGGCGAGCGCCTGGCGCTCAGGATGGCCAATGCCTTGAGCTTGCCGGCCCGGACCTGCGGCAGCGTGGCGGCCAGCGTGTCCACCACCACGTCGACGTTGCCGCCCATCAGGTCCACCAGCGCGGGCGCGCTGCCCTTGTAGGGGACGTGCAGCAGCGTGGCCGAACGTTGCAGGCCCACCAATTCCATGCCGATGTGGTTGGAGGTGCCCGCGCCCATGGAGCCGTAGGCCAGCCCCTTGGGCCGCGCGCGCGCCTGGTCCAGCGCCTGGACCAGGGTGGTCCACGGGGCGTCGGGGCGGGCGACGACCACGTTGGGGACCGTGCCCAGCAGCGAGACGTAGCCGAAGGAATCGGTGGGCGAGTAGCCCACGTCCTTCATCAGCAGGGGATTGATGGCCAGGGTGGCGTTGCTGGCGACCAGCAGCGTGTGGCCGTCGGCCGGCGCCTTGGCCACCGATTGCGCCGCCACCACCGTGCCCGCGCCCGGGCGATTGATGACGATCACCGTCTGGCCGAGTTGCCGGCTCATGCCGCCGGCCACCGTGCGGGCCAGCAGGTCGGTCGTGCCGCCCGCGGCGAAAGGCACGACGAGGTTGATGGGATGGGTCGGGAAATCGGCCGCCGCGGCGGGAGCCGTCGCGGTCAAGGCCAGCAGCGCGGCCAGCGCGGTACGCAGGGTTGTCATCGCAAGTCTCCACCGTGAATGATGCCATTCTGCGGGGGCGCGGCAGGGTTGTCGGTTAACTGGTTAACACATCGCCGTTTGCCTGGAGGGGGCCGGGGATGAAAAAATGCGGGGGCAGGCGATACCCGCCGCACGCGCGCGGGCCTGTCCAACGGGAGTCCTCATGAAAACAACGATAGATCGCCCGGTGTTCTTCACAGCGGCCGCTTTCATCCTGGCGCTGGTGGTGTGCGCGGTTTCCGCCCCGCGCATCGTGGGGGATGTCTTCGACGCGATACAGCGGTGGATACTCACCAACGCGAGCTGGTTCTACATCCTGGCGGTCGCGATCATCCTGCTGTCGGTGGTGTTCATGGCCGTGAGCCGCTACGGCAACATCAAGCTCGGCCCGGACCACAGCGAGCCCGACTACCGGAATTTCACCTGGTTCGCGATGCTGTTCTCGGCCGGCATGGGCATCGGCCTGATGTTCTTCGGCGTGGCCGAGCCCGTCATGCACCTGGTCGCGCCGCCGGTGGGCGAGGCGGGCACGGTGGCCGCGGCCCGCGAGGCCATGAAGATCACCTTCTTCCACTGGGGCCTGCATGCCTGGTCCCTGTACGCGATCGTGGCGCTGATCCTGGCCTATTTCAGCTACCGCCACAACCTGCCGCTGACGCTGCGGTCCGCGCTGTATCCCTTCATCGGCGACCGCATCTACGGTCCGGTGGGCAACGCCGTGGACATCTTCGCGATCATCAGCACCGTGTTCGGCGTCGCGACCTCGCTGGGGCTGGGCGTGGCGCAGATCAACAGCGGCCTGCACCATCTGTTCGGCACGCCCGTCGGCACGGGCACCCAGATCATCCTGATCGCGATCGCCTGCGGGCTGGCGACCCTGTCGGTGGCGAGCGGGCTGGACCGCGGCATACGCATCCTGTCCGAGCTCAACCTGTACCTGGCCGTGATCCTGCTGCTTTTCGTGCTGGCGGTCGGGCCGACCATCTTCCTGCTGCAGAGCTTCCTGCAGAACACCGGCGCCTACCTGTCCGACATCGTCGCCAAGACCTTCAACCTCTACGCCTACCAGCCCACGGACTGGATCGGCGGCTGGACGCTGTTCTACTGGGGCTGGTGGATCGCGTGGTCGCCGTTCGTGGGGCTGTTCATCGCCCGCATCTCGCGCGGCCGGACCATACGCGAGTTCGTGCTGGGCGTGCTGCTGGTGCCTACGGGCTTCACCTTCCTGTGGATGACGGTGTTCGGCGGCTCGGCCATCCACCTGGTGCTGTTCGAGCATCTGGACAGCCTGGCCGGCACGGTCAAGGCGGACAGTTCCCTGGCGCTCTTCGCCTTCCTTGAACACTACCCCTGGGGGCGCGCCATTTCCATGCTGGCCATCGCGATGGTGGTGGTGTTCTTCGTGACCTCGGCCGATTCGGGCGCGCTGGTGATGGACCTGCTGGCCTCGGGGGGCGCCGAGTCCACGCCGGTGTGGCAGCGCATCTTCTGGTCGGTGCTGACCGGCGTGGTGGCGGTGGCGCTGCTGCTGGCCGATGGGCTGCAGGCCTTGCAGACCGCGACCATCGCGAGCGCGCTGCCGTTCTCCATCGTGCTGCTGGCGTCGGTATGGGGGTTGTTCAAGGCCTTGAGGCTGGACGCCACCAAACGCCGCATCCACCACCAGTCGCTGGCGCTGTCGCGGCCGTCGGGGGGCGGCGAGCCTTGGGAATCGCGGCTGCGCAACATGGTCATGATGCCGCGCCGCGCGCACGTGCTGCGCTTTACCGCCGATGTGGTGCGGCCGGCCATGGAGGCCGTGGTCGAGGAACTGCACAAGCTGGGCTACGAGGCGCGGGTGCGCGACGGCGAGGACGGCGAGGTGGCGCTGGAGGTCGTGCACCAGGAGGCCCTGGATTTTTCCTACGCCGTGCGGCCGGAGTCCTTCGTGCGTCCCGGCCTGACCGCCGCCGAGGTGCGCGACGAAGAGGGACGCAAGTACTTCCGGGCCGAGGTCCACCTGCGCGAGGGCGGCCAGGACTACGACATCATGGGATGGAGCCGCGATGCCGTGATCGGCGACATCCTGGACCAGTACGAGCGCCACCGGCACTTTCTGCACGTGGCGCGCTGAGGTCAGCCGGCCTTGCCTGCCTTCGCGGCCGCCGCCAGGCCGTCGTCGATCTGCTGCGCCCGGACCGCCGCCGGGCGGGCGGTCAGGCGCTGCACGTAGCGCTGGTAGGCCGGGCGTTTCTCGATGGTGCCGAACATCATGCCCCAGGCCAGCTGCGAGCCCACGTAGACGTCGGCCGCGGTGAAACTGTCCCCCGCCACGTAGTCGCCCCCCGCGACGGCCGCCTCCAATGCGTCGAGCACTTCGGCCAGCGTGCCGTAGCCCACCATGCGCCGCCTGTCCTCGGGCACGCTGACGCCCAGCGCCTGGTTGGTGACCGCCGCTTCCACGGGGCCGGCGCAGAAGAACATCCAGCGGTAATAGGGGCCGCGCAGGGGGCTTTGGGGCGGCGGCGCCAGCCGGGCCTGGGGGAAGGCGTCGGCCAGGTAGGCGCAGATCGCCGCCGATTCAGTGACCACGGTGCCGCCGTGGCGGATGGCGGGCACCTTGCCCATGGGGTTGATCGCCAGGTACTCGGGACGTTTCATGGACGTGGCGAAGTCCAGCACCTCGGTACGGTAGGGCTGGCCGACTTCCTCGAGCATCCAGCGCGCGATCCGGCCGCGGGACATGGGATGGGTATAGAAGACGAGTTCGTCGTTCATCGTGGGCTCCTGGGGCGTCCTGATCGTTCCATGGGCGTCAGATGGTACGGCGGCCCGGCGCCGCCGACAATGGGGGCAGGGCTGTCGGCCGGAAATAATTGACATGATGTCAAATAAGGAATAATTTTATTGATAGGGTGATATTTATTTCGAGGAGACTCCCTTGGCCACTACCGACAAGCCGGTCGTCACGGCCGGCATGAGAGGGGCGTCGTGGGACCCCCGGCTCATGAGCCGGCCGTACCAGGTGGTTCCCTATGCACTGGGCACGGCGGACGGCCAGCGCACGCTGGGCTTCCTGTTCACCACCGCCGAGTCCGGCAAGACCGTCGTGTCGCTGATGCATCCGCGTGAAATGGCGGTGACGCACTACATGGTGCCCCATGTGCTGGATGCCGGATGCGCCTGCTGGGTGCAGGGATCGCGCTCCATCGGCAACGACCTGCGGCTGGAGCACGAGGTGGCGTTGTTCGACGTGGCGGCCGGCATGGCGCACCTGCGGGCAATGGGCTACGAGAAGATCGCGATGCTGGGCAACTCAGGCGGCGCCGGCCTGTACACCTTCTACAACCAGCAGTCGTCGCTGCCCGGGGCCGAACGCATCGCCCGGGCGCCGGGCGGGCGGCCTGTCGCCCTGGCCGGGCTGGAGATGCCGCGCGCGGACGGGATGATCCTGCTGTCGCCGCATCCGGGACAGGGCAGGCTGCTCATGGCCGGCATCGATCCCTCGGTGGTGTCCGAGGACGATCCGCTGGAAACCGACGCCGCGCTGGATCCCTTCTCGCGGGACAACGGCTACGATGCCGAGGCCGGCTCCGCCACCTACGACCCGGCATTCGTCCGGCGCTACCGGGCCGCCCAGGCCGCGCGGGTGGCGCGGATCGACGCCCGCGCGCGCGAGCTGCTGCGGCGCAAGGCCGAAGCCAGGGCGAAGGTGAAGGCCGGCGGGGCGTCGATGGCCGACCAGCGGATCGCGGCGCATGCGCCCATCTTCCAGGTGTGGCGCACCGACGCCGATCTTCGCTCCTGGGACATCTCCCTCGATCCGTCGGACCGCCGGACGGGATCGCTGTGGGGCCGGAATCCGCTGGTCTCGAACTGCGGCAGCGTCGGGTTCGGCCGGGTGGTCACGCCCGAGTCCTGGCTGTCCACCTGGTCGGGGCTGTCGTCCAACGCTTCGCTGGAAAAGACCGCGGGCGCCATCACCCAGCCCACGCTGCTGGTGGAGTACACGGGGGATCAATGCACCTTCCCGGCCGACATCCGGATGATCCACGAACAGATCGGGGCCGCGGACAAGCGCCACGTGCGGGTGCGCGGCAACCATCACGGCCTGGCGCTGGCTCCGGGCGAAGAGCCCGGCCAGCGTGTCGCCGGACGCGCGGTGGGCCAGTGGCTGCGCGAGAAGATGGGGTAGCGGAAGAACGAAGATGGATGGAGACATGATCGACGTGGAACCGAAAATCCGGCTGGAGGGCGTGCGCTATCCCGACGCCGACCGCCTGCGCCGCTACGCGGGGCTGGGCCTGCTGGGCAGCGAGACGCTGGCCGGAGCGTTCGCCCGTTCGTTCGCCCTGCATGCCGACCGGCTGGCCCTGGTGGGGCCGCAGGTACGGATGAGCTATCGCGAACTGGACCGCGACAGCGACCGGCTGGGCGCGGCCATGTTGGCGCTGGGGCTGGCCCAGCACGACCGCGTGCTGCTGCAGAGCGGCAACTGCGCCGAACTGCTGGTGGCCTTCCTGGCCTGCCTGAAGGCGGGCCTGATCCCTGTCTGCGCGCTGCACGCCTTCCGCAGGCTGGAGGTCGGCTATCTGGCGAAGCTGGCCGACGCCCGCCTGCATCTCGTCCAGGGCGACGACGCCCGGTTCGACGATGTGGCCTTCGCGCGCGAGATGCAGGAGGCCGTGCCCACGCTGCGCCACATCGTCCAGGCGCGGGGCGAGCCGCGCGCGGGCGCGCACGGGCTGCGCCGCCTGATCGACGGCATGCCGTGGGAACGTGCCAGGACGATGCTGGCGGACATCGCGCACGACCCCTGGCAGGTGGCGGTGTTCCAGCTGTCCGGCGGCACGACCGGGGTGCCCAAGATCATCCCCCGCTTCCAGAGCGAGTATCTGTACAACATGCGAGAGGTCGCCGCCTGCAACGGCTACACCCGCGACGACGTACTGTTCTTCCCCACGCCGTACATGCACAACCTCAACATGGGATGCTGCTTCGGGCCTTTCCTGCTGTGCGGCGGCACGGTCACGGTGGCGCCCGACCTGGCCGAGGAAGCGCTGTGCTCGCTGGTCCGGGAGCACCGCCCCACCTGGTTCGGCGCGCCCGGCCCGATCCTGACCCGCATCGCGCCCGAGCTGGCCCGGGCCGGCGAGGACGAGAAAGCGCGCCGGCGCTTCATCACTTCGAAGAACGCGGGCGGAATGGCCCGGCTTACCGGCTCCCCGGCGCGGCATATCTTCGGCATGACCGAGGGCGTGATCATGTTCACCCGGGAAGACGATCCGCGCCACCTGAACGACGGCTCGGTCGGCCGGCCGGTGTCCGCGCATGATGAAGTGAAGATCGTGCGTCCCGGCACGGAAGAGCCGGTGGCGGACGGCGAGATCGGCGAGGCCCTGTTTCGCGGCCCGTACACCATCCAGGGCTACTACAAGTCCGCCGCCGAGGACGCGCACCGCTTCACGGCGGACGGCCACTACCGCTCGGGCGACCTGATGTCCAGCCGGGTCGAGGGCGGCAGGCGCTACTACTTCTTCCAGGGCCGCATCAAGGACGTGATCGACCGCGGCGGCGAGAAGATCAACGCCGAGGAGGTCGAAGGCGTCGTCAGCCGCCATCCCGCCATCCTGAATTGCGCGCTGGTCGGCATGCCCGATCCGGTCTATGGCGAAAAGGCATGCCTGTTCGCCACGCTCAGGCCGTCGGCGCGCGCGCCGGACGTCGAGGAGCTGGGCCGCTTCCTGCACGGCGAAGGGCTGGCCAAGTACAAGTGGCCCGAACGCATCGAGGTCCTGGCGGATTTCCCGCTCTCGGCCTCGGGCAAGCTCAGCAAGCAGATCCTGCGGGAGCGGATCGCCGCCATCCTGGCGCAGGCCGCGCCCAGCAACGAGGAACTTCCGACATGAACACCGAATCGCTTTCCCCCCTGCGATTGCACGGCGTGCACCACACCGCGCGCCCCACCTGGAAATTGTCCGAGACGGTGCGCTTCTACCGCGACCAGCTCGGCCTGCCGCTGGTGCACGCGATTTCCGCGCGCGGCTGGGGGCAGGACGATCACGCCGACTTCCTGCACTTCTTCTTCGATAGCGGCAACGGCAGCACCATCGCGTTCTTCTACTACATCGGCACGCAGCGCCCGGACAAACTGCGCGTGAGCGACCATTACCAGGAACGCGCGACGCACACCGCGTGGCAGGTGCCGGACGAGGCCGAACTGCTGCGGTGGCGCGCGCGCGTGGAAGCGGCCGGCATCCCGCTGCGCTACCAGATCCGCCACGAGGTGATCGAGTCCATCTACTTCAACGATCCCAACGGCTACCCCATCGAGATCACGACCCAGCTGCGGCCCTTCGGCCAGGCCGACGCCGACGACGCGGCCCGCACGCTGGAGGCGGCGATGGCGCTGGAGGCGGGGCAGGGCGAGCGCCTGGATGGCATCGAGCCGGTGTGGCGCCGCAAGGCGGCGGCGCTGGACGATGCCGGCCGGCCGGCCGGCGTGGCCTCGGCATATGTGCTGGACGTGCCCGAATTCGCCCCCTTGCTGGACGATGCGCGTGCCCGCGGGTATGCCGTCCATCGCGTCGAGGCCGGCTATGCCCGCATCGACGGCACGCCCGGCCTGCGTTTCCGGCGCAAGGAGCTGGGCTTCAAGCCCGCCGTCTGGTACGGCGCGCTGACCGGCGGCCTGGCGGGCCGCATCGCCGCGTTCGACATGGACACCCTCGCCATCGATCCGACGGAGTCGCCATGAGGGTCACCATCGTCGGCGGCGGCCCGTCGGGACTGTTCCTGTCCATCCTGCTCAAACAGCGCCTGCCGCACGCGCGCATCGACGTGCACGAGCAGAATCCGGCGGACGCAACCTTCGGCTTCGGCGTGGTGCTGGCCGACAGCGGCCTGGCCTCGCTGCGCGAGGCGGCGCCCGAGGTGGTCGAGGATCTCATGGGCGCCATGCGCTTCAACGACCGCCAGACCATCGTCATGCGCGAGCAGCCCATCGTCGTGCGCCGGCCTGGCGCGGGGGGCGGCGCCATCCCGCGCATCGACCTGCTGCGCATCCTGCAGGACCATGCCCGCCGGCTGGACGTGGATGTCCGGCACGAGCACCGGCTGGCCGACGTCCAGGCGCTGGACGCCGACCTGGTGGTGGGGGCGGATGGCGTGAACTCGACGCTGCGCGCGGCCGACGAAGCCGCCTTCGGCACCACGCACGGCCGGCTGACCAACCACTTCGCCTGGTACGGCGTCGACAAGGCGTTCGAGACGCCGGCGCTGGTGTTCCGCGAATGGCGGGGCGGCTGTTTCATCGCGCACTACTACCCGTATTCGGCGGCGATGAGCACCTTCGTGGCCGAGTGCGACGACCGGACCTGGCACGATTTCGGCATGGAGGCGATGGACGCGCGGGCGCGGCAAACCCTGTTCGAGGAAGTGTTCGCGCCGGAGCTGGATGGGCACGGGCTGGTGTCCAACCATTCCAGCTGGCGCCAGTTCCCGGTGGTCCGCAATCGTTCCTGGCATGCGGGCAACCGCGTGTTGCTGGGCGACGCGCTGGCCAGCGCGCATTTCTCCATCGGCTCGGGCACCCGCATCGCGATGGAGGACGCCGTCGCGCTGGCCGAGGCGCTGCGGCAGCGGCCGGGCGACATCGGTGGCGCGCTGGAGTTGTACGTGGCGTCGCGCAAGCCCGCCAAGCAGCGGCTCATCCGCGCCTCGGAGGCGTCGTACAACTGGTACGAGCGTGTGGGCGAATGGATGCGGATCGAGTCGCCGCACGAATTCGTCTATCGCTTCATGACCCGTACCGGCCGCGTCGATCGCGACCGCCTGAAGCTCCAGTATCCGGATCTGGTCCGCGAGATGGAGGCAGCCGGAGTGGCGGCGCTGGCCGGATAGCGAGAGCCCGGGCGGGAGCCGGAACGGCGCGAAAATTGCCGCCCTGGCAATAATTCCCTACGATAGTGACGTTTCCATCCGCCCCGCCCGCCATGCCCGCCCCCAAGAAGGCCGACGCCCAGGCCACCGCTCCCCGCCGCCGGGGCCGTCCCCCCAAGGTCGAATCGCCCATCACCGCCGAGCCGTTGCTGAGCCGCTGGGCCATACTGCAGCGCGCGATAGACCTGGCCAAGAGCATGCCGCTGGACCAGATATCGATGGTGCAGCTGGCGCGTGACTTCGGCGTGGCGCCCGGCCTGATCCACTATTACATGGGCGGGCGCGACAAGCTGGTGTCGGGCGTCCTGAACGACTACTACCGCCAGCGGGTAGAAAAGCTGCCCGCGCTGACCGGCGATTGGCGCTCCGACGTCGAGACCATCGCGCGGCTGAGCTTCGCCGTGGCCATCGCCAACCCGGGCGCCAGCATGTACGTGGCCTCGCACAACCGCTACCGGTTGTTCCAGGACGTCGAGCCGGACGAGACCGACTACGGCATGGTGTTCTTCAACCACATGGCCTCGGCCATTATGCAGGGCGGTTTCACGCACGACCAGGTGGCGCTGGCCTACCACCTGATCGCCCAGTACCTGGTGGGTGCCAGCATGGCCGAGGCTTCGCGGCAGATGCCGGCCTACCACGAGGATTTCATCCGGGCGCGCCTGGAGTCCGCGGACCGGTACCCCGCCGCGCGCGCCATCAGCCACTCGTTCGCCCGCCTGAGCTCGGCCACGGCCTTCGACGAAGGGCTGCGCCTCACGCTGGACGGCATCGCCGCCTGGCGGGCGAACGGCGCGGGCGCCAGGCGTGCGCGCAAGCCCGCCTGATCCGAGGGCGCGGAGTACCCGCTCCAGCACTTCGGCCACCGCCGGGTCTCGTGTCCGGCGCTATGCGCACCACCGGATTTTGATCCGATTGGTCGCAGGCTGGAAAGGTGGCGGAATGTGTGGTATTTCTTCTTGGGTGTAGTCACCTCCGTCCGGGATGAACTTCTTACTTCGTCCACTCCTCATGTATCTCCTCTTGTTGTGCGTCGTGCTCAACTTGGGAGACGCGCCGTATCTGGACGAAATGTTTGCCGAGATGGGAGGTGCCGCGGTCGTGGTGGCCGCTGATACGTCGGCGGATGCTTCCAAGGTCGCCCCGCAGTATTCCCCCAAGGCCAAGCGCTCGATCTACGAGAATCTTTTGGCCAACGTGGCTCTTCCGACGCGAGAGCAATCGCTGCCGGTGTTCCACGAGCCGGACGGCGCGATCCCGGATGTCGTATCGGGCCATCCTCCGTCCGGCCCGCCTTCTTCCATCGAAAAACCTCCTCGAACTGGGCTCGCGGCCTGACGCCGCGTGTGGTTGTCCGCGCCGTGAAACCGCATTGACGGTTCCGGCGCCGTAGCTTTTCGCCCAAACGAGGATTTCCATGCAATCTTTGATCGCTACCTTGGCGGCGGCGGCCGCGCGCGCGCGATGGCGTGCCGCCGTCAGTCTGAGCGTGGTCTTGACCGGCTGCGCTAGTTTTCAAGCGAAACCGATCGATCCGCAGGCCGCGGCCGTTGCATTCGAGTCGCGTTCGCTCGACCCCGGCCCCTGGGCCCTGGCGCGGCTTCAGGCCGAAGCGGCACTGCACAATCCCGATCTCGCTACTCTGCATGCCCGGCGTCTGGTTGCCGAGGCGGCTGTCATCACGGCAGGGGCGCGCCCCAACCCTGGACTAGCGGGCTCCGCGCAAAAGAATACCGATGCCGCGCCCGATACGAACGCATGGACGTATGGCGTGGGGCTGAGCATTCCCATCGAAACCGCTGGCAAGCGGGGCTATCGCATCGCACGTGCGGTGTGGCTGGAGCAAGCCGCCGTTCATGCCGAGGCAGAGGTTTTCTGGCAGGTTCGCGCCCGTGTTCTCGAGGCCTATATCGGCGCCTATCCGATCGACTCCCTTGCACGGGAGCGCTCTCTGATCCAGGCAGAGTTGTCAGCGGAGATCCAGCGGCGTCTTGCAGCGGGGTTGGTATCCAGCGGCGAGGCCTTGCTGGCTCGTGTGGCTGCTCGGCAGTCCGTGCTGTTGGTCGAAGATGCGTCTCGTCGTCGAGTCGATCATTTGCGCGCGCTTGCCTCCGCCGTCGGCGTATCCGAGCGCGCGATATTTCGAGCCGATCTGCCGTTCACCGATCTATCGAACGATGAACTGCCCAAGGTTGCCGCCATGGATGTGGAGGCGGGATTCGCTGCGCGGACTCGACCGGATGTGCTGTCTGCTCTGGCCGAGTACGAAGCCGCGCAGACGGCCCTGGAGCTGGAGGTCGCCAGGCAATATCCAGATCTTTCGATCGGTCCTGGTTATTCCTGGGACGCGGGAACCGTCAAATGGTCGTTGGCCTTGGGATTGATACTACCGCTGTTCGATCGAAACCAGGGACCGATTGCCGAAGCAGAGGCAAGGCGTGCAGCGGCTGCCGCGAAATTTAGAGCGGTGCAGGAACAGGCTATTGCCGATATCGAGACCGCGCGCGCGGCCTATGCGCAAGCGATACGGGTGATACGGCTGACACGAGTCATGGCCGACGATCAACGCATGCGACTGCATTCAGCGGAATTGGCCTTCCAGGCCGGCGCGACGGACCGACTGGCTTTACTGGCTGCGAGGTTGGACGCTTCCCTGGCAGAGTCCACGCGCGTCGATGCGCTCCTGGACGCGCACCGCGCTGCCGGCCGGCTTGAAACCGCGCTTCGTCAGTCTCTGACTTCTCCGTCGTCTTCAACCCAACAGCAAGGCCAGCCATGAGCCGAAAATTTTTTCTTATCCTCGTGGCCGCCATTGGAGGGGTGGCCGTAAGCCCATGGGCCTGGTGGCAGTTATCGGAAATGATCCCGGAGAGCCACCCAGTCCTGGCGGCTCGTAACGACGCAACCGATCCGGACCAGCCAGGCATCGCTGTCAGCCCTCAGGAGCGTGCACGCGCAGGCATTGGCGTCAGCGCCATTGAACTGGTGGAGTTGCAGGGGGAAATGTCCGCTATAGCCACGGCCCTGTCTATTCAGGATTTGGCCGATGCAGCGAGCACGATGGCAGCGGCACAAGCACAAGCCGATCGTGCAGCCGCGGCGCTGGTCGCATCGAAACGGGATTTCGAGCGGCTCCGAAACCTGCATGAGCAGGATCGCAATGTGTCTGATCGAGCCCTGGAGGTGGCGGAGGCGGCCTGGCGTGCCGATGACGCCAATGCCCGCGCCAGCGAAACAGCGTTGGCTGCCATGCGCGCCAACGTCCGTGCTCGCTGGAGCCAGGAGATCGCCGTATCGATCAGCCAGCGCGGGCCTCTGTGGGGCCGCCTGATGGCCGGCCGGAGTGTGTTGTTGCGCGTGGTCCCGGAAGCGGGGGATGGGGTGGAGCCGATGCCCGCCAGCATCAAGGTGGCGACTCCGGGTGGAGTATTCCGGACCGCCCGCCTGATTTCCCGGGCTCCGGCGGCTGACCCGCGCATTCAACGCGGGGCATTCTTCTACGAGGCCGGTGCAGAGGGGATCCTCTCTGGAATGACGCTGTCCGCGAGTGTTGGAACGGGCAGGCAGGAGGTCGGCGCGAGGTTGCCCATCAATGCGCTGCTGTGGTGGCAGGGCAAGCGGTGGGTCTATGTGGAGACTTCATCGGGGCGGTTCGAACGGCGCGAGGTCATCTCAGGCCGCCGCATCGAAGACGGCTGGTTCGTGCCTGGCTTCGTTGGCGGCGCGGTGGTGTCGAGCGGCGCGCAGGCGCTTTTGTCGCAGGAGTTGCAGTCCTCCAACACAGCTGGCAAGGAGGAAAAATGACGAGCGCTCCACGCCTGCTTACAGCCATTGTCCGGGCCTCGCTGCGTTATCGGGGACCTGCGCTGGCATTGGCCGTCTTGCTTTCCGCCTATGGCGTTTTTGTACTTCAGAGTGCCCGCCATGACGTATTTCCCGAGTTCGCCCCACCTCAGGTCAGCATTCAGACCGAGGCGCCAGGCCTTGCACCGGAACAGGTCGAGTTGCTCGTCACCCAACTGGTGGAAAACGCGGTAAACGGCGCGGCAGGCCTTGTCCGGCTGCGTTCGCAGTCCATACAGGGTCTGTCCGTGGTGACGGCAAGTTTCGAGTCCGACAGCGATATTTTTCGCGATCGGCAAAACCTCTCCGAGCGGCTGGGAGCCGTGGCAGCGCAGCTTCCCGCCGGCGTGCAGGCACCCGTCATGTCGGCACTGACTTCCTCCGTCAGTACCGTGCTGGTAGCCGCCATGACTTCCCGCACGCGTACGATGATGGACTTGCGGACACTGGCGGACTGGACGGTGAAGCCGCGCCTGCTTGCCGTGCCGGGCGTGGCGAAGGTCTCGGTGTTCGGTGGCGATGTGAAGGAGATCCAGATCCAGGTGCACCGCGACCGGCTTGTCCAGTACGGACTGACCGTCAATGAGATACTCGAAGCGGCCCGCAAGACACTAGGCATGCGCGGCACCGGTTTCATCGATGATGCGAACCAGCGCATCGTCATTCGAACCGATCCCCCGGCAAGCCAGCCGGCTGTGGTGGCCGCGAGCGTATTGCGCAGGCTGGATGGCGCCAATCTCACCCTGGGCGATGTGGCCGATGTGCGCGAAGCGCCTGAGCCGCCGGTAGGTGCTGCGACTTTCAACGGCCAGCCTGCCGTGCAGTTGATGATATCGGAACAGTATGGCGCCGATACGGTCGCCGTGACTCAGGCCATTGAGAGTGCCATGGCCGAGCTGCGTCCTCGGTTGGAGACGGAAGGCGTGGCGCTGGCTCCGAACGTGTTTCGACCCGCTAATTTCATCGAAGCTGCTACAGACAACGTCAAGAAGTCGCTGTTTATCGGCGCTGGCCTGGTGGTTGCCGTGGTAGTCCTGTTCCTGGCCAACTGGCGTACGTCGGCTATTGCATTGGCCGCCATTCCGTTGTCGTTGCTGGCGGCCGTGTCCGTCCTGGTCGAACGAGGCGTCAGTCTCAACACCATGACCCTTGGCGGCTTGGCAATAGCCATCGGCCTCCTGGTGGATGATGCAATCATCGTGGTCGAGAACGTCCACCGGCGGCTGCGGTTGAATATGCGGCTCGCTCTCCCCGAACCGGCCGCTCGGGTGGTCCTGCATGCGACGCTGGAAGTGCGTAGCGCCGTGGTCTACGCCACGCTCGCCATCGGGTTGGTATTCCTGCCTGTGTTGACGCTGCCGGGACTGGCGGGCCGCCTGTTCGCGCCGTTGGCGACGAGCTACCTGTTGGCGACCATGGCGTCGCTGGCGGTGGCCATCACGATCACGCCCGCATTGTGTTTGACACTGTTGCCGAAACGCTGCGAGGCCGAGTGCGATACGCGCATAGCCGGTTGGCTCAAGGCCGGCTATGCGCGAGTGCTCGAGGCTGTGGAGCGGCGCTGGGCCTGGGTAGTGGCTGGAGCCGTTGCGATGACGCTCGCGGTTCTGGCGATGCTGCCTTGGTTGGGCGGCGATTTTCTGCCCGAGCTGCGCGAGGGACACTACATCATCCATGTGTCCATGTTGCCGGGAACATCCCTGGCCGAGTCGCTGCGTATCGGCGATGGCATCTCGACGCGGCTGTCGGCGATTCCCGAGGTGCGTTTGGTGGCGCAGCGGGCGGGGCGCGCCGAGCAGGCCGACGATACCTGGGGACCCCACTACAGCGAGTTCGACGTGGACCTGCTGCCCACGTCCTCCAATGCCGAAGCACGCGCGGTCGAGACGGCGATCCTGGGTGCCTTGGAGCAAACGCCAGGCATCGTCTTTTCGGTCAAGACTTTCCTGACCGAACGCGTCGAGGAAACCTTGTCCGGCTATACCGCCGCTGTGGCGGTGAGCGTCTACGGCCAGGACCTAGATCAACTGGATGCCGAGGCCGGACGGATTGCCCGCCTGCTAGGGGAACTGTCCGGTGCCACCGGCGTGCATGTCGAAGCGCCGTCCGGAATGCCGGAAATCGCCATTCGGCTTCGGCCCGAGGCGCTTGCCCATTGGGGTCTGTCCGCTGCCGATGTACTGGATGCCGCGCAGACCGCTTTCAAGGGCACGACGGCAGGACAGGTGCAGGACGGCAATCGGATGTTCAACGTCAGCGTCATCCTGGCTCAGGGGGAGCGCCGTGATATCGCTGACGTGAAGGCCCTTGCGGTCAGGACGCCTGAAGGCTCGATGGTGAGGCTGGACCAGGTGGCGGATGTGTACGCCGGCTCGGGCCGCTACGCCGTACTGCGCTCGGGCGGCCGCCGGGTGCAAACCATCACTTGTAACGTTTCGGGACGCGATGTGGCTTCGTTCGTGACCGAAGCCAAGCAGTTGATTGCCAGCAAGGCCGGGCTGGCGGCTGGGGACTATGTGGAGTTTTCCGGCGCGGCACAGGCGCAAGCGCAGGCCGCTCGCAAGCTGCTGGGGCATTCGCTGATAGCGGCGGTTGCGATTGCGTTGATGCTGTGGCTGGTTCAGCGCCGCATCCGAAACGTGGCGCTGACGCTGATGAGCCTGCCGTTTGCCCTCTCGGGCGGGGTGCTGGCTCTGGTGGCGGCTGGCGGCGGCGTGACGCTGGGAGCACTGGTGGGCTTCGTGACTTTGTTCGGCATCAGTTTGCGCAACGCGGTGATGCTTATCTCACACTACGAGAGTTTGACGCTTGCGGAAGGATGTCCCTGGAACGCCTCGACGGCACATTGCGGCGCGGTCGAACGCTTGGTGCCTATCCTGATGACGGCGCTGGCGACAGCGCTCGGACTGTTGCCATTGGCTGTGGGAGCCGGCGCCCCGGGCCGGGAGATCGAGGGGCCGATGGCACTGGTCATTCTGGGCGGGTTGGTGACTTCTACCACGTTGAATCTGCTGTTGCTGCCCAGCCTGGCATCCAGGCATGGGAAATTCGACGCTTCCGCCGAGGACGGTCTGTGACGGGAAATCTGAAATCAGGCGGTGTCTACGACGCTTGCCCTACTTTGATGGGCACCGATACCTCCGTACAAACCATTATTTGATATGCATTCAATTATCCGTACATTAATTGAATGCATATCAAATACGGTCGCGTACCGGAGGAGACACGAGATGGATCGCAAACTGGCCTGCGCCGCGGCGCTGTCGGGCATCCTGGCCGCCGCGCCGGCCGTTGCCGCCGAGGCCTATCCGGGCCGCATGGTGAAAATGGTGGTGCCGTCCATCGCCGGTAGCGCCCCGGACATCATCGCGCGGCTGGTGGCCGAACGGCTGACCGCGGCCTGGGGCCAGCAGGTGGTGGTGGAGAACCGCCCCGCCGGCAACGGCATCGCCGCGATGCAGGAACTGGCCCAGGCCGCGCCCGACGGCTACACGCTGGGGCTGTTCCACGCCGCGGCGGCCGTGACCACGCCGGTCATGTACAAGGAAGCCCGCTTCGACATCGAACGCGATGCCGAGACCGTGGCCACCATCGCCTATACGCCCATGCTGTTCGTCGCCAATGCCCAGGCGCCCTACAAGAACGTGGCCGAGATCCTGGCCGCCGCCAGGGCCCGGCCGGACGACGTGGTCATCGGCAGTCCCCGCCGCGGGTCCATTCCCCACCTGACGTCCGAGATGATGGGCCAGTATGGCCATGCCCGTTTCCGGCAGATCGGCTTCAGCGGGACCACCCAGGCGATCCAGGCGCTGATCAAGGGCGACATTCCGCTGTATGTCGACGGCACCGCGCCGCTGATCCCGCTGGTGCGCAGCGGCCGCATCAAGGCCATCGCCGTCACGGCCGATGAAGCGCTGCCCGGCCTGGACGGCATTCCGCTGGCCAAGGACGCCGTGCCAGGCACCGTCGCTTCCGGCTGGTTCGCCATGTTCGCCCCCAAGGGCACGCCCCAGGCCGTGATCGACCGGGCCAGCGCCGACGTCAACGCGGCGCTGCGCCAGGGCCCCTTCGCCGCGCGCCTGGCGGAACTGGGCACCTATCCGATGATCAAGTCCCAGGCCCAGGCGCGCGACTTCATCCGCAGCGAAAAAAAGCGCTGGGAAGAAGTGATCGCCGAAGCCGGCGTAAAACCCGAATGATGCAGGCCCCGCCCAGGCCCCCTCGTGATGCCAGGCAGACCCAGGATGCGGTGGATCCGGCTTAGCCGGTCCGCCCGCGTCGCCCCCCGGGACCCGGCGCCGGGCCGCCCCAAGGCGGGTTCCGGCCCCCTTGGGGGGCTGCCGCGTAGCGGCTGGGGCCCCGCCATACCGGGCGCGCGTCAGCGCGCAGGGGGGGGCCTCTTCGGCAGCCATCGCCAAAGGACGGCGGCGGCGGCCAGGCCGAGGGTACCCACCGACGCCACCCCTATGGTCAACGACGCGATGGCCGTGATGGCCGACAGGATGACCGGCCCCAGGCTGTTGCCGACGTCGGCGATCAGGCGCCAGATGCCCAGGAACTCCGTGCGGCCGTGGGGGGGCGAGGAGTCGGCGCCCAGGGTCATGACGATGCCGGAACTGATGCCGTTGCCGAAGCCCAGGATCAGCGAGACGATCAGGAAGGGCACGACGCTGGTCGTGAGCGAGGTGGCCATCAGCGCGCCGCCCATCAGCAGCACGGACGGCAGGGCGACCCAGAGGCGGCCGTGCCGGTCCATGATGGTGCCGGCCGGGTAGAACACCGACATGTCGATGGCGGCGACCAGGCCATAGATGATGGAGACGGAAGCGGGGGCCAGTCCGAGGTGGTCTGCCCAGAGCGGGATCACGACCTGGCGCGACGACCGCAGCGCGCTGACCAGCAGGATGCCCAGGCCCAGCGTCAGGAAGACCTTGGCATGGTCGCGCGCGATGTCCTGGACCCGCGGTTTGGCGCGGGCCGAGGCGGCATGGCTTTCGCTGGTCATCTCCGGCGCGAGCCAGGCGATCAACCCGGAGCCCGAGATCGCCACGGCGGCCACCCAGTACGCGCCGTCGAGCCCGATGAAGTGGATCATGGCCGCGCCGGCGAAGGGGCCGATGAAGACCCCTATCCGATTCGTGCCGCCCAGGGTCGAGAGCGCCCGCGCCCGCATATAGGAAGGCACGGCATCGATCAGGTAGGTCTGGCGGGCCAGCAGGAAGACCGACGACGCCATGCCCACCATGAATACGCCCACGCCCAGCATCCAGGCATGGGGGGCGAAGATGCACAGCAGCAGCGCCATCACGCTGAAGGCGGCCGCGCCCGCCATGGACCGCCGTTCCCCGTGGCGGGACGTGATCATGGCCGCGGGGATATTGCTGACCAGCGAGCCTATGCCCATCAGCGACACGATCAGGCCCGCCACGGCCACCGAGGCGCCGAGTTCACGGGCGCTGAGCGCGATGACGGGGAGGATGGCGCCGTTGCCGACGCCGTAGAGGACCGATGGACCGAATGCCGGGATGGCGATCTGTTTGAGGCTGAATGGAGTGTCGCTGCTCGGCGCTGTCATTGCGGGGGACGGGGCAGGGGGGCGGGGCCGGCGGGCGCCGCGCGTGGACGATGCTGCAATTGTCGCGCAAATCGGGGTTCGGGGCCCGCCCGCGCGTCCGCAAGGGCCGGACGCCGTTTTTCCGCTGTTTCAGCCAGGGGCGCCGACCGGGCCGGCAGTGATAAAATCCCACTCCGCATTGTGAAAGCCGCGGATCCGGGGCCGGGAGGCCCGGGCCGCCACGGCATTCGCGAGGACGCGATTCTCCAGGCAATCGAAGCCGGCGCGCGGGTGCCAGGGCGCATGCGCGCCGTCCCCCCGCAGGGCCACCGGCGCCACGCCGGCCCCGGGGTTGTCCGAGAATCTCCGCTACTTCCGTAATCGAGTGAGATTCAATAAAGAATGTCTACCACGTCGAAGATCATCTACACCCTCACTGACGAAGCGCCTGCATTGGCGACGTACTCGCTGCTGCCCATCGTCCAGGCTTTCACCCGTTCCGCCGGCGTCGCCGTCGAAACGCGGGATATCTCCCTTTCCGGCCGCATCATCGCCGTCTTCCCCGAGTACCTGACCGACGCGCAGAAAATCTCGGACGACCTGGCCTACCTGGGCCAACTGGCGACCACGCCCGAAGCCAACATCATCAAGCTGCCCAACATCAGCGCCTCGATCCCGCAGCTCAAGGCCGCGATCAAGGAACTGCAGCAAAAGGGCTACAAGCTTCCCGACTATCCGGACGAGGTCAAGAACGACACCGACAAGGACGTCAAGGCCCGCTACGACAAGATCAAGGGCAGCGCCGTGAACCCGGTCCTGCGCGAGGGCAACTCCGACCGCCGCGCGCCGCTGTCGGTCAAGAACTACGCCCGCAAGCACCCCCACAAGATGGGTGCCTGGAGCGCCGACTCGAAGTCGCACGTCGCCCACATGGAAAGCGGTGATTTCTACGGCAGCGAAAAGTCGGCCGTGATCCAGAACGCCGGCAACGTCCGCATCGAGCTGGTCGGCAAGGACGGTTCCACCAAGGTCCTGAAGGAAAAGACCGCGGTCAAGGCGGGCGAGATCATCGACGCCTCGACCATGAGCAAGAAGGCGCTGACCAGCTTCATCGAGGCCCAGATCGAAGACGCCAAGAAGCAGGGCGTGTTGTTCTCGGTGCACCTGAAGGCCACCATGATGAAGGTCTCGGACCCCATCCTGTTCGGCCAGGTGGTGTCCGTTTTCTTCAAGGACGTGCTGGCCAAGCACGCCGACGCGCTCAAGCAGGTGGGTTTCGACCCCAACAACGGCCTGGGCGACCTGTACGCCAAGATCAAGGACCTGCCGGCCGGCAAGCAGGCCGAGATCGAGGCTGACATCAAGGCCGAATACGCCAAGCGGCCCGAACTGGCCATGGTGAACTCCGACAAGGGCATCACCAGCCTGCACGTGCCCAGCGACGTCATCGTCGACGCCTCGATGCCCGCCATGATCCGTGAGTCGGGCAAGATGTGGGGCCCGGACGGCCAACTGCATGACGCCAAGGCCGTGGTGCCCGATCGCTGCTACGCCGATGTCTACCAGGTCGTCATCGAGGATTGCAAGAAGAACGGTCCGTTCGACCCGGTCACGATGGGCACGGTGCCCAACGTCGGCCTGATGGCCCAGGCCGCCGAGGAATACGGTTCGCACGACAAGACCTTCCAGCTTCCGGCCGACGGCACGGTGCGCGTGGTCGACGAAGCCGGCAAGGTGCTGCTGGAGCAGCCGGTCGAAGCCGGCGACATCTTCCGCATGTGCCAGACCAAGGACGCCCCGGTGCAGGACTGGGTCAAGCTGGCCGTCAGCCGCGCCCGCGCCACGGGCGTGCCGGCCGTGTTCTGGCTGGACAAGAACCGCGCCCACGACGCCCAGATCATCGCCAAGGTCGAGAAATACCTGAAGGATCACGACACCAGCGGCCTGGACATCCGGATCCTGTCGCCGGTCGAGGCCACCCGGCTGTCGGTCGAGCGCATCCGCAAGGGCCAGGACACCATCTCGGTCACCGGCAACGTGCTGCGCGACTACCTGACCGACCTGTTCCCCATCATGGAACTGGGCACCAGCGCCAAGATGCTGTCCATCGTTCCGCTGATGGCCGGCGGCGGCCTGTTCGAGACCGGCGCCGGCGGTTCGGCGCCCAAGCACGTGCAGCAGTTCCTGGAAGAAGGCTTCCTGCGCTGGGATTCGCTGGGCGAGTTCCTGGCCCTGGCCGCTTCCATCGAACACCTGGCCGACACGTACAAGAACGCCAAGGCCAAGGTCCTGGCCACCACGCTGGACCAGGCCACCGGCAAGTTCCTGGACGAAGACAAGTCGCCCGCCCGCAAGGTCGGCGGCCTGGATAACCGCGGCAGCCACTTCTACCTGGCCCTGTACTGGGCCCAGGCCCTGGCCGCCCAGACCGACGACAAGGAACTGCAGGCCGCGTTTGCCCCGGTCGCCAAGGAACTGGCCGACAACGAGGCCAAGATCGTGGCCGAACTGGGCGCGGTGCAGGGCAAGCCGAACGACATCGGCGGCTACTACCGTCCCAGCCCTGAGCTGACCAGCAAGTCCATGCGTCCCAGCGCCACGCTGAACGCGGCCCTGGCCAAGCTGGGCTAAGGGTAGACCCCTACGCGCTGACGCGCGCCCCGGCAGGGTGAGCCCCCAGCCGCCACGCGGCAGCCCCCCGAGGGGGGCGGGGACCCGCCTTGGGGCGGCCCGGCGGAGCCGGATCCGCTGTGCCCTGGGTGAGATGGGTGTTCGCCGCGGTCTGAATGAAAAACGCCCTCACGGGCGTTTTTCATTTGTGGATCGGGCGCGTCCTGCCGGACTAATAGGTGGCGCGTCCGCCGGACAGGTCGAAGACCGCGCCGGTGCTGAAGCTGCACGCCCGCGACGACAGCCAGGCCAGCATGGCGGCCAGTTCTTCCACTTCGCCGAAGCGGCCCATGGGGATTTTTTCCAGCAGCCGCTGTGTGCGTTCCGGCGCGATTTCGATGTTGCGGCGGGTCATGGGGGTGTTCAGCACGGTGGGCGCGACGCAGTTGACCAGCACGCCGCTGGCGGCGAATTCCTTGCCCAGGCTCTTGGTCAGCGCGATGACGCCGGCCTTGGCCGCGGAGTAGGACGGCGTGTAGGGATTGCCTTCCTTGCCGGAGGTCGAGCCGACGTTGACCACGCGCCCGTATCCCGCCTGCGCCATGAGGGGCATCACGGCCCGGCAGCAGTGGAAGGTGCCGGTCAGGTTGACGGCCAGGACGTCGTCCCAGTCGGCCAGCGACGACGAGGCCAGCGGGCCGGGCGGGCGGATGATCCCCGCATTGTTGATCAGCACGTCGATCCGCCCCCAGCGGGCAAGGACGGCCTGGGCCGCCTGTTCCACCTGCTCGTGGCGCCGCACGTCCACCGTGCGTTGATCGATGTCGTCGGCCGGGGCCAGGGAGGCGGCCGACGCCCGCAGGGCCTCGGCGCCGGCATCCCACATCGACACTCGCGCGCCGGCGCCCAGCAGGTCCTGCGCGATGCGCAGCCCCGCGCCGCTGGCCGCGCCGGTCACGACGGCCACCTGTCCGGAAAAATCGTATTTGACCACCTGCATCTCCCTGTCCTTGCCGGACGTTGCTAGTAATCCGCCTTGATGCCCGCGGATTCCGCGAGCCTGCGATAGAGCCGCGTTTCTTTTTCGAGGAAGGCGCGGAAGTGCGCCGGCGACGTGTCCGCCGGCACGCCGGCGTTCTCGAGCACGCGGTCGCGCACCGCCGGGTCGCGCAGGCTGCGGTCGATGGCCGAGGCCAGCGCCTCGATCCGCGCGGCCGGCGTCCGGGCGGGCACCAGATAGCCTTGCCAGGCGGCGATGTCCATGCCGGCGATGCCGGACTCCTTCATCGTCGGTATGTCGGGCGCCAGCGCGGGCCGCGTGTCGCCGGTCACCGCCAGGATCTTCATCTCGCCGCTGCGGTGCCGGGGAAAAACCGAGTTCATGTCCGAGAACACCAGTTGCACCTGCTCGCCCAGCACGCCCACGATGGCGGGCCCCAGGCCCTTGTAGGGAACATGCAGGAGCCTGGTCCCGGTGGTGGACTGGAACAGCTCGCCGGCGAAATGGGGTTGGCTGCCCATGCCGGACGAGGCATAGGTGAGTTCTCCCGGGCGCCGCCGGGCCTGCGCCAGCACGTCCTGGATCGAATCCAGGCCCGAGCCGCGCCGCGCGGCGATGCAATAGGGCGCGGTGAACATCAGGCTGACCGGCGCGAGCGCATGCAGCAGGCCCCGGCCCGAACGCTGCAGCGTCGCGCCGCGTTCGCGCAGCAGGACCGCGCTGGTGACATAGCTGCCCGTGGCCACGTACATCGTGTAGCCGTCGGGCTCGGCGCGGGCGGTGCCCTCCGCCGCCAGCGTGGTGCCGGCTCCGGGGCGGTTCTCCAGCACGATGGGCTGGTGAAGTTCCGCTTCCATGCTGCGGAAGAGGATACGGGCCAGCAGGTCCGCCCCGCCGCCCGGGCTCAGGCCCAGCAGGGCCTTGACCGGCCGGGCGGGAAAGGTTTCCCCGAACGCGGGCCGGACGGTGATGGCGGCGCCGGCGGCGATGCCCAGGAAGGTCCGTCGTGTCAACATGATGTCTCCTTGTTCGCGCCTGTCGCGCGCGTGTCTTCTTTCATCGATGCAGGAACATGGCCGAGATCTTCTCCGCGGCCATCATGACCGGAAGATTGGTGTTGGCGCGCGGGACCGCGGGCAGCAGGGACGCGTCGGCGATCGTCAGCCCCGCCACGCCATGGACCTGGCCGTCGGGCGCCGCCACCGACAGTCGCGATGCCGCCGGACCCATCGCGCAGGTGCCGACCTGGTGGTACTGGAGCACGATCGACGCCCGCAGCGCCGCCCGCGCGGCCTGCGGACCGGCGGCGCCCGATAGCGACTCCGGCAGCGGTTTTACCGCCAGCGCATACAGTGGCGACAGAAGCCCGGGCCAGAGGCCGCCGGCGGCGCTCATGGCGCGGCTGGCCAGGCGTGTCGCCGACGTGCGAAAGCCCATCCACGCGGCGGCCTTGCCCAGCTTGACGAGCCCGGTGCCGCGGCCGATGGCACGCACGCGCGGGCTTTCCAGGAACTCCATCGCGGCGCGTACGCCCATCGACAGGCGTTCGACGTCCGACCGGTGATCGAGCATGTTGAAGTCGATGGCCGGCGCGACCCGGCAGTCGCCGGCGCGCAGGGTGACCGATCCGCTCGACGCGGGACGGTGCAGCACGACGTTCAGTACGCCCACGTGGCTGCCCGCGGCATGCCACGCGGCGCGGTCCCAGACCGACAGGTAGACGTCGCCGCCGGAGCGATGCGCGCCCGAGGACAGCCGCAGGGCCGCGTGCGCCGTCGGCAGGCCGGGCGGCAGTCCCTTCCGGCCTTTCAGGACGATGCCCAGGGGCACGGCGCAATGGTTCTGCAGGTTACGGCCGACGCCGGGCAGGTCCGCCACCGTCCGGATGCCCAGCGCTTCGAGCGCGGCGGCATCGCCGACGCCGGAACGCAGCAGCAGCGTGGGGGTCTGCAATGCGCCGGCGCACAGGAAGACGCGGGGAGCCAGGAAGATCCGCGGAGTGCCGGCCGATTCGGCCTCGACGCCGCGCACGCGCCCCTGTTCGATCCGCAGCCGCAGGCAGCGGGTGTCGGCCAGGATGTCCAGGTTGCCCCGGGCTCGCGTGGCCGCGCCCAGATAGGCGCGGTTCGCCGAGCATCGGCCGCCGCGGTCGGTCGAGACCGGCTGGACGAAGCAGCCGTCGCGGAAATCGGTGTTGGGATCCGCGATACGCGGATAGCCCGCCTGTTCCCAGGTATCGAGCAGCGCGTTGCTGAGCCGCCGATGCGGCGAGGCTGCCTGCCGCGCGACCGCGATGGCGGCGGCATCGTCGCAGTCCTGGCGCGGATCGGCCGATTCGAGCCGGCGGAAGTAGGGCTCCACGTCGCGCCAGCTCCAACCCTGCGCGCCGGCTTCGCACCATTCGTCGAAGTCCGCCGCGATTCCGCGCATCGCCACCATGGCGTTGATGGAGGACGAGCCGCCCACGAGCCGGCCCTGCGGGACGCGGGCCATGCGGCGGTCGGCGCCGCCCACGACCTGTCCTTTCAGGCCGGGCCATTGCAGCGCCGCGTCGTAGGCCGAGAGCGGATAGGGGTGGCGGATGGCCGGAGTTTCCAGAGGACCGGGGTCCGGGCCCGCCTCGAGCAGCAGCACCCGGCAGCGGCCGTCCTCCGACAGGCGGCGGGCGACGATGCAGCCGGCCGATCCCGCGCCTATCACGATTGCGTCATAGCTTTTTTCCATGCCGTCACGATAGACCCGGGACATGGACTTGGATCTCTGTTTCAAAGATGGATGTGATCTTTTTCATGGATATCAAAAGGCATCATCCTGCTATGCTGGAACGATGAACGCCCCGCTGCTCGACATCGAATCCGCCCGCTACTTCCTGGCCGTGGCGCAAGCCCAGAGCATTTCCGGGGCGGCCGTGTCGCTCGGTACCGTGCAGTCCAACGTTTCTACCCGACTCGCCCAGCTCGAAGGCAGCGTCGGCGTGGCGCTGCTGCGCCGGCACAACCGGGGCGTCAGCCTGACCAGCGCGGGCGAGGCGCTGCTGCCGCATTGCCGCGAATTGCTGCGCCTGTCGGCAAGCGCCGTCGCTTCCGTGCAGCAAGTTGCCGGAAGCCGCCCCGAACTGCGCATAGGCGCCTTCCATACGGCCACGGCCAGCCTGGTGCCCAGGGTGCTGTCCGGCTTCATCCGCGAGAACCGGGGAGTCCGGCTGACCGTGCGCGCGGGCACCACCGAGGAGATCCGCGCCTGCCTGAACGAAGGGGACATCGATTGCGCCTTCCTGCCCGGTGCCGCGGTGGACGGCACCATGACGGTCCAGGCCCGTTTCAATGAGCAACTGGGCTGGGTGGCGAAGACCGGTACGGTACGGCCTGGCGGACGGCCGCTGATGCAGGTGCTGGCCGGGTTGCCGCTGTATTCCGTGCGCCGCGGCACGCTGTACGAAGCGTCGGTCAGGCTGCTTTTCCAGGACGCGGGAGTCACCCCCGCGATGCCGCTTTTCCAGGAAGCGGGCTCGACCGAGATCCTGCGCGAGATGCTGGCGCTGGGGGGCTGCTTCACCCTGGCCGGCCGCAGTGTCTTCGCGGCCGAAGTGGCGGCGGGCGTGCTGGAGTTCCATGCCGTGCCGGGGCAGTCGCCCAGGCTGCAACCGGTGCTGGTCGGCGTGCGGGGCCGGACCCTGCCGGAGATCCCCGCCTTGTTCATCCGCTACGCCAAGGCGCGGGCCGCGCCGCCGTCCTGAACTACAACCGCGCCACCGGCGCCGACGGGTAGCCCGGATCGCCATAGGCCTGCCGCAGGTGATCGATGAATACCCGCACCCGCGAAGGCATGTGTCCGCGTTGCGGCACCACGGCGTAGATGCCTACGGTCGCGACCGCGTAGCGGTCCAGCACCGAGCGCAGCCGGCCATGCCGCAGGTCGTCCTCGACTTCCCACAGCGCGCGCCAGGCCAGGCCCATGCCGGCCAGCGCCCATTGATGCAGCGTCGAGCCGTCCGAGCAGCGCAGGGTGCCGGACACCGGTTGCTGAAGCAGGCGTCCGTCCTCGCGGAACTGCCAATGGCGGGCCTGCATCTGGCTTTCGCCGTGGAAGCACAGGCAGTTGTGGCGGGCGAGGTCGGCGGGGCGGGCCGGTTCGCCCGCGCGGTCCAGGTAGGCGGGACTGCCGACCACCACGCGCCGCGTCCCGCCCAGCGGGATGGCGACCTGGCTGCTGTCGGGCGGATCGCCGATGAAGAGCGCGCAATCGAAGCCGCCGGTGGGCAGGTTGGCGTAGTGGTCGTGCAGGTCCAGCGTGATGTCGAGCGAGGGGTGGCGGGCCACCAGCGCGGGAATCAGCGGGGCGATGTGGCGCCGTCCGAAGCCGGCGGGCGCGGTGACGCGCAAGTGGCCGTGCGCGCCCGAGGCGCGCGCCGAGACGGCCGCCTCGGCCTGTTCCAGGCCGGCGAGCACGGCACGCGCGGCGTCCAGGAAGCCGGTGCCGGCTTCGGTCAGCGCCAGTCCGCGCGGACTGCGGTGGACCAGCCGGGCGGCCAGGCGCCGTTCCAGCGCGTCGATGCGCTCGCGCATCACGTTGGGAGCCACGCCCTCGCTGCGGGCCGCGGCGGAAAAGCTGCCGTGCAGCGCCACGGAGACGAAGGACTCCAATTGCTTGTAGTGATCCATGGCGCGGTCCCCGGCCGGGCGAAACGGGTCGAGTGTGCCATAGCCCTATCCGTGTACCTAGCACTGCGCGGTCGATTGCATCGAATTTACCTACAGCTGAATTGACCGCGGCCGGCTTCCCCCAGCCCGGGGACGGCAGGGACAATGCGGTCATTCCCACTCCGACGAGGCATGACATGGCGCAGGATGTCCGCAATGCAACCCGACCCTACGGCGGCTACGACCGCCGGCCATCCACGGCGCCCGACCGGGAATTGGCCGAAGTCGGCCGAGGCACGCCCGCCGGCGAGTACCTGCGCCGTTTCTGGCAGCCCGTCGCGCTGGCGGCCGACATCAAGGACCTGCCCCTGCCCATCACCATCCTGGGCGAGGACCTGGTGGTGTTCCGCGATCGCTCCGGCGATCTCGGCCTGCTGGAGCGCCATTGCAGCCATCGTCGCACGTCGCTGGAGTACGCGCTGATCGTGGACCATGGGCTGCGCTGCGCCTACCATGGCTGGCACTACGGCGTGGATGGCGCGCTGCTGGACGTGCCGGGGGAAAAGGTGCCCGGCTCGCTGGCGTCCCGCATGTATCACGGCGCGTACCCGGTGCGGGAATTCCGTGGCCTGGTGTTCGCGTACATGGGCCCGCCGGACGAACGGCCGCCTTTCCCCGACTACGATTTCATGCATTACGACGAGGAGGAATATCTGCCCTTCTGCTGGCATAACCCCTGCAACTGGGTGCAATTGCGCGAGAACACGCAGGATCCCATCCACCTGACCTTCCTGCATTCGATGTTCGACGTGCAGCAGTTCGGCGACTACGCCTACGATCTTCCCGTCATCCAGGCTTGCGAGACGCCCATCGGCCAGATCACCACCAGCGTCCGGCGCGTGCACGACCTGTACTACTGCCGCGTCAATGAACTGATCCTGCCCAACATCGCCCGCGTGCCCGACGGCATCCGCCTGGGCGATGCCATTCCCGAGAACATGGCCGGCGAGCCGGGCAGGCGGCAGGCGGTCGAGTTGCGCTACCGTCGCCAACTGCCGTCCAGCCACGGCCTGGGCCTGTCGACCTGGATCGTGCCCAATGACGATTTCAACGCGATGCATATGGGATGGCTGCATTTGTCGCCAAAATGGAGCGAGAAGGCGCGCGCCGACTATCTGGCGACGATCACCTTCGGCCAGACGGGCGAGCGCAGCTACGAGGAACGGCACCGCAACCCGGGAGACTGGGACGCGTGGGTCGCGCAGGGCAGGATGGCGGTCCAGGCCAACGAGAACCTGACCGCCGCCGATGCCGGCATCGCCTTGTTCCGCCGCCAGCTCCGGGCGGGCATCCGCGCCGTGCAGGCGGGCGAGCGGCCCAAGGGCATGCGCGCCGACGGCGAGGGCGTGTGCCCGACCTACGGCTACGCCCTGACCCGGCCCGCTCCCGGCCTGCCGGACGAGGGGGCGGAGTGGGTGGCCAAGCAGGACTACGCCCAGGAGATGCAGCAAGACATCCTGGCCCGGCGCGCGCCCGCGCTGGACCGGATGCTGGAGTCCGCCTGAACCCCGAAGCCGGCCGCCGCCGCGCGGCCAGGAGAACGCCGTGAGAATCCTGATCTGCCTGTTGTTGTCCTGTTGTTCCCTGGCGCAGGCCCAGCCCGCGCCCGATGCCGGCTATCCCGCGCGGCCCGTGACCATCGTGGTCGGTTATCCGCCCGGCGCGGGGACCGACGTGCTGGCCAGGCTGGTGGCGCTGCGGCTGGCCAAGCGGCTGGGGCAGCCTTTCGTGGTCGAGAACCTGCCCGGGGCCAGCGGCATGATCGGCGCCAGCCACGTTGCCAAGGCTCCGCCCGACGGCCATACGCTGCTGGTGGCCCCGAACACCCTGTTCCTGGCGGCCCACCTGCTGCCCAAGGCATCCACGCCGGACGTCGTGCGCGCCTTCGCGCCCGTCATCCAGCTGTCGCAGGGCATGCTGCTGCTGGCCGCGCGGCCCGGCCTGGGCGTGTCCGACGCGGCGGGGCTGGTCGCGCGGGCGAAGAAGGGGCCGGGCCTGAGCTATGGCAGCCCGGGCAGCGGCTCGCCCATGCACATTGCCGGGGAGTTGTTCAACCGCGCCGCGGGCGTGTCGATCACGCACGTGCCGTACAAGGGCACCGCGCCCGCCATTACCGACCTGCTGGGCGGCCACATCGACCTGATCTACGGTGTGCCCGGCTCGCTCTGGCCGCATGTGCAGGCCGGCAAGATGGTGCCGCTGGGCGTCGTGCAGCCCACCCGTTCCCCGCTTCTGCCCCAGGTTCCGACGCTGGAAGAGCAAGGCATCAAGGGGCTGGATGTGACGACGTGGTACGGCATGCTGGCTCCCGCCGGCACGCCGGCTCCCGTGGTCGCGCGTCTCAATCGCGAGGTCGCGGCCATCCTGGCCGAGCCCGACGTGCAGAAGGAGTTCCGCGCGCTGTGGGAGGTGCCGGTGGGAGGATCGGTGGAAGACTTCACGCGGCGCACGCGCGACGACTACGCGCGCGCCGGCGCCATCGTCGCCGAGTTCGGCATCCGCCTGGACTGACGCCGTGCGGCGCGGCGCCTTCGCGCGCCGCGCCTTGCCCTTTTTGCGCCTTGTGCCCGCCGTTGCCGCGGGATCCGCGGTTTGGAAGGCGTAGCGGGCATGGTGAGGAAGAAAGCCCCCCGATCGCCGAAGTTGTGCGTACCCAGGGTTGTCCCTGATCCATTCCTGCCGGCCGCGAGCCGACAACCTCTGTTACCCATCGGTGGGATGGGCTGGAACTGACACGCGATAGGGCTTCTTATCGCGTGCCGTGCTTTTTCCCGCCGGTCGACAATCGTGATGCAGCAGCCGCAGTCCAGAGGAGGTCGGCATGTCGGGAACCGCAAGTCGCTTGGCGCGCGTATTGGAATTCCGTTCGGATCGTTCTACCCAGGTGCTGGAGCAGGCCATCGATGCCGTCGTCAGCATCGACCAGAACAACAACGTGACCTTCTACAACGCCGCTGCGGAACGGCTATGGGGCTACGGGCGCTCCGAAGTGATCGGGCGCAACGTAAAGATGCTGGTGCCGCAGGCCATCCAGGCGGCGCACGACGGCTACGTGGACGCGCATCGCCAGACCGGGCAGAACAAGATCGTGGGCACCAGCCGCAGGGTGCAGATCGACCGCAAGGACGGCCGCAAGGTCTGGGTCAGCCTGTCGTTGTCGCGGGTCGTCATCGGCCGGCACATCACCTATACCGCTTTCGTGCGCGACATCACCGCGCAGCACGAGGAGCGCGAGACCATCAACCAGACGCTGGAGCAGGCGCTGGACGCCGTCGTGTCCATCGACGAGCGGAACAACGTCACCTTCTTCAACGCCGCCGCCGAGCGGTTCTGGGGCTACGAACGGTCCGAGGTGATCGGCCGCAACGTGAAGATGCTGGTGCCGCGCGGCATCCAGGCCGACCACGACCGGCTGGTCGAAGCCAATCGCGAGACGGGCAAGGACAAGATCGTGGGCACCAGCCGCGAGGTGCAGGTCGAGCGCAAGGACGGCACCCAGGTCTGGGGCGCCCTGTCCTTGTCCAAGATCCGGGTCGGCGACCGCATCCTGTACACCGCCTTCGTCAAGGACATCTCGCGCGAGCGCGCGGTCCGCGAAGTCATCAACCAGACGCTGGAACAGGCCATCGACGCCGTGGTCTCGATCGACGGCGACAACAACGTCACGTTCTTCAATTCGGCGGCCGAACGGTTGTGGGGCTACGAACGGTCCGAGGTGATCGGCCGCAACGTGAAGATGCTGGTGCCACAGGCCATCCAGGCCGTCCACGACAGCTACGTGAACGCCAACCGCAGCACCGGCGTGGACAAGATCGTGGGCACCAGCCGCGACGTGCGGCTCGAACGCAAGGACGGATCCAAGGTGTGGGCCTGTCTCTCGCTGTCGCGGGTGAAGGCGGGCGACCGCATCACCTACACCGCCTTCGTCAAGGACATCACGGGTGAATACAACGCGCGCGAGATGATGAACCAGACGCTGGAGCAGGCGCTGGACGCGGTGGTCACCATCGACGAGCGGAACAACGTCACGTTCTTCAATGCCGCGGCCGAGCGGCTGTGGGGCTACGGACGCGACGAGGTCCTGGGCAAGAACGTCAAGATGCTGGTGCCGCATGCCATCCAGGCCGACCATGACCGGCTGGTCGAGGCCAATCGCGACACGGGCAAGGACAAGATCGTGGGCACCAGCCGCGAGGTACCCATCGAGCGCAAGGACGGCACGCGCATATGGGGCCTCTTGTCCCTGTCGAAGATACGGCTCGAAGGCAAGATCGCGTACACGGCCTTCCTGAAGAACGTGCAGTCCGAGCACACCGAGCGCGAGACCACGCACAGCGCCATGAATTCCGTGCTGGCGTCCAGCGAGCAGATCGGCCAGATCGTGGCGGTCATCAACGAGATCGCCGCGCAGACCAACCTGCTTTCGCTGAACGCGGCCATCGAGGCCGCCCGGGCCGGCGACGCCGGCCGCGGGTTCGCGGTGGTGGCCGACGAGGTGCGCAAGCTCGCCATGCGCTCGTCCAAGTCGGCCAGCGAGATCGGCACGCTGGTCGAAGAGACCAAGGACCGCATCAACGAACTGGCCCGGTCGCTGCGCCTGGAGGAACACGGGATGCCGTAGGCACGGGAGCCCGGCGGGGGGCGAATGCCGGTGTTCGGGTATATAAATCCCTATTCCCGACCGGAAACGGCATTCAGGAGACGACGATGGCTGGGCTCTACTTCGAACAGTTCACCCCCGGGCAGGAGTTCGCCCACGACTGGACCCGCACGGTCACGGAAATGGACAACGTATTGTTCAGTTCCTTGACCATGAACGTGCAGCCTTTGCACATCGATGCCCATTTCGCCGCCCGGACCGAATTCAAGCGGCCGCTGGTGAACAGCCTCTTCACGCTGGGGCTGATGATAGGCATGACGGTGAACGACACCACGTTGCGAACGACGGTCGCCAACCTGGGCATGACCGAGGTGGCCTTTCCCAAGCCGGTGTTCGCGGGCGACACGCTGCGCGTGCGCACCCGAGTGCTCTCGGTGCGGGACAGCCGCTCGCGCCCGGACGCGGGTATCGTCGAGTTCGAGCACCTCGCGCTGAACCAGGACGGCGATGTCGTCGCCCGGTGCAAGCGTTCCGCCTTGATGCACAAAGCCCCGGCCTAGGAGATCCGCCATGGTCCGTTCGATGCTGTTCGTGCCGGGCGATGCGCCGCGCAAGTTCGACAAGGCCGCGGCCAGTCCCGCCGACGCGCTGATCCTGGACCTGGAGGATTCGGTGGCGCCCGAGAACAAAGGCGCGGCGCGGCTGGCCGTGCGCGCCATGCTCGGCCAGGCGCCCGCCGGCAAACAGACCTGGGTGCGCATCAACGCGCTGGACAGTGGCGAGGCGCTGGCCGACCTGGCCGCCGTCGTTCCCGGACGGCCAGCCGGCATCGTATTGCCCAAGTGCGCCCGGCGTGCCGACCTGGAGCGGACGGCCCACTACCTGGACGCCTGCGAGGCCATGGCCGGCCTGCCCGCGGGGGGCATCCGCATCCTGGCCATCGTCACCGAGACCGCCCGTTCGCTGTTCGGCCTGCACGACTACGCCGGCGCCACGCCCCGGCTGTGGGGGCTGTCGTGGGGCGCGGAAGACCTGGCCGCCGACCTGGGCGCCCGGGCCAACCGGGAGGCCGGACGCTACACCGAGCCGTTCCGCCTGGCGCGTTCGCTGTGCCTGGCGGCCGCGGCGGCCGCGGGCGTGCGCGCGGTGGACACCGTCTGCGTCGAACTGGACGCGCCCGACATCCTGGCCGCCGAGACGAGCGAGGCGGTACGCGACGGCTTCGTCGCCAAGCTGGCCATCCACCCCCGGCACGTGGAGCCGATCAATCGTCTGTTGACGCCCGACGAAGCCCGGTTGCGATGGGCGAGGGCGGTGGTCCAGGCGTTCGACGCGCACCCGGGCGCGGGGACGCTGAACCTGGACGGAAAGATGATCGATCGGCCGCACCTGCGGCTGGCGCGCCGGCTGCTGGAAGGGGAGTGAACCCGCCAGGCGGCGTCGGTTGCGCCGCCGCACATATCAGCTTTGCCTTCCCCGGTCCTGGGACGGGAAAGGGCGCGCTTCTATAGTAGGCCGCAGCGCCATGGCCGCATGCGGCTGGATGGCGGATAACCATAAGCCATGGAGACGACCTTGAAACGCGCACTCGCCATCCTGTTCGGCGGCCTGGCGGCTACGGCCTTGCTGCTGCCTGCCGCCTACGCCCAGTCCGACTACCCCAGCCGGCCGGTCACCCTGATCAACCCCTACGCGCCCGGCGGGCCCGCCGACACCCTGGCGCGGGAACTGGCGGCCCGGCTGAAGGACCGCCTGGGCCAGCCCGTGGTCGTGGAGAACAAGGCCGGCAGCGGGGCGATGGTCGGCACCGGCTACGTGGCGCGCGCCAAGCCCGACGGCTACACCCTGCTGATGGGCACCTCGCCCGGCATGGTAGTCGGCCCGCTGATCGAGCGCGCGACCTACGACGGCCTGAAGGATTTCGATCTGGTCGGACTGGTGGCCAACCAGCCCGTGGTCCTGGTCGCCAACGCCAAGCTCGGCATCAACACCATGCAGGACCTGCTGGACCGGGCGCGCCAGCAGCCCGGCAAGCTCAACTTCGCATCGGCCGGCACTGGCGGTCCGACCCATCTGGCCGGCGAATTGCTGCGCCGCCGCGCCAACATCGCAATCACCCACGTTCCCTACAAGGGCGCCGCTCCGGCCCTGCAGGACCTGATCGGCGGCCAGGTCGAGCTGGGCATGCTGAGCGCCTCGCCCGTGTTGCCCTTCGTCAAGGACGGCCGCCTCAAGGCCATCGCCTATACCGGTGCCAAGCGGTCGTCGCTGCTGCCCGAGGTACCCACCATGGCCGAGGCCGGCATCAAGAACTGGAACGAGGTCTCCACCTGGTATGCCCTGGCGGCGCCGCGCGGCACGCCCCCGGCTATCATCCAGAAACTGAGCGCGGCGCTGACGGCGATCAACGCCGAGCCGGAGCACCAGCGTTTCCTGGCGCAGCAGGACGGCAGCATCGACAACATGACGCCGGCCGAAGTCACCACCTTTGCCCAGAAGGACAAGACGGCGATGACGGAACTGCTGGGCGCCCTGGACATGCTGGCGAAATGAGTCTTGCGGCGCGGCGCTTTCGCCGCGCCGTGACAGGAATCGGAGAACATGAAGGACTTCATACGCGTCGACGGCCAGGGCCTGGACCCGGCCGACGCCTACCGCCTCGTCGTCGGCTGCGTGGTGCCGCGCCCGGTGGCCTGGATCACCACGCAGGACCAGAACGGCCGCGTCAACGCCGCCCCGTTCAGCTCCTACAACTACGTCGCTACCCGGCCGCCCATGCTGGCGGTCAACATCTCCACGCTGGACGGCGACCTGAAGGACACCGCGCGCAACATCATCGAGACGCGCGAATTCGTCGTCAACGTCTCGACCGAGGCCGACCTGGAGATCATGCACGCCAGCGCCGCGGAATACCCGCCCGAGATCAGCGAACCCGAGGCCCTGGGCATCCCGCTTTTGCCCAGCCACCACGTCAAGCCCCCGCGCATCGCCTCGACTCCGGTGCAGATGGAGTGCCGCCTGGACCAGGCCATCGAGCTGGGGGAGGGCTACAACACCCTGTACATCGGCCAGGTCGTTGCCTTCCACCTCTCTCCCGACATCTACGACGGCCGACGCGTCAACAGCGCCGCCATGCGGCCCATCGCCCGCCTGGGGGGGCCTTTCTATGCCGCGCTGGGGGAAATCTTCCACCGGCCGATGCTGCAACGGCAGCCGGGCGCGGAACCGCCGCCCGAGCGCTGAACGGCGTGCCGATGTCGGCGGCGTGTCGGGCTAGGGATTTTCCGCCCTACGCTCGCCGAGACGGGCAAGGATCGCGGGCAGCCGGTCGTGCGCGGCTTCGGCCAGGTCGCCGTAGAGACTGTTGCCTTGCGCATCGATCCCCACCGTAGCCGGCCCCAACCCCTCCACCCGCAGTTTCACCAGACGGTAGTGGTGCACCAGGTCGTTCCAGTGCACCGCCACCACTTCCCGTATCGATTCCGACAGCAGCGTGCATCCCCCGCCCAGAAACGACAGGTATACGCAGCCCGCCTCCCGCATGGCCTCGACGCTGCGCGCATCCAGTCCGCCCTTGCCTCCCGCCACCCGCAACCCCAGCTCGCGGATCAGCCGCGGCATGAAACCGTTGAAGCGCGTGCTGGTGGTGGGGTTCAGGTACAGCACCTCGAACCGGCCATCGACCTCCCGGCTGTAGCTGCCCAGATGCAGCAGCGCGGCACCGTTCAGATCGATGGGAGGCGCTTCGCCACGGTCGAGCAGTCCGGTCAGGCGTTCGTGCGTGGTCATGCCCGCGCACAGCACGACCTCGCCGTGCAGGCGGACCTGGTCGCCCACGCGCAGCGACCGGACCTTGGCTTCGTCCAGGGGCAGTTCAAGTTCGTGCAGGGTGCTCACGATATCGATTCCTCGTCAGGCCGGGCCGTCATTCGATGATCTCCACCCGGCCCGAGCCGTGGATGCGGGCCCGGGTGCGGCGGTTGATCCAGCAGTTGAAGCACACCGCCACCGGCGTGAAGCCATGGCCCGAGGCATAGTCCACGTGCACGGCCATGGCGGTGCTGTCGCCGCCGGTGCCCATGGGGCCGAAGCCCGTTGCGTTGGCGGCTTCCTTGAGGCGGTCTTCCATGGCGGCCAGCATGGGCTCGGGATTGGTGGTGCCGATGGGCCGCAGCGTGGCCTGCTTGGCCAGTTTGGCGGCATAGTCGAAGGTGCCGCCTATGCCCACGCCGATGACGACGGGAGGGCAGTGCTGCGATCCCGCCTTCAGGATGACATCCATCACGTAGCGCTCGATGGTCTCCAGGCTGGGGAAGGTGAATATCTCCAGCGCGGCCCAGCGGCCCGAGCCCAGCGCCTTGGGCGAACAGGTGATGTCCAGGTAGTCGGCGCCATCGATCAGGTCGAAGGTAACGATGGGCATGTCCTTGCCCTTGTAGCCGCGCTCGTTGGTGAGCGGGTTGGTCACGTGGGCGAGCAGCGGGGGCTGGATGGTGGCGACCAGATCGTCGAAACCATCGGCGAAGGCGCGTTTGATGTCACCCTCCAGCCGGGCGCCGGTGCCGATGCCCACGTAGTAGACCGGGACGCCGGAATCGGAGCACACGAAGTGCTGGCGGGCCTCGGCGGCATCGGCGCTTTGCAGCATGATGCGCAGCGTGCCGCGCGCGACGTCGTTGTGTTCGCTGCGCTCGGCCGCGCGCAGCGCTTCCTTGGTGTCCTCGGGTATCTTCTTCAGCGCGCGTTCGTAGAGCTGGGCGCTGACCGATCGCACGAGGTCGTAGCTGATGGCCATCTGTCTCCCCTGTGGCGCGTCCGGGCGCGCGTTCCTAGGCATCCCCGGACTATAGCGACGTGGCCTTCCGGCTGCTATCACCCGGCCGGCACATCTGCTTTGCGGACGGTCGCGGCCGCCCGGGTGGATATACTGGCCGCCATATGGAATATCTTGTTGGAAAGCGCGCATGAAGCTGCATTGGTCCACCCGTTCGCCCTACGTGCGCAAGGTCATGGCCGCCGCCATCGAGACCGGGCTGGACGGGGCCATCGAGACCTGCCTGTCCACCGTCTCGCTGTCGACCGTGAACGCGGACGTCGAGCGGGACAATCCGCTGGGCAAGATACCGGCCCTGGTGACCGACGAGGGCGTGGCCTTGTACGACTCGCTGGTCATCTGCGAGTACCTGGACCACCACAGCCGCAAGGGCCGTCTGTTCCCCCGCGAGTTCGAACAGCGCCTGGCCGCGTTGCGCTGGCATGCGCTGGGCAACGGACTGACCGATATCCTGATCCTGTGGAACAACGAGCGCGGCCGCGACCCGGCCCTGCAGTCGCCGGCGCATCTGTCTTCGTACCACGCCAAGACCCTGGCCACGCTGGATGCGCTGGAAGCCACGGTGGACGAGCTCGACCGCCGCGAGTTCGACATCGGCCACCTGGGCGTGGCGGTCGGGGTCGGCCATGCGGATTTCCGTTTCGCCGATCTTCAATGGCGCGCCACGCGGCCGCGCCTGTCGGCCTGGGCCGACCGCATGGCCGAGCGCGAATCGCTGCGCCGGACGGTGCAGTTCGATCCGCGCCTGCAGAAGCAGGTTTAGTGTCGAACATAGGCCCCTGGCTGGTTCGGCATTCATTTTCTTTACCCGGTCTTGTCCGGGGTGCCGGGGCCGGGGGGCGGGCGGGGCGCAGCGAAGCCGGTCCCGCTGCGCGGGACTACCCGGTGGGGACAGGGTGGACGGGGCGGGCGCAGAACTCGGGCGGGAACAGTCCCCCGGACTGTTCCTAAGGCCGCC
>NZ_JBXAFV010000004.1:284244-436525 GCF_058793475.1 Pigmentiphaga sp. MLSB6-MA01 | reverse complement strand
TTCTGCCCCCCCGCCCCCCGCTCCGCCCCCGGGCGGCGGCTTGCCGGTCTGTTTCGAACGGCGTGCCGCCGCCGGGGTCCGTCAGCCCTTCTGGCCTACCGCCAGCTTGTTGTCACCGCTGTTGTCCATGTAGCCGCTGGTCGAGAAGTCGCATCCCGACGTGCAGGTGAAGGAGAAGATGCCGGTGTTGTTGCTGTTGTCCTGCACCAGGACGCGGAACGTCGCCGGCTTGCCGTCGAAGGTGCCGCTGCCGTCGATCTGCACCGAGTTCCGGGTCGCGGTGATGTCGCCGCTGGCATCGATGGCCGAGCCGAGTCGCGTCACCGAGGTCAGTTGCGCGTCGTGGCCCTGGCCCTTCAGCGTCATGCTGGCCACGGCGGGGGCGCCGTTGCCGTTGCGGCTGGCTTCCACGGTGACCTCCAGGTTGCCCTTGGCCGAAGCCACCTTCCCCTTGACGCTCGCGCTGCGGCTCATGCAGGCGTTGTATTCGGGGTTGGTCAGCTCCACCGATACCAGGCCGCCCTGGTTCCACCCGGTGTAGTACAGGCAGTTCTCGGTGTCGTAGCGCGGGTCGGGACGCGTGAAATCCATCTGGTCGCTGGTGTTGCGCTCCTTGATGTAGTAAGCGACTTCGATGGGATGGGTGGGGTCTTTCCAGTCCACGAAGCGCATGCCGCCGTAGGCGCTCGCATAGACCGCCAGGCGCATGTTGCTGCGGTCGTCAAAGCCGAGATAGTGCGTCATGCCTGCCCAGGTATCCTCGGCCAGGTTCTTCTCGCAGTTCTCGGGCTTGTTGGCATCGGACTTGTAGGTGCCGACGACTTGCGGGTTCTTCTCGTCCGAGATGTCGATCATGCGGGCGTAGGATTGGTGCCCGCAGATTCCCGAAGGCGTGCCGCCCAGGCCACCGCCCGACTCTTCGGTCGAAACGATGTATTCCTTGCCGTTGACGTGGCGCACCCATTCGGTCGCATGGGCCGAGGCCGTCTCGCCGTTGCCGAAGTCGGGGTCGATCATCTGCTTCTCGTCGCACCACGAGACGAAGCTGATGTACTTCAACTTCGGGTTGGGCACCCGTTTGACGACGTCGCTCGAGTCCATGATGAGCAGGCCGTTGCCGCACCGCTGGGTTCGTGCCTCGATGGCGGTCTTGTTGCCTCCGCCCAGGGAGTTGGTGCCGCCATACAGCGCCATGTAGACGCGCGTTCCATCGTCGTTGGTGCTGACGTCGTGGAAGTGCGTCGTGTTCAGGATCTTCCAGCCCAGGTTGTCCTGGACTGCCTGGGGCAGGTCCAGGCGGTTCCAGTTCAGCAGGGCCTTCGGTTTCTTGGGATCCGAGAGGTCGGTCACATGCATGTCGATGCGATTGACGGCCTCGGGAACGACCTGGTTCTTGTTGCCGTTGTCGACGTTGCCGCGGCCGATGATCGGATCGCCGCTGAACGGGATGCCGTAGTAGGTCTTGCCGTCGGGCGTGAGCCAGCCGTCGTGGTTGCCCTGGGGTGTGTTGTAGGTGGTGCTGAGCGGAACGGGGTGCAGGCAGTCGCTGACGTCGTAGACGTCCAGCGGGTTGGTGACCTTGCCGTCCACGGTGGGGCCGTTGTCCTTGTAGGCGCCGATCATGATGTTGCCCTGCAGTTCGAGCGCCGAATAGGCGCGGATCATCGCGGGCGTGCGCAGGACCTTCCCGTACGGGTTCGGGCCGGCCGGGTCGAAGGAAGCGTGGCCGACCTGATCGTCGTCGGGCGTGATGACCATCTTCGTCGGGGTCTTCATGTCGAACACGATGGTTCCGACGTATTGCTTCTGGTCGGTAATCGGCTGGCCCAGGGCATCCTTGGTGCCGTCGCGCCGGGAGGCGTAGGCGCAGCGGTCCTTGAGTTGCAGGTCGCCGAAGGCGCCGCGATCGAACAGCTTGTGCTGGGCGACCTTGCGGGCGCCGCACCAGAAACCCTTGAAGGTGATGTCGTTCTTGGAGGGGCCGCGATCGGCCGCGGGGATCGCGCCACGCAGGCCGGTCTCGGGCTGGTCCCCGGGGCCCGGTTCGCAGTAGTCGATCTTCTTGGCCGGGATGGGGTCGCCGGCGACGGGTTTGTCCGTGCCGGGCACCGGGTTGTCGTCGCTGCCGCAGGCGGCGATCAACGCGACCGTGGCCAGGGCGGCCATCGATAGGCCTAGATGCGTTTTCACTGGGTGTCTCCTCTCGTTTCAGAGTGGTTGTGGGTAAGCGGAGCGGGGAGTGTTCGGGTCAATGCCCTTCGACTTCGTTCCCGGGCGCGGGCCCTCTGTACGCCTCGGGGAGTTGCTCGATGGGAAGCAGGGGAGGGGGCGCCTCGGCGCCGGCCGGTGGAAGCGGTTTTGCAGCGGCGGGGGCCGGGGCAGGGGCCGGGGCCGCGGCTGCCTGGGTCCAGGTCTCGATCGCGACAGGTCCCCCCGTGCCGGTCAGCACGACCCTGCCGGATTCGATTCCGGTAACGACGAAGTCATCGACGCGGTCGCCCACGCGAAGCTGCAACAGCCGCGAATCGGTCGTGTGCCGCACCATCGCGAAGCTGCCCGCGCCGCCGACGACCGTGCCCTCCAGCTTGAACGCCGGCACGGGCGAGGTCGTCGCGGCCTGGAGGGAGGCGGTGGATTCATCCGTATTGGAGGCACACATCGGCGCGGAGTCCGGAACCCAGGCCGTCGCCGGCTCGGCCGGATCGTCGTGCCATGGTTGCCACCACATCCCCGCCAGTACGGCAACGATCGTGGCCAGGAGCCACCACGGCCAAGGTTTTCTCTCTGTCAGGGAAGATTGCATGTCATGTTGTTCAAATTCATCAATGCGGATCACCGAAGTCGTGTGAACCATGGCCGTGGCCCCGGTTATAGACGCGGGCCTCCGTACGCCGGAAGACAACTGGCGGTTAACTCGTTCGGCACAGGTGAACAGCCCGGCCTTGCGGCCGGCAGGCCAGGGCTGTTGTACCGGCCGAAAACCCGCGCGAATGCTGGTTCCCACGCGTTCAGGCGATGCCGGCATCGCACACGGGCCCGGATTGGCGGCCGGCACCTCCCTCTTGCACGCGCTCGCGGCGCTGGTTGATACTGCGAGCCTTCAAGCCAAGGACGGGGACGACGATGTTGCTGAAATGGATCTCGAGCGGTGCTCGGGCCTCGTTGATGGCGGGCGCCTTGCTGCTGGCGCTGGATGCCTCGGCCGATCCCGCGTGGCGCGGTGGCGTGCTGCTCGCCGGCCATGACCCGATCGTCGATCCCGTGCTGCGGCGCTTTCCCGGCAAGGTGACGGGTCTTGGCTCGGCCAACAAGGCGGGCCGGATCTACACGCTGCGTCTCCAGCCGCTTGGCCCGAAAGCGGTGCCGCCCGCACCCAATGCACTGCGCGGCTGGCGGTTGACCGTGCTGAAAGGCGCGCGTTTCGGGAACGTCTACTGGGTCCAGAGCAATACCGCGGACGCGATCACCGTGCGCAGCAAGGACGGATCGCTGGAAGGGATGGCCGCGGGCGACCTGTTCGTGGTCGAAGAACTCGATCCCAACCCGCCGGCAACCTCGCGCGGCGACGACAAGGAAATGCAGCGTGTGGCCTGAACGGGGGCGCGCGCTGCTGGTTGCCGCGAGCCTGTCGCTGGCCGGCACGGCATGGGCGCAGAGCGGGAAGCTGCCCGCCGATGCGGTCGACGGCTTCCATGCCGCCCTCAAGCGCAAGGATACGGGCGCGGCGCTTTCGCATCTGGACCGCGGGCTGGTCGTATTCGAGTTCGGCACCATGGACGCGACGGTCGAAGCCTATGCGTTGAGCCATCTGCCGAGCGACATCGACATGGCCGCCATTTCCGATTGGAAACTGCAGGCCAGGCGCCTGGGCGGCAGCGGCAACGAACGCTGGGTGCTGAGCACCTACCGCGTTACCGGCAAGCTGCCCAACGGCCGGGAAATCGACCAGGTCACGCTGGAGACGGCGATCGTGCGGCGTGTCGGCGACAGCTTCCGCATCGTCCACCTGCATTGGTCGAGCGATAAAAGCGACTTCCAGTCCTGGGCGCAGGCGCAGCAGCAGCGCCCCGCGCCCTGATATCGGATATCAGCCCACGATGGGCTGGGCCATGATCCACAGGCTCAGGCTGGTATAGGCCACCATCAGCGCGAGCATTGGCAACTGGCTTGTCAGCGCCGCGCGGTGGCTGGCGAAACGCCGCGCCGCTTCCACGTGCGCGACGATGACCGCCAGCACATGGCCGACGACGATCAGCGTGACCGCGACGTACCAGTAGACGGCCGGGCTGAGGATGCCCAGGTCGACGGCGCGCCCGCGCGTGCCGAACAGATTCCAGCCCCAGCCGAACGGATCCGACGCGAGGGGGATGATGAACTGGCCGGTGGTCAGCAGTAGCGACGCGTAGTGCGCCAGGTGGTAGGCCACGGCAATCGGCACCAGGCTCCAGACCATTGCGTTCAGATCCGCCTGGGCACGGCCGGCGTGGGCCGTTTCGCCGGCCAGGCGCAACATCCATGCACTGACCCCGCGAAAGATCAGCACGAAGGCGATCGGGAACAGCAACAGCAGCAAGGTGTTCAGCCACTGTGTCTCGTCCAGCGCCGTCACGGAGGAAAGCGCGAACAGTGTCTCGGCCACGGGACGCGACATCTGCGCGGCGGTTCCGATGCGATCCATCAGGGGCGTCTCGTGGAAGCCGTCGAAGGTAACGGTTGCGAGCATCAGCAGCACGAAGGCCGCCACGGAATTCGACACCGGCTCCTTCGTCAGCAGCCCGGCGGCGTAGGGGCGCAGGCGCAGGCGCGCGGGTTCGTCCGGTGTCGAACCGCGTATTTCCAGAGGCGCAAAGCGGCCCAGCACCCGGAACACCATCGCGAATGCGTCGGCCTGGCGGCGCCAGGCCTCCACGCCGAACAGCAGCATGCCTATCCAGCCCAGCACCGAATACGCCAGCAGGGCGGTGGCGATGGCGCCCGGCACGTCCTTGTCCTGCCAGATCAGTTCGGCCCAGGCGAAGGCGAAGAACAAGATGACCGCCGGCCACGCGGCCCAGCGCGCCGGGTAGGTCCAGCCCAGCGATTCCCGGCAGCCGATCATGCGCACGGCCGCGCGATACAGCGTGGGCAGCGGGTTGACGATTTCCCACAGATCGCCGACCAGCGCGCAGAAGAAGGCCATGCCCACCCACCACAGCACCCAGACCATCGTGACGGTCAGGTTCGCGTACGCGTCGGCATTGCCGTAGAAGCCGGTGGCCAGGGTCAGCAGGAACAGCGCGCAACTGGCCGTGCGCAGTACGGCAGCGAGCGGATGGGCCAGGCGGCGCAGCAGGGAGAACCGCAGCAGATCGGTGCTTCGAAGGAAGGCTGCGCCGAAGTCGCGTTGGCGCGCGAACAGCGCCAGCGCCGCGAAGGTGAGCACGATGGTCGCGCCGGCCCCGGTCAGCCACAGCCACAGGGGCAGCGGCAGATCGAAGCGCTGCCCGAATCCGTGCGCATGCGCTTCGGGCGTGGCGGTTGCCATGGCCAGAACCGGAAATGCCCCGCTCAATCCTCGCGATAGGGATCTGCTCGGCGCCGCGCCGCTATGGATGGACTTCGATGAATAGCACGGCACGATGATTGCCAGCCCCATGGGTATGCACGTGCACGGGAAAGCGGCCCGCCAGATCGGCCTTGAATGCCAGCAGCGCCGGCGCCGGCGGTTCGACCTTGACCTCGATCTCGTAGCCGTGCAGGTGCAGCATCATCGGCTGGTCGCTGGTCATGCTGACCCGGACCTGGTCGCCCTTGCGTACCTTCAGCGTCTCGTCGCCCTGGACCCGGCCGCCAACGATCGCGATGGAAAAGGCTTGCGTGGAAGCCGCGGCGGCGGTGGCGGCGGTGCCGCCGAACGCCGCCACCGCCATCCATGCAATCAGCCGCCGGCGCGTATGGTCCGTCATGGCCGTCCCCGTCTTCATTGCACGTACTGTTGGCCGGTGGCCTTGATGACCGCGCCCCATTTCGCTATTTCGGCCTCGACGAATTTCTTCTGTTCCGGGCCGTTGACCCGGGCGTCGTTGATGATGACCGCGCCCAGCCCTTCCTGGCTTTTCACGAAGACGGGATCCTTCAACGCCAGCTTCAGCGCCGAGTTCAGCTTGTCGGTGATCGCCTTGGGCGTGCCCTTGGGGGCGAAGAGGCCGTGCCAGATCGTGACGTTGAAGCCCTTCAGCCCGCTTTCATCCAGGGTGGGCAGCGCGGCCAGCGCCGGCGTCTTCAACCGTTGCTGGGTCGTCACCGCGAACGCCTTGACCATGCCGGCCTCGATCTGCGCGGTGGTGTTGGTGGTCTGGTCGCACATGAGATCGACCTGGCCACTGATGAGATCGGTCATCGCCGGCGCGGTGCCCTTGTACGAAATGGGCTGCATCTCGACCTTGAGCGCATCCTGGAGCATGAGTCCGCACAGGTGCGAGGCGGAGCCGACACCGGCGTTGGCCAGGTTGATCTTTCCACGGTGGCCGTCCAGCCACTTGCGCAGTTCGGCGAAGTCGTTGGCGGGCAGTTTCTTCGTGCTGATGACGGTCATCGGCACTTCGTTGACCATGCCCAGGTACTCGAAGTCGTCGAGGGTCTTGTAGGGCAGCTTGCTGTACAGCGCGGGCGAGGTGGCCAGGCTGACGTGGTGCAGCAGCAGCGTATAGCCATCGTTGGGGGCGCGCGCCGCCTTGGCGGCCCCGATCGTACCGCCGGCGCCGCCGGCGTTATCGACGAGGACCACGATGTTGCCCAATTGCTTGCGCAGCGCTTCCGCGAAGTCGCGTGCCACCTTGTCGGTCGGCCCGCCGGCGGCGAACGGCACGACGAGCGTTACCGGCTTCTCGGGATATTCGGCCCAGGCGGGAAGTGCGGCGGTGGCCGCCATGGCCATCGCGATCGTGGACAGACGCTTCATGGGTCGTCTCGCAGGATGTGAAAGGGCGATCCTATCGAGAGCGTGAGCGGCGCAGAAGACGCACAATCGTTAAGTCGTTCACTTCAGGTGAACGCTACACCCGTTGCCGCGATGCTGAAGCTGTCCCGAAGGCGGGCGGACGTGCCGGCGATGTCCTGGTCGACCGGCTGTGCGCCGTGCTGCCCGATGACCACCCCCTGGCGTCGCGGCGTTCGATTCCGTTGGCGGCGCTGGCGCGGGAGCGATTCGTTTCCTATTCCGCCGACCGGGTCCCCGCTTTCCATCAGCGGATCGTCGGGGCCTGCATCGAAGCCGGCTTCCAGCCCAACATCGTCCAGGAGGCGGCGCACATCTACATGATCATGGCGCTGGTCGCCGGCCGCCTGGGGGCCGCGCTGATACCGGGGTCCACGGCGGCGAGCGGGCATCGCGGCGTGGTCCGGGTGCCGATCGGGGGAGCAGCCGCCTGCTGGAGACACGCATCGATGTCGTCCATCCGCGCAGCGGGGCATCGGCCGCCGTGGTCAATGTCCTGTCGCACTGCTGCCGCCGGTCAAGCCTTGCTTCGTCATGAAAGTCGGCCACATGCCCGTCATCCCGTACCTGCGCCCCGGTGCGCCGGCAACCGCCGACGCGGTGGAACGGGCCATCGTCCGCCACGGCGCCCTGGGCGCGCCCCTGCGGGCCGTCGTCCTGTCAGCGACTCATCCGTCGGGTAGCGAGCGTGTTCGCAAAGGTGGCCGCCGTCTCGCAGCTCCAGTCCAGCGTATGGACACGCTCGCAGATCCTCCATCCATCCGATGTTCGTCTTAGCTGGTCCAGATATCGAAGGCTGCGCATTAGAATCGTGCCCATTTCGTCGGCCATGGCAAGAAACGCAATGGCGCTTGTCTCTGTTTCCGCCGCATTTTCATAGAGCGAGCAGAAATTCAGATTCCCCATGAAATGCGTGGTGATCCTGACCGTGCCTGCCTTATGGCGCTTGAAAGTATTCATGGAATCCATAAGAGGCTCGATACCCTTGACCTCCTCTCTGCCGTCATATGAAGCGCAGATGTCCTCTGTGAAGCAGTTGCGGACGCATCCCGGGTCACATCGATCGATGCCATGAAAGTACCGGGTGATGACGTCTTCGATCGCGGCACGATCCAGAAGACGCTGCAATGTGTCCTGATGCTGCGGCATGGCGTTCTCCTCGCTGTAATTGATTTCTCAAAGAGGTGTTTTCCATCTGGAGCCAAACGGAACCGAAGGTCCGCGGAAGTATTCGGCAGAACTGGCAGCCCGTCACTTTGGTTTCATTTATTGAAACTTTGACTGATGATCGGAACCGGTGTTAGTCTTCGAACAGGCTAACCAAGCGTCGTATTCGTCGACACAAGGTCAACCGTCAATAAGAAGAAACCACCTGCCCGGATGAGGAGGCGACATGCAGAGACGCACCGTTTTGCGGGGGCTGGCCAGCACCGTAGTGGCAGCCCCGTTCGTTGGTTCGGCTCGGCGTTCAGATGCCGCCACGCAGGCGTATCCGATCCGCCCTATCCGATGGATAGTCCCCTGGCCTCCGGGCGGGGGAGCGGATCTGATGGCTCGGATGGTCAATGCAAGGGCCGGAGAGATTCTGGGTCAACCCTTGGTCATTGATAACCGTGGCGGGGCGGCCGGAAATATTGGAACCGCCATTGGAGCGACTGCGGCGGCCGACGGGTACGCAATCACTTTCGGCTACTCCGGAACGTTGTCCATAAATCCGTTCGTCTATCCAGAATTGAACTGGAAACAAAGCGATTTTGAGCCCGTCATCTTCCTGACTCAGGTGCCGCTGACCCTGCTCGTCAACACCAGCCTGGGTGTGACGAGTGTTCGCGAGTTCATACAGCTCGCCAGGACACGGCAGCTTACTTATAGCTCTTCGGGGCCTGGATCGATCAACCATCTGGCCGGTGTGCTGTTTGCCGAGATGACCGGTGCGGATCTTCTGCATGTTCCGTACCGCGGCGGCGGACCGGCCATGACCGCCATACTCGGGGGACAGGTAGACGCTTTGTTCGTCGTTCCGGTTGTCGCCGCACCTCAACTAAAAGGGACAAAGTTGCGCGTGATCGGAGTGACGAGTTCCAAACGTTCCAATGTGCTGCCGGGGATACCCACCATCGCAGAGGCAGGGGTTCCGGGGTATCAGGTCAGCTCTTGGAACGGGGTGATGGTTCCGGCAGGAGCGCCCGCACCGATCATCGATCGCTTGAATACCGCGTTCAACGAGTCCATGAAAGACGACGCTGTTCATAGGCATCTCGTCGAGGCTGGTTATGAGATAGAGGGCGGGGAGCCGGCACGATTCTCCCGATGGATAGATAGCGAACGGGCGAAGTGGGGGCCGATCGTGAAGAAGGCGAACATTCGCCCTGAGTGAGGTTGTGTCGCCACGTAGGGGCATTTGGCGATTCCGCCGCCAGGGGATGGTCGGCATCCTGGATTGAATGGAACCGGCCAAGTCGCGCGGTCATCATTGCCCGAGACCTGCTGCTGGAGCGAGCTTTGCGCTGGCACTGTCATCGCGGCGATAGTGCGGTGCCGCGAGGCGCGTTTGCTATGATTGGCCGCGCCTCCTGCGCCACACGAAAATCTAGCCCGCGAATGGATAAAACAGTCATCAAAGCCTTCCAGGTGTTCGAGCGCCTGTGCCAGCACGACGGGCCGGTGAGCCTGTCCGAACTGACCCGCGAGACCGCGCTGCAGAAAAGCAATGTCCATCGCCTGCTCAACACGCTGATGCATCTGGGGTATGTGTGCCAGATGCCCGATGCGAGCTACATGCCCACGCTCAAGACCTGGACGCTGGGCAGCAGCATCCGCGAGCGCTACAACGTGGCGGCGTTGGCCCGGCCGGCCCTGGTGGCCTTGCGCGACGAGCTGGGCGAGACCTCGTACCTGGCCGCCCTGGACCGGGACAGCATCGTGTACCTGGACGTGGTCGAGGGTACCCACCGCATCCGGGTCAACGCGAAGACGGGCGGGCAGGCGCCCATGCATGCGACGGCTTCGGGCAAGGTGCTGCTGGCGTTTTCGTCCGAGTCCGTGCTGGATGCGCTGGCCGAGCCTTATCCGAGCTTCGGTCCCAACACGCCGACGACGCGGGCCGCGCTGGAGAAGATCATGGCGAAGGTCAGGCGCGACGGCTACGCGGTCAACAACGAAGAGTGGGCCGAGGGGGTGATGGGCATTTCCGTGCCCATTCGCGATGCCGGCGGCGAGTGCGTGGCGGCGATAGGCGTGACGGGCCTGGCCGTGCGATTGGCCAAGGCGCCACCCAAGCGGATCATCGCCTTGCTGCAGGAGCACGCGCAGGCGATCTCGGCGACGCTGGGCTTTCCCGGCTGAACGGGAAAGCCCTTCCCGCATGGTCAGTTGGACGCGGCCAGCTTGCCGTCCACGATGACCTTGTTCCAGTAGGCGGTTTCGGACGCCATGAATTTCGCGAAGGTGGGCGGATCGCTGAAGTCCACCGGCATGCCCGCGGCATTGAAGCGTTCGACCACGGCGGGTTCCGACAATACCTTCTTCAAGACGCTGCTGTAGCGCTGGACGATGGCCGGCGGCATGCCGGCGGGCCCCGCCAGCCCCATCCAGCCCGACCAGTCGATCTCGCCGAAGCCCTGTTCGCCCAGCGTGGGAACGTCGGGAAGGTCTTTCGAGCGTTCCTTCGAGGTGACGGCCAGCACGCGCATCTGCTTGCTCTGGATGTAGGGCATGACCTTGCTGGGAAAGCCGACCACCATGTCTATCTGTCCACCCAGCGCATCCTGCAGCGCGGGCGCGGCGCCCTTGTAGGGGACGTTGAGCAGTTCGAAATTGCCCAGGCGCTGGAGTTGGAGCATGACCAGGCTGCCCAGCGTGCCCTGCGAGACGCCATAGCTGGCGCTTCGGGGTTTCGCCCGGGCGGCCTCGGCCACGTCGCGGAAGGTCTTGTAGGGCCGCTGCGCGTTGACGCCGATGGCCATCGGCGCGCGCGTGACCAGGCCGATGGGAGTGAAGTCCTCCAGCGGGCGATAGCCGGCGTCCTTCATCAGGCTGGGCACGATGGTGTGGGCATCCATGATCAGGCTGATCGTGTAGCCGTCGGGTTCGGCGCGGCGGACGAAGTTGGCGCCCAGCGAGCCGCTGGCGCCGCCGCGGTTGTCGACGATGACGGGCTGGCCGAGTTCGTTCGCCATTTCGTTCGAGAAGGCGCGCGCCATCTGGTCGACCGGGCCGCCCGCGGGGTAGGCGACGATGAGCTTGATGGGCTTGGCCGGTTTCCAGGCGGCGTCCGCCGCGTGCGCGGCGGGCAGGCCTGCCCAGGATAGCGCGAGCGCCACCAGGGCAAGAGCGGGCTTGCCGGGTCGTTGCTGTGTCATGAGATGTCTCCGGTTTTTATCGTTGCGAACGGTGCGCGGCCTCAGGTGGGCCGCTGCGGGGCATAGGCCTGGAAATTCAGGCTGCCGTCCAGGCGTGCCTGTTCCAGCAGGTCGACTTCCCACGACAGGTATTCGTCCATGGCTTGGCGGGTCTGGGTCGGCCTTTCGAACGGGCGCAGCCAGACGTCTTCGGGTTCCACCGACCAGCGTTGTCCGTCGCCGGTCAACGGCAGGCTGGCCGCGGACCAGGCCGCGATCCCGCCCGCCAGGTAGTGGACGGGTTTTTTTGTAAGGGCCTGTGCCTCGGCCAGGGCGAAACCCGAGACGCGGCCGTCTTCGCAGGTCAGCAGGTAGCCGGCGCTGCCGGCATGGGCATCCAGGGCCGTGCCCAGATGGCTGCGCGAGGCGAAGACGGCGCCCGGCACATGGCGGCGCTTGTACTGGCGGCTCCAGGACAGGTCCAGCACCGTGATGTCCATGGCTTGCATGTAGGCCTGGGCTTCGGCCGCGTTCAAGCCCGGCCGGGCCGGCGCCGGCCGCGGTGCCGGCCGCGCCGCCAGCAGGGCCGCCATGTCGCGAACCCGGCGCGGGGCCGCGACGTAGACGTCTCGCCAGCCCATGCAGCGCAGCCAGGCTCCTGTCATCAGCGCTCGCGTATGTTCCGGGTCGAGCAGGAGGATGCGCGATTGCAGGGTGCCGACATAAAGATCGGTCGCCTGCACCAGTTGGCCGCCGGGCGCGGACAGCGTGCCGGGCAGTGGATCCCGCGCCGTCTCGTCGGGAGTGCGCACGTCCAGCGCATAGAGCGTGCGCGCCTCGCGTTCGTCCAGCCATTGGTGGAGCATGGGCAGATCTGCCTCGCGCACGCCGGCGGCGTCGGCGAAGCGCCGCGCGGCCGCACGCGAGGCTTGCGCGGCGTCGTGCGAGGGCGCGGCCAGGCGGCGTTCCGCGCCGGTTTCCACCGTCAGCCCGGCCAGGCGCCATCCCATGGTGCCGTTGCGCAAGGCGACGACGCGCTGCGGCAGGCCGGCATTGATGATGGACTGTGCCCCCAGGATGCTGCGGGTGCGGCCGGCGCAGTTGACGACCACCAGGGTGCCGTCGTTCACGACCGCTTCGGGAACGCGGAACGCCAGTTCCGCGCCCGGCGCGCTGGTGGATGTGGGGATGGTTTCGGCGGTGTAGTCGTCGTAGGGACGCGAGTCGAACACCTGCACGTCGGCGCGGGCGTCGATCAGGTCCTGCAACTCCTTCGCGTCGATGGACGGTGTGTGATAGGCATGCTCGACGAACTCGCCGAAGGCCTTGCTGGGCACGTTGACGCCGCTGAAGACCGGCAGGCCGGCCCGGGCCCAGCCATCGAGCCCGCCTTCCAGGGCGGACACGTCCGTATAGCCCAGGCTGGCCAGCCGCCCGCGCGCCCGCTCGTTCAGCGTCGCGTCGGCGCACAGCACGATGGGTGTCGAGCGCCGGGGGATACGCTGGGGCATCAGCACTTCCAGCCGGGACAGCGCGATGCAGCGTGCCTGCAGCAGGTGTCCGCGCGAGAAGGGCAGCTCTTCGCGCACGTCGACCAGGGCGAGCTCCCCATCGCGCCGCAGGCGCTCCCGCAATTCGGCGGGTGTCACGATCCGTTCTTGTCCAGGCATGTTCATGTCGGTTGTTCCATGGTGCGAGGTTCCACGTCAGCTCGCCCGCTGCGGAGTCATGCGGGTGACCGTTCCCGCCTCGAGATCGAACATGTCGCGATGGAAGGCATCCAGGTCGCGGCCGGTGACGCGCGCGAAGATAGCCTGGTCGGGGTAGTCGATCGCGTGGATGGCGTCCTGCGGGAACAGCCGGGCCTGTCCGGGTTCGAGCCGGAACGACTCGGTCAGCGTCAGATCGGCGCGGCCGGGCTGTTGGCCGTCGTCGTTGCGCCGGTAGTTGGTGATGTCCACCCAGCGGGTGACCTGGCCATAGATCGCCCAGGATTCGCCGTGGTCGTGGGGCGGAGACTTGCGCGCCGCCTTGTTCAGGTGGACCAGGACCTCGAAGCCGAGTTCAGGATCGGTGTGGACGCGGTACAGCTTGCGTTCGAGCTCCGGTCCGCAGTACTTGTCCACGAATGCCGGCGATTGCAGCAGCCGTTCGAAGTCGACACAGACGCGCTCCTGGCCGGCGCGGCCAGGGTCCTGGCGCAGGGTGGCGCGGGTGTTTTCGCAGAACTGCTCGAGGGTGTATGGGTGATTCGACATGGATCGCTCCTTACACGATTTGCGGCAGGCACCACACGCGCTCGGCATGCTCGCGCGTGACGATGTCGAACACGATGCCGTTCGGATCGCGGTATTTGCGCTCGGTGGCCGGGCCCTTGCCCACGCCATTGATCTGGCCGTGGTATTCGGCGCCGGCGCCAAGCACCCGATCCGCGGCGTCTTCCATCTCGCCGATCAGGAATCCCATGTGATGCAGGCCTTCACGTTCCTCGGCGTTGGGATTCTTGGTCGAGCTGATGATGGCCAGGCTGACCACGCCGTCGGACATCATGACGGCGACGTTGGACTGGCGCACGCGGAACATGCCGAATGCCTGTTCGTAGAAGCGTGCGGTTTCTTCGATGTCCTTCACCGAAAGGGAGAGGTGGCGGAGCTTGCCAAGCAGGGGTTGAGTCATGGTGGGGATGTGCCTTGTCATGTGTACCGAGTGCATCCGCCGGCCCCGCACCTTGTACATTCCAAATATTGGACCGACTGTTCTAAAATAATAATTGGCTGATCCGATCCCGGTCAAGCACGAAAAAATCCATGGAGAAGACGCATGATGTTCCATCCACCACCTGCTACTTCCGCCGATGCGCCCGCCGTTCCCGACAGCGTGCGCGCGCTGATGCGCGAACTCGGGCCCGTCTGGGGCCGCGACATCAAGGAGCACACCCGGCGCATGATCGAGGCCTACGACGTGCTGCATGCCACCGCGCCCAAGGTGGGCACGCGTGAGATGGACCTGTCCTACGGCCCGCACGAGCGCAACCGGCTCGATGTCCATGTACCGCCTTCATCCGAAGGAGCGGGCACCCGCACGGCCCGTCCTGTCCTGATGTTCGCGCACGGCGGGGCCTTCGTGGATGGGGAGAAGAACCGTACGTCCGAGATCTACGCCAACGTGTTGTGGTTCATGGCCCGCCACGGCGTCGTGGGCGTCAACGTGGAGTTTCGTCTTGCCCCCGATCATCCTTTTCCGAGCGCGACGGAGGACATCGCGGCCGCGGTGGCCTGGGTGCGCAGGCATGCCGCGCAGTGGGGCGGGGATCCGGAGCGGATCTTCCTGATGGGGCATTCGGCGGGGGGGACCCACGCCGGCCACTATGCCGGCGACAGCCGCTTCCACCCGCAGGGCCAGAGCGGCCTGGCCGGGCTCATCCTGGTGTCGGGGCGGGTGCGCGCCGAAGCCAGCGCGGAGAATCCCAACGCCCGGCGCGTCGAGGCCTACTACGGTGTCGACGCCCGGCGCATGGAGGAGGGTTCGCCGGTCACCTATGCTACCCAGGGCCTGGCCAGGCTACCGGTCATGCTCGCGGTGGCCCAGTACGAGAACCCGCTGATCGACGTGCACAACGCGGAGCTCTATCACGCCCTGAGCGCCCATCGGCGCCGGTCGCCACGCTTCATGTGGCTGGCCGGGCACAACCACACGTCCATCATCGCGCACCTGAACACCGCCGATGCGGACTTCGGGATGGCCTTGCTGGACTTCATCAGGCATGGTGCCTGAAGGGGACGATTCACACCCGCCGGACCTCGCGGCGTATCGTGCCGGCCGCCTGCAACAGGGCCGGCGTGCATTCGTGCTCGATGCGGCTTCGCTCCTGCGGCGCGGCGCAGGTGTGCACGCCGGCGATCACCGCGCTGTCGCCGCCGGCCAGCGCGACGGGCGCTGCGATGAAGCCTACGCCGGACCGCCAGGTGCCGAACGAGGCGCAGGTGCCGCCTTGCACGAGGTCGTGGAAGGCCTGGTAGATGGCCGCGGCGTGCGTGTGCTCGGCCGGGTTCGCCGACGCGCGCATCGGCGTCAGCCATTTACCCTGCGTGGCGACGGGCTGGGTCCACAACCAGGCATGGCCCGGCGCGGTGCGGGCGATGGGCAGCCGCGTCCCGGCCCTGAGGGGGCAATGCGCCGTGCCGGCGCCGGCCTGGTGCGCGAGCACCAGCATGTCGCCACGATCGCGCACGCACAACAGGCAATGCAGGGCGTGCCGGTTGGCCAGCCATTGCAGTACCGGCGTCGCACCGCGCACCAGTTCCGAGCCCGACAGCACCGCCTGGCCCAGGACGAAGCTGGCGACGTGCAGGCGGAAGGCATCGCGATCCGGGACGCTGAACAGGAAGTCATGCGCGGCCAGCGTGTTCAACAGCCGGCGTGTGGTCGTTCGTGGCAGATCCAGCCGGCGGGCGATCTCGGCAACGGTCAGCGCATTCTCGCCTGGCTGGAAGCAGCGCAGGACTTCCATGCCCCGCTGCAGGGAGTCGATGCCGCGATTGCTCTCGGTGGCGTCCAGTGCCTGGGTGCGCTTGCGCATCAGGAGCCTCCCGCGCCGCCGGCTGTTTCCAGGCCGGCTTCGATCCGGTCGCGCAAGCCGAGCAGCAGCGGACCGATCTCGGCGACGCAGCGCTCGCGGGGATAGCGAAAGGCCGGCACCGAGCAGCCGAGCACGTATGCGCCGGGGGACCGCGCGGCGTCGATGGGGGTCGCGACGCTGTTGACGTCGGGTTCCAGCGAGCCGACCGTGACGCAGAACCGGGACTGGGCGATTTCGGCCGCTGCTTCGTCCAGCGCTGGATGCAGCGGATCATCGGGGAAGGCCAGCTCCAGTTCGCGCAGGACGGCGGCGCGCCGGGAGGGGGCAAGAGAGGCCATCCAGGCGCGGCCCATGGCCGAGCGCGGCAGCTTCAGCCGCGAGCCCGCGGCGACACGGATGGTGAGTGCGCCCCGCCCACGGCAGACCTCGTGGCAGACCATCACGTTGCCTTCGCGTACGGCCAGCACGACCACCAGGTCGTTGTCATCCGCGAAGCGCTGCATATGCTCGCGGGCCCGTACGCGGATGTCCTGCGTGGACAAGGCGCCGAAACCCAGCGCGACGGCGGCGTGGGCCAAGCGGTATCGGGCCGACTCGTCCAGGTATTCGAGGTAGCCCAGGCGGGTCAGGGTCGCGGTCAGGCGCGACACGGTGGCCTTGGGCAATGCGGTCATCTGCGCCAGTTCGCCGTTCGAGCGGGCGGCGTTGCGCGGGCAGAAGGCCTTCAGCAGGGCCAGTCCGCGTGCCAGGACCCGTATTTCGTCGCTGGGCGCCGTGGCCCTAGGGAAAGTCCCTAAAGTGTCATCCATGGAATGGAATTCGATGTGATGGAAAGAAACAGCTCTGGTGAATTTCCAAGCAATATCAACGACTTCGCCTCGATCCGCCACGCCGTGGCAATGTGAAATTTGCCCGTTTCCCCGGCGGTTCGTTCTGTCATTCTACATAATTAAAATGGAATTAGACTTTTAAAAACGAAATAAGAATCTAGAATTCGGCCATTCCCCTTTCCCCCATTCACGCATGGAGGTCCGGATTCGATGATCACCCAGCCTTTCGACGAACTATCCCTGGGCCAGCGCCGCCGTTCCGGCGGCCGCACCATGACCGAGACCGACGTCGTCAATTTCTGCGGCCTGACCGGCAACTGGCTTGCCATCCACGCGGACGCGGAGTTTTCCAAGCGATCGCTCTACGGCCAGCGCGTCGTGCAAGGGGGGCTGGTGTTCGTGGTCGTGAATGCGCTGCTCGGCTTCGATTCGAGCGTCGTCGAGGCCTTCTACGGCGTGGACAAGTTGCGTTTTCTCAAGCCCACGTTCATCGGCGACACCCTGCATGCGGAAAGCGAAATCATCGACCTGCGCGCCAAGGGCGACCGGCACGGTATCGCGACCACGAAACTGGTCGCGGTCAATCAGCGCGGCGAGACCGTGCTGAGCTGCGAGTTCAGCCTGCTCGTACGCCGCCAGCGCCTGCCGGCCCAATGATCATCCCCTACCTTCCCACAAAGAGAGCGACATGGATTTCCTGAACGAAGAGCAGACGTTGTGGCGCGATACCGTCGCGCGCGTGATGGAGCAGGAGATCGGCCGCGAGTATGTGCGCCAGTGCGACATCGACCGCGCCTATCCCTATGAAGCCTATGAAAAGGTTGCCAAGCTGGGCTGGCTGCGCCTCTTGATACCCGAGGACCAAGGCGGCGATGGCGGCACGATTTTCGACTATGCGCTGATGTGCGAAGGCCTGGCGCGCTATGGCTTCGATTTCGCCACCGCCTTCATGGTCGCGACGTTTACCGGCATGAACATCGTCAAGTTCGGCACGCCGGAGCAGAAGCAGCGCTACCTTCCCGCGTTCATGCGGGGCGAGTTGCGTTTCTCGATCTCGATCTCCGAGCCCCAGGCCGGTTCCGACGCGGCGTCGACGCGCACCCGGGCCGAGCCTCGCGACCAGGGCTGGGTGATCCGGGGCCAGAAGCTGTGGTGCTCCGGCGCGGCGGCCCGGGACGTCGTGATCGCGATGCTGGTGCGCACCGACAAGGAGGCGAAGAAGCACAAGGGCCTGTCGGTGCTGCTGGTGCCCAACGACACGAAGGGCCTGGACATCCGGCGGCTGCCGACGATGGCGCGCCGCGCCACGGGCACCACCGAGATTTTCGTCGACGATGCGTGGGTGCCCGATGCCAACATGATGGGTGAGCCGGGCGACGGCTGGCGCATCATCACCGACCACCTGGAGCTGGAACGGATAGCCGTGTCCGCCGCCTACGTCGGCAACGCGCAGCAGGCCGTCAGCGACGCCTTGCGCTATGCGCACGAACGCATCCAGTTCGACCAGCCGATCTACGACTTCCAGGTGATACGCCACATGCTGGCCGACATGCAGACCGCGGTCGATGCGTCGCGCCTGATGGTGTATCGCGCCGCCGACATGGCCTCGCGGGGCCTGTCCTGCTCGCGGGAAGTCAGCATGGCCAAGCTCATGGCGTCCGAGACCCTGCAGACGGTGACGCGCCAGGGCATGCAGATCCTGGGCGGGCACAGCATGCTGCCCGAGTCCGACATGGAGCGCTATTTCCGCGAGGGCATGCAATCGACCATAGGCGGAGGGACCTCGCAGATCCAGCGCAGCATCATCGCCAAGGCGATGCGCATGTGAGCGCGGGTAAGGCGACCCCGCCGTTCATCCGCCGGATGTGCAAGTCCATCAAAGGAGACATGAGATGAGAAAAATCCACACAATGCAAGCCCTGTTGCTGGGGGGATCGCTGGCGTTGGCCGCCTCGCCGCAGGCCTGGGCCCAGGCGGGGAGCTTCCCCGGCAAACCCATCACCATCGTCGTGCCGTTCGGCGCCGGGACCACGACGGATCTGGCCGCCCGCTTCGTCGGCAAACACATCACCGAGATCACCAAGCAGCCGGTCATCGTCGACAACAAGCCTGGCGCCAGCGGGTTCATCGCTTTGCAGCACGTCCTGCGCCAGCCCGCGGACGGTTACACCATCGTCATCGGCACGAATACGACGCATGCCGCGAATCTCGCGCTGTTCAAGAAGCTGCCGTACGATCCGGTGGCGGATTTCGTGCCGATCACCGCGATGATCGTGGGCGGCGTGGTGCTGACGGTCGCGCCCGGCGCGCCCTACCACAACGTGCAGGAGCTGATCGCCGCGGCCAGGAAGAACCCCGGCAAGCTGACCTTCGGCTCTGGCAACTCCTCGTCCAGGGCCGGCGGCGAAGTGCTCAAGGAGCTGGCCGGCATCGACATCCTGCACGTGCCGTACAAGACGCTGCCACTGGCGGTCACGGATGTGATGGGCGGACAGATCGACATCGTGTTCGGCGACGCGCCGGCCGTCATGCCGCACGTGCGCGCCGGAAAGCTCAAGGCCCTGGGCGTCTCCACGCCCACGCGCATGCCCGGCTACGAGGACATCCCCACGATCGCGGAGCAGGGCGTTCCCGGCTACGAGGCCAGCGGCTGGCTGGCGGTGTTCGCGGCCAAGGGCACCCCGAACGACATCGCCGACAAGCTCAACGCGCTCATCGTTCCCATCATGCAATCGCAGGAGGCCGCCAAGTACTTCGGCGACAACGCCTGGAAGCCGATCCCGGGCACCCGCCAGGAGCTGGCGGAGTTCCAGAAGGTCGAAATCGCCCGATGGACGAAGCTGGTCAAGGCGGCGGGCATCGAGCAGCAGTGACGAACGAAAGCAGTCACTGGCGGATCGACTATTCCGGTTCCTTGCCTCACAATCGTCAGGTTGCGCCGCCGGCTCCACGAGGAGTGCTGCCGGCCGGTTCTCACGATTTCAGTGCAAGCAATCCGAATGAAAAAAACGTCGAACGACAGAGTACGGATGGTGGACGTCGCCCGCCTGGCCAATGTGGCGCCCATCACCGTATCCCGGGCGTTGAGCCATCCTTCTTCCGTCGCGCCGGAGACCCTGGACAAGATCCATCGTGTCATCAAGCAGCTCGGCTACGTGCCCAACGGCCCCGCCGGCAGCCTGAAGTCTCAGAAAACCCAACTGATCGCGGCGGTCATTCCCAGCATCAACCACCTGTTTCTGACCGCGATGGTGCAGGGGGTCAGCGATTTCCTGTCGCCCATGGGCTACCACCTCATGCTGGGGACATCCGGCGAAACCCTGGAGGGGGAAGAGGCCATCGTCCGGGCGTTCCTGTCCCAGCGGCCTCGTGCGCTGCTGCTCCACAACACCGTCCATACCGCCGAGTGCGTCAGCCTCATACGCGCTTCGGGAATACCGGTCATCGAAACGGGCGACCTGTGCGAACAGCCACTGGATACGGCGGTGGGCTTCTCGAACTTCGACGCCGCCTACACGTTGACCCGGCACCTGATCGACCGGGGGTACGAGCACATCGCCTGCGTCTATGCGCGGTCGCCCCACAATGAACGCACGCAAACACGGATCAAGGCCTATCGGGCCGCGGTGAACGACGCCGGATTGCGCTCCGGTCCGGATCTGGAGATCGCGACCGACGGCGACGTGGCGTCGGGCGCCGTCGTGCTGCGCGATCTGATCGATGTCCGGTCGAAGGTGGACGCGGCGGTGTTCTTCGGCGGCAACATGGCCCTGGGCGCGCATCTGGAATGCCAGAAGATGCAGGTTCCCATCCCCGGCCGCATTGCCATCGTGGCCTTCGAGGATACGGAGATAGGCGCCATGCTGGCCCCGGCCATTACCGCGCTGCGCATTCCCCGCTACACGATAGGCCGGGAGGCCGCCCGCGTGGCGCTCACGCGGATCGGCGGCGGGAGCCCGGCGGGCCATGTGGATGTCGGGTTCGAACTCTGCATACGGGAAACTTCCTAGTAGTTCTGGATGGCCAGCATGGTATGGTATCGATACCATAACCAGTCATCGCATCTGTAGCAGAGCGATGCCGTATGAGCCATCGCCCGCGGCGGCTATGCTTGCTTGGCGATGGTATCGATACCATAAAGGAGGAGAAATGAAGACCAGTCGAATCGGGATGGGGGTCCTCGTGTTGCTGGCCTGGCTGGCGGGGGCGCCGTGCATGGCCCTGGCCAGCGAGTGGCCGGGCCGGCAGGTGAGATTCATCGTCGCCCAGGCCCCGGGGTCGTCGGCGGACGGGTCCGCCCGGCAGATCGCCGCCGCCCTGGCGACGATCTGGAAGCAGCCGGTCGTGGTGGAAAACAAGGCGGGGGCGAACGGCATCATCGGCATGTCCGCGGTCCAGCAGGCGGCGCCCGATGGCTACACCATCGGTTATGCCGCGCCGGGGAACATGACGGTCAATCAGTTCATCTACAAGGAAATACCGTTCGATCCGCTGAAGGACTTCACCCCGATCACGCAGATGACCAGCATTCCGTTCGCGCTCGTCATCAACGGAAAGCTGCCTGTAAAAACCGTCCCGGAACTGATCGCCTACATCAAGAACAAGCCGCAAGGCGTCAATTACAGCTCGGCGGGGGTAGGCAACGTGGGGCACCTGGCGGCCGAACTGTTCGCCACCCGGGCGGGCGTGAAGCTCTATCACATCCCTAACAAGGGCGACAGCCCGGCCCTGCTCGATGTCGCCAGCGGCACGACCGATTTCATGTTCTTGCCGCTGCCCGGCGCCATGGCGACGATCCGGTCTGGAAACGTGCGCTTGATCGCGGTGGGAGGCAGGCAGCGCATCGACGCGTTTTCCGACGTTCCTACCCTGGACGAGTCGGGGCTGAAGGGCATGTACGTGGAGGGCTGGTCAGGCGTGGTCGCGCCGCCGGGACTGGCGCCCGGCATCGTCCAGAAAATACAGGCGGATTTCTCAAAGGCGCTGGCCGAGAAAAGCGTGGCCGACTACTTGCGGACCAGCAGCACCCTGGCCGTGGGTTCGACGGCGGAACAGTTCAAGTCCTTCATGGACGACGAGGCAAGCAAGTGGTCGGGCGTCATCGACTCGATCGGACTCAGGAATTCCCACTAGACACTATCGAGGTGATTATGTACTTCCCCAACAAGGTGAAGGTGGCCTTGAACGATGGCAGGAAAAGCTATGGCGCCATCCTGAGCTGGCCCTCTCCGCAAACCGTGGAGATCGTCGGCAGGCTGGGCCTGGATTTCATCCAGATCGACGGCGAGCACGGCGCATTTTCCCTTCGGGAAATCGAAGAGACCTGCCGCGCGGCGGATCTTTGCGGCATGACGACGTTGGCGCGGGTGCCGGATATTCGTTCCAGCACCATCCAGCAGTTCATCGACCGGGGCGTGCAGGGAATCGTGGCGCCGCACATCTCGACCGTGGAGCAGGCGGAGCAGGTCGTGCGCGCCGCCTATTTCGGGCCGCTGGGCGACCGCTCGTTCGGGAGCGCGCGAGGCGTCGATTACGCGATGGACAAAGGAGACCGGCCCGCGTTCTATCGTCGGTGCAACGACAACATGGTGGTCTGCCTGATGATCGAGGATCGCGAGGGGTTGGAGAACCTGCCGGGAATGGTCAAGGTCGATGCCGTCGATTTCTTCTACATCGGGATGAATGATTTCTCGCAAGGCCTGGGCTATCCGGGGCAGGCGAAGCATCCGGAGGTCCTGAAGGCCCGCGCGAAGGCTTTCGACATCGTCCATGCGGCCGGCAAGCGCATGCGGGAGGATTTCATCGAGGATGTGAGCTCGAAGGAAATCGTGATCGAGGGCACCCGGTGCCTGTGGCAGCACACGATCGAACAGGCACGATAAAGAGGCAGACCATGGGAATGACAGCGTTCGAAAAAATTGTTGCGCGGGCGGCCGGCGTGCAGTCCGTCAAACCGGGGGATGTGGTCTATCCGATTCCCGACCTGATGTTCATGCATGACGGGCAGGTGGGTTCGACCAAGGAGGAACTGGACGACATCGGCATCGACCAGTTGTGGGATCCCGCGCGGGTGGTGATCGTGACGGACCACGACGTGGTGTATACGACGCCGAAAGCGGCGCAGAAGGGCATGAAGATCCGCGAGGCGGCCAAGGCTTGGAAGATCGAGAAGTTCTATGACATCGGCGCGGGCGGCCACGGGCACATCTTTCCCATGGAGCAGGGCCTGGTCAGGCCCGGCATGTTCATCTTCGCCAACGACATGCATTGCACCAACTTCGGCGCGATCGGGGCCGTTGCGCTAAGAATGGGGACCGAGATCGCGACCGTCATCGCGCGGGGAACGACCTGGTTCACCGTCCCGCCGACGGTGCGCCTTGTCTTCACCGGGAAATTGAAGGCGGGCGTCTATGGCCGGGACGTCGGCTACCGGATATCGCGGGACATGGTGGATGGGAGGCTGTTCGGCGGCCGGTTCAGCTATCGCGTCATCGAGCTGGCGGGAACGGTCCATGACATGGATTTCTCGAACCGCGTGGCGCTCTGCAATTCGCCGACCGAGATCGGCGTGGCGACCTTGTTCATTCCGCCGTCGGAGCGGTTGAGAGGGGCGATCCCGCTGGACGGCGACCTGGACCTGGCCGCCATTTGCAGCGACGAGGATGCCCGCTACGAGGCGGACGAGGTCTTCGATCTTGGCGCACTCGAACCCCAGGTGGCGTTGCCCGGCAGCCCCGACCGGGCCGTGGACGTCAGCGAAGTGACCGGGGTTCACGTGCACCATGCGTTTATCGGTTCGTGCGGATCCGGCACCTACGAGGACCTGGTCATCGCGGAGTCGCTGATCCGCGGCAAGCGGATTGCGGCGGGCACGCGCCTGTATGTCGCGCCGGGCTCGGTCGAGACGGCGCGGCGCGCCGCGGACGAGGGACTCATATCGAGCATACAGCGGACGGGCGCGATCATCCTGCAGCCCGGCTGCGGTGTCTGCTCGGGCGGCAAGGTCGGCCCCCTGGGGCCGGGCGAGGTATCGATTTCCACGGCGGCCACCAATGCGCCGGGCCGGATGGGGCCGCGCGACGCGCAGGTGTACCTGGCCAGCCCGGCCACCGTGGCGGCTTCGTCGCTGCGCGGCGAGATCGCGGATGCGCGCGGACTGGCGGCGGCGTGACCGCCGATCGACATGCAAGGAGCGGAAAATGATCAGTGAGACCTGGCTGTACGAAGGACGTTGCCACAAGTTCGGCGATGACGTCCGGCATGACGGATACCTGATGACCCAGCAGTACGTGACGGACAAGGTATTCGACCCCAAGGTGCTCAAGGCCCATGTCCTGGAAGAGGATCGCCCCGATTTCCGGGCCGCCGTGGCGCCGGGGGACATCGTCCTGGCCGGCCGCAATTTCGGCAAGGGCAAGGCCCACGTGCAAGGGTACATCGCGCTGCGTTCGCTGGGCGTCGGCGTCGTTTGCGAGTCCATGCCCTACCTGAGTTTCCGCGGCGCGATCAGTATCGGCCTGGTGTTCATGGCTGATTGCGCCGGCGTCTCCGCCCTGGCCGCCGATGGCGACCGGCTGCGGGTTAACTTCGATACCGGAAGATTCGAGAATCTGACGAGCGGGCTGGTCCGTGACTATCCCCCCCTGCCGGAAGAACTCAGGAAGATCGTCGCCAAGGGAGGGGCGACGGAGATGCTGAGGCAGTGGTGGATGGAGGAGCGGGCAAAAGCGGCTGCGTAGGGATGGGCGTCCGGAAGGGATTTTCCTTGACATCGATCCGGGCTGCTTGCATAAATCCGGCTTCTTCATCATTGCGCATTGCTGCCGGACCGATCATGGAAAACACCCCCAAGGACATCTATACCGAACCGGAACCGGATGTCGACACACTCGCCAACCTTGGTCCGCTGACCGGGATGGCCGGCATCTGGACGGGCGCGCGCGGACTCGACATCAATCCCAAGGCCGATGGGCCCGAGAAGCAGGCGTTCATCGAGCACATCGAGCTGCAACCCATCGATGCGCAGACGAATGGCCCGCAATTGTTCTACGGGTTGCGCTACCACACGCGCATCGTCAAGCCCGACGACGTCGAGACCTTCCATGACCAGGTCGGCTATTGGCTGTGGGAACCGGCGACGGGGGCGATCATGCAGACCCTGACGATCCCGCGGGGGCAGACGGCGATGGCGGTCGGCCGAACGGCGCCCGATGCAAGGCAGTTCACCCTGCAGGCCGTGCGGGGCTCGCTGACGAACGGCATCGTATCGAATCCGTTCCTGGAGTATGCCTTCAGGACCGAGAGCTACACCATCACGGTGACCATCAACGACGACGGGACCTGGTCCTACGAGCAGGATACGGTGCTCGTCATTCCCGGCCAGGCGGAGCCTTTCCACCACACCGACCGGAACAAGCTGCGCAAGATCGGCGAGCCGACGCCCAATCCCACGGCCCGGGCGGCGGCGATGAAGCGGGAGCAGTCCGAGGCTTCATAGGGGCCGGTGAGGGGGAATGCCCGGGCGTCGGTCCCCGACGTTTTTCCCCGTGGCGATGGTACGCTTGGCCGCGGCTGGAAGTCCCGACCGTGCGGGGGAGCACGGAAGATCGACGCATGGACTTGCCGGCCACCTGCCAACAAGAACTGCGGAGACTTCCCTTGAACACCTTTTCTCGCATCGTTCCGCTCGCCTGTGGCCTGGCCGTTGCCGGAACCAGCCTGGGCGCGGAGCCCGACCCGTTGAGCATGCTCGAGGGCGCCAATACGCAGGCCGCGCAGGTCCAGGCGGCCCTGGACTTCTGCAGGCGGGACGCAAGGCCGGTCGTCCGGGCGCTGGATGGATTGATCGGCGCCGCCGGCCTGTCCGCGCCGCAGCGCGACAAACTGCGGCGCACGTACGAGCAGGCGATGCGCGACGAGTCGTCCCGCATCGCCGGCATCGCCAGCCAGAAGGGCTTTGCCCAGGGCGCCTGTCCGGCCACGACGCTGGAGACGCTGGACAAGCAGACGCCCGTCATCGTCAAGTCGCTGGACGACATGCGCCGTGGATGGCGGCAAACCGCGGCTTCCACCCCCATCCCGGCGCCTGCGCGGACGCCGGAACAACCGCCCGCGCAGGCCGCCGACATCGCCCCGGGCAAGTACACCTGCTACACCTTCGACGCCGGCCAGCTGAACTACGCGTACACCGACGTCGTGGTGCAAAAGGGTGGCCAGTATGCGGTCGGCGCCAAGGGCGGCAGTTATCAAGTGCAGGACGGACGGGTCAGCTTCACCGGACCGCTGTCCAATGCGACCGGCCGCTATGCGGTGAAGCAGACCGGCGTGCCGCAGCTCGATCTGGTGTTCAACGCGGACAACCGGGCGTCGATGACCTGTCCGCGCGGCCGTTGAGCGGATCCGCATGGCGAACGGCCGCCACGCTGCCACGGCGTTGCCGCCCCGGCCTCAATTGCCGGACGGATTGGCGGTGCCTGTGGTGTCGGGCGCTGCCGCGGCCGGTGCATCGTTCCGGGCGACTTCGGCGGCCGCCGGCGCATTCTTGGCTTTCTCGATGGCCGCCACGCTTTGCGTGGGCTTGCCATCCTCGCGGTGCATCCGATCGAATACCTGGGTCTCGCCGAAGATCAGCTGTACCCAGTCCGGGTAGTTGTAGGCCACGCCCTTGCTGTGATCGATGATCGCGCCGATGCCGCCGCCGATGAGGATGTTTCCGAACATGCCGGCGCCGGCGCGCGAAATCAGCTTGCCGGTGGCCGCCTGTTCACCATCCTTCTTGCAGTCGATGGAAAGGTCTTCCGATGATTTCCGGACCGATACCGTCGCCGGCGTCGTGGCGTTGAAGACGCCTCGATCATTGGACAGCGTGCAGGCCGCGCCCGCCACGCTCTTGCCATCCTTGTCGAGTGTCTCGACCCGCAGAGTCTGCATGCTGTCGCTGGTGATCGACGCGCATGCGCCCAAGGCGCCGATGCAGGCCGCGGCCACGATTGAACGAATGAACATCTGAAACTCCCCCGGTGCCTGATATGAGGGAGTGAATGTAATTAAATATTTCAGGGCGGGCAAATGGCACCCCGGGTCAGGCATCGATGGCCCGTGCCCACGGTTCGCCAATGAAGTGCGCGGCCAGGTACTCCATCAGCGCCTGCACGCGGGCGGGCCGGCCGCGCCCGGGCGGCGTGACGAGGTGCAGCGCGATGGGTTCCACCTGCCAGTCGTCCATGACGGTTTCCAGCGCGCCGGACTGCAGGTCTTGCCAGGCCAGGAATTCGGGTTGCAGGGCGAGGCCCGCGCCCGCGCGCAAGGCGGGTGTCAGCGCCTCGGCATTGTTCACCCGCAGCGGCGTGGGCATGGCCTGTGTGAATTCGCCATGGCGGGCATGGCGGAAGCGCCAGCTCGATCCGGTGCGCGCGTAGGCGTATTGCAGCGCGCGGTGCTGGGCCAGTTCGCGTGGGTGACGCGGCCGGCCATGCTGTTCGAAGTAGGCGGGCGACCCCACCAGCAGGATGCGCACCGTGCAAAGCCGGCGCACGAGCAGGCTGGAGTCGGCCAGCGTCGAGATGCGCAGCGCCAGGTCGAAGCGCTTTTCGACCAGATCGACCTGTTCGTCGCTGAAGTGGACATCCAGCGTGACCTCGGGATAGCGCGCCATGAACGGGGGCAGCACGGGCGCCACGTGCGAGATGCCGAAGGACATGGGGGCGGTCATCCGTATCGGTCCGCGCGGGCTGCTCGACTGCTCGGTCACTTCGGCTTCGACGGCTTCGCCTTCCTCGAGGATGCGCGAGGCGCGTTCCAGGGCGGCAAGTCCGCTTTCGGTCAGGGAAATGCGGCGCGAAGTGCGGTGGAACAGCACGGTCTTCATCCGTCCTTCCAGGCGCGAGACGGCCTTGGAGACGGTGGCCTGCGACAGTGACAGCTCCGCCGCCGCCCGGGCGAACGAGCCGGTCTCGGCCACCTTGGCGAAGATGGCCCAGGCTTCCAGGTCGGGGAGTCTGCTCATGGATCGGTTTCCGCAAGGAGAAGGTTGTGATGCAAAAAATGGAAAGTATGGTTTTCAATTAATTCTATTTCAATAGTCTCGACTAGTTTCTATAGTTCTATTCATCGAAGCAAGCCAAAGTGGAGAACGCCATGATCGAACGTCGTCCCTACGAGAGCCTGGGTGGAGCCAACCACGGATGGCTCGACGCCAAGCATCACTTCTCTTTCGCCGGTTATGTCGACCCGGCCCGCATGAACTGGGGCGCGCTGCGGGTCTGGAACGACGACACCATCGCTCCGGGTACCGGCTTCCCGCCGCATCCCCATGCCGACATGGAAATCATCACCTATGTCCGGGAAGGCGCCATCACCCACCAGGACAACCTGGGCAGCCGCGGCCGCACCGAGGCGGGCGACGTCCAGGTCATGAGCGCGGGCTCGGGCATCCGGCACTCGGAATACAACCTGGAGCCTGGCGTGACGCGCATCTTCCAGATCTGGATCCTTCCGGATCGCCGCGGCGGCCAGCCAGCCTGGGGGGCCAAGCCGTTTCCCAAGGGCGACCGTTCGGGCCAGTTCGTCGCGCTGGCCAGCGGCATGCCGGGAGACGAGGAGGCGCTGCCCATCCGCGCCGATGCGCGGGTCTCCGGCGCCACGCTGAAGGCGGGCGAGTCGGTGGAGTACCGCCTGGGATCCGGCCGCCATGCCTACCTGGTGCCCGCCACCGGCCGCGTGGACGTCAACGGCGTGGAATTGCAGGCGCGGGACGGTGCCGCGATCCGGGACGAGGACGTCATACGCGTGACCGCCAGCGAAGATGCCGAACTCGTCCTGGTGGACGTGGCCGGCTGACCCATTTTCTTGTCGTTTCCCCCAAGGAGCACTGCCATGTCGCATTATCTCGATGTCCTTACTCCCCAGAACAGCCAGATCATCTTCATCGACCAGCAGCCCCAGATGGCCTTCGGGGTGCAATCGATCGACCGCCAGGTCCTGAAGAACAATGTCGTGGCGCTGGCCAAGGCGGCCAAGGTGTTCGGCATTCCGGCCACCATCACGACGGTGGAGACCGACAGCTTTTCGGGCAACACCTATCCCGAGCTGCTGGCGGTGTTTCCGCAGAACAAGATCCTCGAACGTACCTCGATGAACTCCTGGGACGACCAGAACGTGCGCGACGCGCTGGCCGCCAGCGGCCGCAAGAAGATCGTCGTGTCGGGGCTCTGGACGGAAGTCTGCAACACCACCTTCGCGCTGTGCGCGATGAAGGAGGGCGGCTACGAGATCTACATGGTGGCCGATGCCTCGGGCGGCACGTCCCTGGATGCGCACAAGTACGCGATGGACCGCATGGTGCAGGCGGGAGCGGTGCCGGTGACGTGGCAGCAGGTCATGCTGGAGTGGCAGCGCGATTGGGCCCGCAAGGAAACCTATGACGCCGTGACCGGCATCGTCAAGGATCACTCCGGCGCCTACGGCATGGGCATCGACTACGCCATCACCCACGTGCACAATGGCGCGGAGCGCGTCCAGCACGGCGAGCGGATCGGCCCCAACCCGGCCCGGTAGCCCTCCGCGCGCATGCCGGCGCCGGGCCGCGGCGCGACTGTCAGGTATCGAGGTCAGCGATGAAGCTCTATGTACTATCCCTGGGGGCCGGCCTGCTGGTCGGCATCGTCTACAGCCTGCTCAACGTCCGTTCGCCCGCGCCGCCGCTGGTGGCCCTGGTCGGCCTGCTGGGCATCCTTGTCGGCGAGCAGGTCATTCCCGTCGGCAAGCAATGGCTTGCCGGGTCCGCGTTCCTGTCCGCCTGCGACAAGAGCTCGGCCGTCGCGCACGTGTTCGGCCAATTGCCCGGCCGCGGCCAGGCCGCGCAGCCCACCCGGTCCACCGAGGAGCAATCATGAGCGCTTCCACCGCCGACGTCATCCTGCGGCACGGCCGCATCACCACGCTGGACCGGGCCAACCCGTCGGCCACCGCCGTCGCGGTCAAGGACGGGCGTTTCCTGGCCGTGGGCGAGGACCGGGAAATCATGGCCCTGGCGGGTCCGGCGACCCGGATCGTCGACCTGGGCGGCCGCGGCGTGCTGCCCGGGCTGATCGACAACCATACCCACGTGATACGCGGCGGGCTCAATTTCAACATGGAGCTGCGCTGGGATGGCATCCGTTCGCTGGCCGATGCGATGGACATGCTGCGCCGGCAGGTCGCGATTACGCCGCCCCCGCAGTGGGTACGCGTGGTGGGCGGCTTCACCGAGCACCAGTTCGACGAGAAACGCCTGCCGACGATCGCCGAGATCAACGCGGCGGCCCCCGATACGCCGGTCTTCCTGCTGCATCTTTACGACCGCGCGCTGCTCAATGCCGCGGCGCTGCGCGCGGTGGGCTACACCAAGGACACGCCCGAGCCGCCGGGCGGGGAAATCACGCGCGACGCCCAGGGCAATCCCACCGGGCTGCTGCTGGCCAGGCCGAACGCGCAGATCCTGTACGCCACGCTGGCCAAGGGCCCGGCGCTGCCGTTCGACTATCAGGTCAACTCCACGCGGCACTTCATGCGCGAGCTGAACCGCCTGGGGGTGACGGGCGTGATCGATGCCGGTGGCGGCTTCCAGAACTATCCCGACGACTATGAAGTGGTCCGGCAATTGGCGGATGATGGCCAACTGACGGTCCGCCTGGCCTATAACCTGTTCACGCAGAAACCCCGGCACGAGAAAGAGGATTTCCTGAACTGGACGTCCAGCGTCCGGTACAAGCAGGGCGACGATTATTTCCGCCACAATGGCGCGGGCGAGATGCTGGTGTTCTCGGCCGCCGATTTCGAGGACTTCCGCCAGCCCCGTCCCGAGATGCCGCCCGGGATGGAGGCAGACCTGGAGGAGGTCGTGCGCATCCTGGCGCAGAATCGCTGGCCGTGGCGCCTGCACGCGACCTACGACGAGACCATTTCGCGCGCGCTGGATGTGTTCGAGAAGGTCGATCGCGAGATCCCGCTGAAGGGCTTGAACTGGTTCTTCGATCACGCCGAGACCATCTCCGATCGGTCCATCGACCGCATCGCCGCGCTGGGCGGAGGGATCGCCGTGCAGCACCGCATGGCCTACCAGGGCGAGTATTTCGTCGAACGCTACGGCGCCGCGGCGGCCGAGGCCACGCCGCCCATCGCCCGCATGCTGGAGAAGGGCGTCAAGGTATCGGCGGGCACCGACGCCACGCGCGTGGCGTCCTACAACCCCTGGGTGTCGCTGGCCTGGATGATCACCGGCAAGACGGTGGGGGGGCTGTCGCTCTATCCCCGGCGCAACTGCCTGGATCGCGAAACGGCGCTGCGCATGTGGACCGAGAAAGTGGCCTGGTTCTCGAACGAGGAAGGACGTCGGGGCAGCATCGCCCCGGGGCAGTTGGCGGACCTGATCGTGCCCGACAAGGATTTCTTCGCCTGCGCCGAGGACGAGCTTTCCTTCCTGACCTCGGAATTGACCATGGTGGGCGGCCGTGTCGTCTATGGCGCGGGCCGCTTTGCCGATCTGGACGACAATCCGCTGCCACCGCCGATGCCGGACTGGTCGCCCGCCCGCTTGTTCGGCGGCTATGCCGCCTGGGGCGAACCCGGGGGGGCGGGCCGCCATTCACTGGGCTCTCGCCGGATGGCGGCGTGCGGCTGCGCGCAAGCCTGCGGCCTGCACGGGCACGCGCATGCCCGGGCCTGGGCGTCGAGGCTGCCCGTGGCCGATGCCCGAGGTTTCTTCGGAGCGCTGGGCTGCTCCTGCTGGGCGGTCTGAGGAGAAACGACGTGGGCGAAGCGGTCAAGAGTACCTCCCAGGGCGGTTTCGCGCCCTTGAAGCAGAAACTGTTCGCCGTGCTGTGGGTCGCGACGATCATCGGCAACACCGGCAGTTTCATCCGCGATGTCGCCAGCTCCTGGCTGATGACGGACCTGTCGTCCTCGCCCACGGCGGTCGCCATGGTGCAGGCCGCCGCCACGCTGCCCATTTTCCTCCTGGCCATTCCGGCGGGTGTGCTGTCCGATATCCTGGATCGGCGCAAATTCCTCATCGCGATCCAGGTCCTGCTGGCCTGCGTCAGCATCTGCCTGATGCTGCTGACGGCCTGGGGGATGCAGACCATAGGCTCGCTGGTCGCGCTGACCTTCCTCGGCGGCATCGGCGCGGCGCTGATGGGGCCCACGTGGCAGGCCATCGTGCCCGAGCTGGTGGAGAAGAAGGACATCAAGAACGGCGTGGCGCTGAATTCGCTCGGCATCAACATCGCGCGCGCCATTGGGCCCGCCGTGGGCGGATTGATCCTGGCGAGCCTGGGCGGCGCGGTCACCTACGGCGTGGACGTCATCAGCTATGCCTTCGTGATTGCGGCGCTGCTGTGGTGGCGCCGGCCGCCCACGCCGCGCGATGAACTGTCCGAGCATTTCACGGGGGCGTTCCGCGCCGGCCTGCGCTACGCGCGGGCCAGCCGCGAACTGCATGTCGTGCTGGTGCGCGCGTTCTGTTTCTTCGCGTTGGCCAGTTCGGTCTGGGCCTTGCTGCCGCTGGTGGCGCGGGGGCTGCTGGGCGGCGGGGCGGGGTTCTACGGCATCCTGCTGGGCGCCGTGGGCATGGGCGCGATAGGCGGCGCGGTGGCCATGCCCAGGCTGCGCGGAAAGCTGGACGCCGATGGCCTGTTGCTGGTGGCCGCGCTGGTGACGGCGGCCGTCATGGCAGGGTTGTCGTTCGCCCCGCCGCAATGGGTGGCGGTCGTCGGTCTGCTGGTGCTCGGCGCGGCGTGGATTACCGCGCTCACCACGCTCAACGGCACGGCGCAGGCCATCCTGCCGAACTGGGTGCGCGGCCGTTCGCTGGCCGTCTACCTGACCGTGTTCAACGGCGCGATGACCGCGGGCAGCCTGGCCTGGGGCGCCGTGGCCGGATGGGTGGGCGTGCCCGCCGCGCTGCTGGCGGGGGCCGTGGGATTGGTGGTCGTGGGCGTGGTGTCCCATGTGCTCAAGCTGCCCAAGGGCGAGGCCGATCTTGTGCCCTCGAACCATTGGCCCGAGCCCTTGGCCGTCGAGCAGGTGGAACACGACAGGGGGCCGGTGCTGATCCTGGTCGAATACCGGATCGACCCGGCGGATCGCGTGGCCTTCCTGCGCGTGCTGGAGCGGTTGTCGGCCGAGCGGCGCCGGGATGGCGCCTACGCCTGGGGCGTGACCGAAGACGCGGCCCAGCCGGGACTCATGCTGGAGTGGTTCCAGGTGGAGTCCTGGGCCGAGCACCTGCGGCAGCACAAGCGGGTGTCGAAGGCCGATGCCGATGTCCAGGACGAGGTGCTGCGCTTCCACCGGGGCGGGCAGCGCCCCGGGGTGCGCCACCTTCTCGCGGTTGATAGCCGGATGAAGGGTTGAACATGCTGCGCGGCGAGCCCGGGGGCGACACAGGCCCTAACCGCGGCCGGCGTTGGCTTCGAGCACGGCCAGGGCGGTCATGTTGATGATGCGGCGAACCGTCGCGCTGGACGTCAGGATGTGCACCGGCGCGTTCACGCCCAGCAGGAAAGGCCCTACGGCGACGTTGCCGCCCGCGGCGGTCTTGAGCAGGTTGTAGGCGATGTTGCCTGCATCGACGTTGGGGCAGACCAGCAGGTTGGCTTCGCCCTTCAGCGTCGAGGAAGGCAGGATGCGCAGCCGCAGGGCTTCGTCGAGCGCGCAGTCGCCGTGCATTTCGCCGTCCACTTCCAGGTCCGGCGCCCGCTCCCGCAGCAGTTCCAGCGCGCGGCGCATCTTGCCGCCCGAGGCCGAGCTGCCCGAGCCGAAGTTCGAGCGCGACAGCAGCGCGGCCTTGGGCGCCAGGTCCAGCCGGCGCATGGCCTCGGCCGCCGCCTGCGTGTATTCGGCGATCTGCTCGGCGCCGGGATCATCGTTGACGTGCGTGTCCACCAGCGCGATGGTCCGCTCGTTCAGCAGCAGGATGTTCATCGCGGCGTAGACGGCGTGTCCGGGCCGCCGGCCGATGACCTCGTCGACGAAACGCAGGTGGTCGTGGTAGGCGCCGACGGTGCCGCAGATCATGCCGTCGGCATCGCCCAGGTGGACCATCATGGCGCCGATCAGCGTCATGCGGCGGCGCATTTCCACGCGTGCCATTTCCTTGGTGATGCCGCGGCGGCACATTTTTTCCCAGTAAGTGGTCCAGTACTGGTGGAAGCGTTCGTCGAACTCGGGGTTGGTCACCTCGACGTCCTGGCCCAGCCGCAGGCGCAGCCCGAATTTCTCGATGCGTGCCAGCAGCACGGCGGGGCGGCCGACGAGGATGGGTTTGGCCAGGCCCTCGTCCACGATCACCTGCACGGCCCGCAGCACGCGCTCGTCCTCGCCCTCGGTGAAGACGATGCGGGCCTTGCCGCCGTGGCGCACGAAACGCTTGGCGTTGGCGAACAGCGGCTTCATGAAGGCGCCGGAGCGGTAGACGAACTGCTGCAACTGTTCGGCATAGGCGTCCAGGTCCGCGAGGGGGCGGGTCGCCACGCCGCTTTCCATCGCGGCCGCGGCCACCGCGGGCGCGATGCGCACGATCAGGCGCGGATCGAAGGGCTTGGGAATCAGGTAGTCGGGGCCGAAGCGCAGGTCGTAGGTGCCGTACGCGGCGGCCACCACTTCGTTCTGTTCTTCCTCGGCCAGGGCGGCGATGGCGCGGACCGCGGCCTTCTCCATCTCGCGGGTGATCGTGGAGGCCCCGACGTCCAGCGCGCCCCGGAAGATGTAGGGGAAGCACAGCACGTTGTTGACCTGGTTGGGGAAGTCCGACCGGCCGGTGGCCATCACCACGTCGTCCCGCACGGCGTGGGCCACGTCGGGCAGGATCTCGGGGGTGGGATTGGCCAGTGCCAGGATCAGCGGGCGCGGGGCCATGGCCGCGACCATCCCGGGTTTGAGCACGCCGCCCGCCGACAGCCCCAGGAATACGTCCGCGTCGGCGATGACCTCGGCCAGGCCGCGGGCGTCGGTCTTCTGCGCGAAGGTGGCCTTCTGTTCGTCCATCAGCACCGTGCGGCCTTCATACACCACGCCTTCGATGTCGGTGACCCAGATGTTCTCGCGCGGCAGGCCGAGGTCCATCATCAGTTCCAGGCAGGCCAGGGCCGCGGCGCCCGCGCCGGAGGTCACGACCTTGACCTGCCCGATGTCCTTGCCCACCACCTTCAGGCCGTTGATGAACGCGGCGCTTACCGTGATGGCGGTGCCGTGCTGGTCGTCGTGGAAGACCGGGATCGTCATGCGCTCGCGCAGCTTGCGCTCGACGGCGAAGCACTCGGGCGCCTTGATGTCTTCCAGGTTGATCCCGCCGAAGGTCGGGCCCAGCGAGGCGATGATGTCCACCAGCTTGTCGGGATCGGTCTCGTCGATCTCGATGTCGAATACATCGATGCCGGCGAATTTCTTGAACAGCACGGCCTTGCCTTCCATGACCGGCTTGGAAGCCAGCGCGCCGATGTTGCCCAGGCCCAGCACGGCGGTGCCGTTGGAGATCACGCCCACCAGGTTGCCGCGCGCGGTGTAGCGGAAGGCATTGGCCGGATCCGCGACGATTTCCTCGCAGGCGGCCGCCACGCCCGGCGTGTAGGCCAGGGCGAGGTCGCGCTGCGTGACCAGCGGCTTGGTCGGGTAGATCGATACTTTTCCCGGAACGGGGAATTCGTGGTAATCGAGGGCGGCCTGGCGAATCGTGGTGCTCATCTTCCTGTCCTCCGGATGGCGGCGGGTTGTGTCAAGGTCCAGCCATTCTAGGCAACAGTTATCATTGAAATATTCTGATTGTCGATACATCCATAATATTTGACTGATATCTTGGGTTCCCCAGGCATGCCGGATTCCGTGTTTCCCTCCGATGAGGTCGTTCGACGGCTGGTTTCCCGGCTGAAGATGCGCCATCTGCAACTGATCGTGCAGGTCCACCGGCTTGGCTCGCTGACGCGGGTGGCCGAACGGATGGCCACCAGCCAGCCCGCGGTAACCAATGCGTTGTCCGAGCTGGAGTCCATGTTCGGCGCGCCGCTGTTCGCCCGCACGGCGCGGGGCATGGCGCCCACGGCCATGGGGAAAGTGGTGGCGGGCCGGGCACGGGCCATGTTGCAGGACCTGGGGCATCTGGTGCGCGATATGGAGGCTTCGTCGGCCGGCCTGGCGGCTCGCCTGCACGTAGGGGTGACGCCCTTCGTGTCCGGGAGGCTGGTGGCCGAGGCCGTCTCCACCGTGCAGGCGGGGGCCCAGCGATTGGCCGTGCGCATCCACGACGGCACGAGCGAAGACCTGCTGCGCGCGCTGCGCGATCATGAGCTGGACGTGGTCATCGCGCGGGCGAGCCCCATGCTGGACCTGCAGGGGCTGGCGTTCGAGCCGCTGTACCGCCAGCAGGCCCGGCTGATCAGCAACCGGCGCCTGGCGTCGCAGCTCGGGCGCGCGCCGTTGTCGTGGCCCCGCCTGGCCGAACTCGATTGGGTGCTGGGCGAGCCCGGCACCGCGCTACGCGAGCAGGTCGCGGGCCTGTTCATCCAGGCGGGCGTCACGCCGCCGGTGCCCATCACCGAAGGTTATTCGGCGAAGCTGATCGGCGAACTCATCGCTTCGTCCGAGCGCGCGGTTTCGCTGCTGCCCGCCGATATTGCCGAAGAGCTGGTGCATGTGGCCGGGGTGGCCATCGTTCCGTACTCCATCGCGTGGAGCCTGCCGCCCATCGCGGCCATCGTCCGTGGCGACAGCGGCGAGAGCGAAACGCATCAGCGTTTCCTGGGAGCCGTGCGCCAGGCCGCCGGCGGCATGCGGCGCGAGGCGCCGGACCCGGGCCGGCAGACCGAGTTCTGATCGGTCCGCTAGCGCGCGCCAGCCTGGCGCAGAATGCGCTCGATGCCGCTGAAGCCGCGCTGGCGGGCATGCTGGAGCGGGGTGACGCCGTTGCCGTCGGCCAGGTTCACGTCGGCATGCGCGGCCACCAGCAGGCGCACGATTTCCGTGTGGTCCGCACCTCCTGAGCCCAGGATGATGGCTTCGAGCAGCGCGGTCCAGTGCAGGTTGTTGACGTGGTTCACGTCGACCCCCGCCGCGATCAGCAGGCGGACCGTTTCCACGTGGCCGCGTTCGGCGGCCGGAATCAGGGCGGTGCCGCCGTAGCGGTTGGTGCTCTTCAGGTCGGCGCCATGCGCCAGCGTCATCCGGAGGATCTCGTCGCGTCCCCGCGCGCCCGCGTACAGGTAGGGGCTGTCGTTGATCCCGTCCTTGGCATTGACGTCGGCGCCGGCGTCGATCAGGGCACGGGCAGCGGCCACGTTGTTGTGGTGGGTGGCGATCAGCAGAGGGGTGGCGCCCGCGGCGTTGCGTGCCTCGATGTCCGCGCCCTGGCCGATCAAGGCCCGGACCTCGGCGGAGGTGCCGCGCTCGGCGGCGGTCCGCAGCCGGCCGTCGAGGCTGGCGCCGGCCGCGGGAGATGAAAGCGAAGCCAGCAGCGCTGCCGCGACCCCGAGGCGGATGGATAGGCGCTTCCACAGCATGCGCGAGCCTCCTTCAAAAGTGGAGACGTGATGGTACGGGAGCCGTGGGGGATTGGAAAACCGGATGCGCGGGTGGGCCGGGCCGGAAAAGCACTGGCGCCCGGCTTGGTCAGCAGCGGCGGGGAACTTGGTCCAGTAGTTGCGTCAGGTGGATGAGTTGCTTCGTGCCGCAGGCGTGGCACAGGAACAACTGCCGTCCGGGGAAAAGCCGCATCCAGAAGCGCCTGGGCAGGCGCGATCGGCGTGCTTGGCACGGGCAGGGGCGAAAAAGCATGGGGATCCTCGGGGCCTTCCAAGGTGTGTCGCACCGGCGCCATGTCCGACGCCGGTCGCGTGCGGAAAGTCATTAGAGGGCGCGGCGATGCCGGCGGCTATCCCGAGAAATGAGTAATTGCGGGCAGGTGGGCGCGCAGGCGCGTGCCGCCGGCGTCCGATTCGATCTCCAGCCGCCCGCCCAGGCGCGCGATGCGGGCCCGCATGCTGCGCAGTCCTATCCCCGTCATGGAGCGGTCCGCCAGGTCGATGTCGAAGCCCGCGCCGTCGTCTTCGACGCTCAGTGTCAGTGCCCCGTCGCCGGCGTCGGCCAGCGTGACGGCGATCGCGCTGGCGCGGCTGTGCTTGATCACGTTGGTCAGGGCTTCCTCCAGGAAGCGGGTCAGGGCGAGCCGGCGGGCCGTATCCGGTTCCGAGGGCCAGGCCTGGGCGATCCGCCAGGCGCACCGGACCCCCTGTTCGTCGAACAGCTCGCCGAAGCGGTGGCGCAGCGGCGCGATCCAGTCCGCCGGCGAGACCGCGGCCGAGGGAGCCGCCGCGAAGCTTTGGTCCAGCACTTGCCGCAGGTCGTCGCGCAGGCTTTTCAATACCGACAGATATTGCCGGGGAGGCAGCGTGGCGCCGTCTTTTTCCGCCATGACGATGGAGCGCACAAGCGAGCTGCCCAGGCCGTCATGCAGGTCGTGGGAGATCTGCAGCCGTTCGTTCAGCCGGGCATTGGCCACTTCCAGTTCGTACTGCCGGCCCAGCGTGTGCGCGAGCTCCTGCCGGGCCTTGTCGACGTGTTCCGCCAGTTCGCGGTTGAACCGCTCCACGCGCCCGAGGGTGGTGGTGAAGCTCCAGGCCAGGACCAGGGCCATGCCTATCATCATCAGCGGCGCGGTGCCCGATGTATAGCCATGGACGTCGTCGATGATGCGCAGGAAGGCCAGTATGTCGTGCGTGGCGGCCACGAGGAAACTCAGCATGCAGGCGGCCAGGAACAGGTGTTCGGGACGGCGGGTGCGCAGGGCGTGCAGCTGGAATTGCACGCAGGTTCCGACGAACACGGCGGCATAGCTCACCGCCACCAGATAGAACACGATCTTGGGCTGGACCGGACCCAGCGCCAGCAGCGACGCGCACACGGCGCCAGTGATGATCCAGAGCGCTTTTTCCAGGCGCGGGAATCGCTGGCCGCCGAACCGCCAGGCGAACATCGAGAAGGCGCTGCAATAGACGGTGAAGATGAGGGTGATCCAGGTGGACCAGCCGTGCGTCGTGGCGAACGGCCAGGGGGTCGTGACGACCGAGTTCAGGCCGAACAGCAGCCAGGCCAGCGAAGTCAGCGCATACCAGCCGTAGGCCTGCTCGTTGCGCCGGAGGAGCCAGACCACCAGGAAGAAGCAGCCCAGCGTGACCGAGATGATCAGGTTGACCTGGGGGACGATGCGCCGCAGCAGCCATTCCTGTTCGTAGAGCGGGCGGATTTCTTCGGGCGGGCCGATGTGTACGCCACCCAGCCCGGAACTGTAGAGGTCGTAGCCCACCGTCCTGAACCAGAGGGTGTTGGCGCCGGCGCGCAGCGCCGAAGGCGGCAACAGGGAATAACGCGGCATGTTCCAGCTGCGGGACAGGGGTTCGACCAGGCTGTCGTCGGCCCAGAGCGGATCGCCGTTGATGCTTGCCACGCCCGCCATCGAGAGGTATTCGAGGAATGCGGCCACGGGCGTGCCGGGGCAGTGGGTCCATTCCACGCGATACCAGACCGTGCCGTCATGGCCGGGCCAGCGTGTCGACCAGATGTCGGGCAGGTGGACGGTTTCCCAGCCGGAGGCGGGCGGGGTGTCCGAGACGCTGTCCGCGCGCGCGGCGCTCACGGACGAGATCGCCGGACGGCACGTATCCGCGCGGACCGTGTCCGCCAGGAGCAGCCAGAGCGCGAGGACTAGAGCAAGCCAAGCGAGCGCGCTTCGTGGATCGCGCGCGTGCGGGACGTGACCGCCAGTTTCCGGTAGATGTTCTTGATGTGGCATGCGGCGGTGTGGGGGGAGACGAACAACTGCTCGGCGATCTCGCGATTGGTGTGGCCGCGGGCGACCAGTTCGAGGATTTCCTGCTCGCGCTTGCTCAGCGGCACCTCGGCCGGCGCCTGGGCCGGCGACGCGGGCGGAGGCAGCAGCGCCAGCAGGCGCCGGGCGACGAACGGGTCGATGGGGGCGCCGCCCCGCAGCACGCTGCGCAGGGACATCGCGATTTCCAGGTCGTCCCGCTCCTTCAGGACGTAGCCGGTGGCGCCCAGTTTCAGCGCCGCGAGAATCACGTCCTCGGTGGTGCAGGCCGAGATCACCAGGATGCCCGCCTGGGCATCGCGCGCGTGCAGGAGTTCGATCAGTTCCAGGCCGCTGCCGTCAGGCAGTCCCAGGTCGATCAGCGCGAGCGGAAAGCGGGCGCCGTTGTCGAGGTGGAAGCGGGCTTCGGCCAGCGTGGCGCAGGCGACCAGCGCACTCGGAGGGTAACCGAGGTCGGCCAGGAGACGCAGAATCCGCTGGCGTATCAGCGGTTCATCGTCGACGACGAGGACGGGTGCGGAAAGAGGGAGGTCGGTCATGGGGGAGGCGAAGCGGAGCGGCGGGTCCGGGCCTGGTGTCGGCCGAACCTCGCGGGCTGACGCCAAAATTGTAACACAATGTTTTGGTGTTGCAAATACCGAGGAGATGGTACTCGATGCAAAACGGCCGCGCCGGCAGGTCCCGATGGAACCTGCCGGCGCGGCCGTGCGTGGACAAGCTGGGGTCAGGCTTCTTGCCAGACCTCGGCGGGAATCAGCACGCTGCCTTCGAACAGCCTCCGGGCGGTGCGGATCACGGCGGCGCGCCGGATGGCCGGCGTGGCGCTGACCAGATCTACGTCAAGGTCGATGGAGATCGTGCCGGACGGGTGCTCGATGTGTACCACACCCTGCGGCGGCGCGCTGTCCAGGCCGGACAGGCGGGCCGCGATGGTGCCCGGCACGGCGCAGGCCGATGCCACGCACAGCGCGCCGGTGACGGCATGCGCGCGGTGGCAGGAATAGGGCACGAAATAGCGCGACGAGATCGTGCCGCCGTGCCGCGGCTCGGCCAGCAGTCCGATCTTGGGCACGACCGATGCGCTGACGTCGCCCAGCCCCATCAGTTCGCCGGCCTTGCGCCGTATGGCCTCCATCCGGGCGATCAGCGCGGTGTCGGCATCGAGCTCCTCGGCGCTTTCATGGCCGGTCTTGCCCAATTGCTTCGCCGGGAACAGCACCATGGGCATGGCGACGTCCACGCAGCTGACCTCGATGCCGTCGATCACGTCCAGCGGCCGTCCGGTGGGCAACAGCTTGCCGGTGATGGAGCCGATGGCGCTGCGGAAGTTCAGCTTGACGGGCGCGGCGGTGCCGGGCACCCCGTCGATCGCCGTCTCGCCCGAATAGGTCACGGATCCGCCCGGCGTCTGGACAATGGCGTGGATCTCGGCCTGGGTGTTCACGTTGAAGATGCGCACGGTCGTCTCGTCGCCCTGCGCCGGCACCAGCCCGGCGTCGATGGCGAACGGGCCGACCGCGCCCAGGATGTTGCCGCAGTTCGGACGGGTATCGACCAGGCGTTCATTCACCAGGACCTGGGCGAACAGGTAGTCGACGTCCATGCCCGGGCGCTGCGACGGGCTGATGATGGCGACCTTGCTGGTGAAGGGCGTGGCGCCGCCGATGCCGTCCACCTGGTAGGAGTGGGGCGATCCCATGGCGGCCAGCAGCACTTCATCGCGCCGCGCCGGATCGGAGGGGAGGTCCGAGGCAAGAAAGAACGGTCCGCGCGAGGTCCCGCCCCGCATCATGACGCACGGTATCTTCGTCTGCATGGTCATTCCACCTGGATCTTGGCGTCGGTCACGACGCGCTTCCAGAGCGTCAGCTCTTTCTGGATCTGCGCCATCAACTGCTCGGGCTTGCCGATGGCCGGCTCTTCGCCGTTGGCCTTCAACTGCTCGACGGTTTCCGGCAGCGCCAGCGCGATGTTCATTTCCTTGTTCAGCCGTTGCTGGATGTCGGCGGGCAGGCCCTTGGGGGCGATCAGCCCGTACCAGACGATCACTTCATAGCCCGGTACGCCGGCCTCGGCTACCGTGGGGATGGAGGGCTCGGCCTGGATGCGCTTGGGCAGCGTCTCGGCCACGACCTTCAGCCGGCCGTTCTTCATGTAGGGAAAGGCCGCGCCGGCGGTGCTGAAGAAAAGGTCGGTCTGGCCCGCCACGGTGTCGGTCAGGGCCGGGGCCGTGCCGCGATAAGGCACGTGGGTCATCTCGATGCCGGCGGCGCGCTGGAACAGTTCCGTGGCCAGGTGGGAGATGCCGCCCTGGCCGGACGAGGCGTAGGTCAGGCCGCCCTTCCTGGTCTTGGCGAGCTGGATCAGGTCGGCCAGGTTGTTGACCGGCAGCGAGGTCGGCACCGAGATCAGGAGCGGGCCGCGCGCGATCATGCCGATGGGCGTGATGTCCTTGACCGGGTCGAACTTGATGGGGTAGAGGCTGGGGTTGACGGAATAGCTGTTGGAGATCAGCGTGAGCGTGTAGCCGTCGGGGTCGGCCTTCACGCCGGCTTCCACGCCCAGCTTGCCGCCGGCTCCGGCGCGGTTCTCGATCACCACGGGCTGGCCCAGCGCGTCGCCCAGGCGCCGGCCCAGGGTGCGGGCGATGGCGTCGTTGCCGCCGCCGGGGGCGAAGGGCACGATCAGCTTGATGGGTTTGGTCGGGTAGTCGGCCGCCCGCGCGGCCTGCGACGAAACGGCGGCCAGCGTGCCCACCATCGCGGCGAGCAGGGTGCGGCGGAATGCCTTGAACGCCGAACCGGCGCGAGGCGTGAGGGGGTACGTCATGTAGGGTCTCCGGGGACGGTTCTTGTGTCTGGATGGAAGAACTGCCGAGCAAGGCGCGTGCCATGGGCCGCGGCCAGCAGGGGGGCCAGGGTCAAGTCGTTGATTCGTATGGAGTTTCGGGGCGCGGCCATGGTCGGTGGCAACGCGCCTCGGGAGTCCTGATGTTTCAATAATGTAACGCTTTTCGGTGAAACGGCATCACCGCCCGATGGGGGCGTAGACCTCGCCCCGCATCAGGCGGCGCGCGGTGCGCGTGACGGTCGTGCTTTCGACGCGTGGCTGCTGGCCGCCGCTGACGGCTGCGCCCACCGGCAGTGAGCCCGAGGCATGGCCGATGACGATGTCGCGGCCGTCCGCGGGGACGCGGCCCAGCTCGGCGCCCAGGGTGCCGGGCAGGCGCACGCAGGCGGCCAGGCACATCGCGCCCGTCAGCGGGCTTGCCCGGTGCGGCTGGCCGGCCGAGAACATGCGGGCGGTGATGTCCACGTCCTGGGCCCGCAGCGGCGCGCCCGAGGGCAGCACGACGTCGGCGGGCGGCGACAGCAGGCAGACCAGGGGCAGGTTGCGCAGGCGGGTACGCGCTTCGTCTTCGGTGGCGAGCCCCATCAGGATGGCGGCGGCCACGCGCAGTTCCTCGCATTGCCGGACCAGGTCCGGCCGCGCATCGATCTGCGCCGCCGATTCCGTGCCGGCCAGGCCGAAGTCCGCGGCGCGGGCGAAGACCGTCGGGTTGGAGACGTCGACGCAGGAGATCTCGATGGCGCCCACGCCGGGGATCGTGACGGTGTCGCGCGCGGCGCCGGTGGGGAGCAGCTTGCCGGTCGCGGCGCCGCCCGGGTCGAGGAACGACAGCCGGATGGGCGAGCCGGTGCCCGCCACGCCGGGCAGCACGAAGTCGCCCGCGACCGCGGCGCGGCCGTCGCTGAGAGCGAAATCGGCCACGATGATCTTGCCGGTGTTGGTGTTGTGGATGCGGACCGAGGCGCGGTCGCCCGATGCCCGCACCAGTCGTTCGTCCACGGCATAGGGGCCGATGGCCGACGAGATGTTGCCGCAGTTGCCGCGGTACTGGACCAGCGGCGCGTCGATCGCGACCTGGCCGAAGGTGTAGTCCACGTCGGCATCGTCGCGCGAAGGGGCGCCGACCACGGCGATCTTCGACAGCGACGAGATGCCGCCGCCCAGGCCGTCCAGTTGCCGCTTGCCGGGATCCGGGCTGCCCAGCGCGGCCAGGAAGACATGGTCGCGCGCGTCGCGGCCGGCGGGCAGGTCGCGGTCGTTGAAGACCAGGGCGCGGCTGGTGCCGCCGCGCATGTAGACGGCTGGATAAGCGGCTTGAGGCATCGAATTCTCCGGAAAGGGATGGCCGCCTGCTGCAAGGCCCATGCCAGCAAGTCCGCGCCGCGCGGGAGCCCGGCGCCGCGCGGCGGCGGGCCGGCGATGTTTCACCAGGAGGTTGGTTCGTGTTTCAATATTGAAAAGGAGTGAAAATGAGCATCGCCGCCTCCGATGACCGCCGGCCCCTGATCTGGGCCATCAGCGCGCACCGGCTGACCGAGGTCTTCCGCACCGTCAGCCCCGAGCTGGCCGACCGGGCCGCCATCGAGATCATCGACAAGGGCTTCGACGACGCGATCGCCGAGATCGCCCGGCGCAGCGACAAGCGGGCCTGCGACGTCATTGTCGCGGCGGGCGCGCACGGCGCCTATCTGCGCCAGAACGTCACCATCCCCGTGGCTTTCGTCAAGGTGGGCGGCTTCGACCTGATGGCCGCGATCTGCAAGGCGCGGCAGTTTTCCGACCGCATCGCCATGGTGATGCACCGGCGCGTGCCGCCAGCGCTGAACCGCTTCGCGACCTTGTTCTCGCTGCCCATGCAGATCCGCGCCTATCAGACGGCCGAGGACGCCCGGCACTGCATCCAGGAACTGGCGGCGGCCGGCGTCGAGGTGGTGGTCGGCCCCGGACTGATCGCCAACCTGGCCGATGAGGCCGGACTGACGGGCATCCTGGTCTATTCGCTGGATTCGGTGCGCGCCGCCTTCGACGACGCGATCGAGATCGCCGCCGCGCAGAAGGCCGAGAAGTCGCGCCGCACGCAGCTCGATTCGGTGCTTTATCACTTGAACGACGGTGTCATCGCCGTGGACATGGCCGGCCGCATCGTCGCCGCCAATCCGTCGGTGGACAAGCTGACCGGCCGCCGCGTGCGGGAGGCGCTGGGCCAGCCGCTGCGCCAGGTGTTGCCCGACCTCGAACCGGGGCAGGTCATGACCCGCGGAGCGAGCGAGATCGGCACCGTGCAGGAGATGGGCGGCAAGTCCGTCGTGGTCGACCGCGTGCCGCTGCTGGACGAAGGCATGCAGACCGGCGCCATCTTCACGCTGCATGGGTCCAGCGAACTGGAGCGCGCCGTCAGCAAGCTGCGGGCGCACACGCACCGGCGCTCGCGCGTGGCCCGGTACCGGCTGGACGACGTGGTGGCCGAGTCCGCCGCCATGCGCCAGGTGATCGCGCAGTGCCGGGTCTTCGCCGAGCACAGCGACGCGGCCGTGCTGATCCACGGCGAAAGCGGCACGGGCAAGGAGCTGTTGGCCCAGGGTCTGCACAACGCCAGCCGGCGCCGCCGGCATCCCTTCATCGCCATCAACTGCGGCGCTTTTACCGAGACGCTGCTGGAAAGCGAGCTGTTCGGCTATGACGAAGGCGCCTTCACCGGCGCGCGCCGGCAGGGCAAGCCCGGCCTGTTCGAGTCCGCCAATGAAGGAACGCTGTTCCTGGACGAGATCGGCGAGATGCCGCTGCCGCTGCAGACCCGGCTGCTGCGCGCCCTGCAGGAGAAAGAGATCACGCGCGTGGGCAGCGTCGACACCATTCCGGTCGACGTGCGCATCGTGGCCGCCACCCATCGCGACCTGCTGGCCATGGTCAGGGCGGGGGCCTTCCGCGAGGATCTGTACTACCGCCTGAACATCCTGCAGGTGGTGGTGCCGCCGCTGCGCGACCGGCCCGAGGACACCGAGGCGCTGGCCCGGCGCCTGCTGCCCGCGGCGTTGGGGCGGGCCGGCTTGCAGGACGCCGTGGCGCCGATGCTGGAGGCGGCGCTGCCCGTCCTGAAGGACGGTGCGTGGCCGGGCAATGTCAGGGAATTGGAGAACGTGTCGGAGCGCCTGACCATGGCCTGCCTGACCGAGGGGCGGCCACTGTCGCGCCGCGAGGTGCGCGCCATGCTGGCCGGCGCGCCGGCCCGGCGGCAGCCGCAGGCGGCGCGCAGCCTGTCGGTGGTGCGGGCCAGCCAGGAGGCCGCCCATGCCCGCGCGGTGCTGGCCGAATGCGCGGGCAACCACCAGGAGGCGGCGAGGCGGCTGGGCATCAGCCGCACCACGCTGTGGCGCAAGATCAAGGCGGTGCAGGCCTAGGGCCGACAGGCCCCGGAGGCGGCGATCCCGTGCCGGGGGCAGCGTAGGCTCCACCGTACAGAACTTGACAGGGTAGCCATGAACGTCGATTGTTTCTTCCTTGGCGGATACGATCGTGCGGCCGGAACAGGGTGGCGGATCGCTACTGGGAGACTTGGTGAAACTTACGACCCTGAGCGCGCTCGTCGCGGCGGTGGAGGAAGGCAGTCTGCGCGGAGCGGCGCGGCGGGTGGGCACGTCGCAGCCGGCGCTGACCAAGATGATCAGGGAGTTGGAGCTCGAGCTGGGCGTGACCCTGCTGCAGCGGACCTCGCGCGGAGTCGTTCCCACGGCCCAGGGCCGTGTCCTGTATGAGCGCTCGGTCAAGGCCCGCCGCGAACTGAACCTGGCGCTGGACGAGATCCGGCAGATGTCCGGTTCCATGGTGGGCGAACTGCACCTGGGCGCGGTGCCGGTAGCGGTCATGCTGCTGGTGCCCGAGGCCCTGAGGACCTTCAGCCAGGAGTTTCCCGGCATCCGCCTGCGCGTGAGCGAGGAGCTCTACGTCGCGCAATTGCAGAAGCTGCGGGCGCAGGAAGTGGACGTGACCCTGGGCGGCATACCGGAGGACCTGTCGGCGGGCGAGTTCCACATCGAGCCCCTGATCCGCACCTCGATGGTTCCCACCGCGCGACGTGGCAGCCCCTGGCTGAAAGCGCGCACGCTGGCCGACCTGCAGGGGGCCCGCTGGGTGTTCACCGGCTCCGATGGCGAGTCCGGCTATGCCCGGCCCCTGTTCGAGCAGCACGGCCTGGAGCCGCCCGCGGTGGCGGCGGTGGCGAACTCGACGCTGGCGCTGCTGTCCTTGCTGGCGGCGGGCGACTATGTCGGCCTGATGCCGCGCCAGATCGCCATGCAGCCCCTGGCGTCACAGTTCATGTCGGTGATCGAGGTCGAGGAGAAGGGCCACGACCTGACGGTGGGGGCCATCCTGCGCAGCGATTCGCTGCCGTCTCCGCTCATCCGGCACCTGATCACCCATCTGCACAGGGCTGCCCACCACGTCGGACACGACGGTGCGGGCTTCGTGCCGGTCCGGCACACCTAGGGCCGGTTGACCACCACGCCGGCGTCTATGGTGCCGTAGACGCTGATGCCGTTGCCGCCTTGCGCGGAGTCGGAGGGCGAGCGCGGTGCCGGGGTACAGGCCACGCAGAGGGCCGCCAGCAGCGGCCAGGTTGATTTGAGCAAACGTCCAGGCATGAGATTTCCTTTCCGCGTCAATGCAGGCCCCAGGCGGAGATGCCGTCCGGCTGTCCCGGCTGGGCGCCGCCGGCGATGAATGCCCGGACCTGTTCGTCGGTGATGAAGCTCGCGGAAGAACTGGCGCGCAGGATTTCCCCGGGCGCCATGGGCTTGGCGATGGCCCAGCCCTGCACATAGTCTACTCCCAGCTCCGCCAGGGCTTCCACGGTGGGATAGTCTTCCACCCATTCGGCAATGCTGCGCATGCCGAGGTTGCGCGCCAGTTCGACGATGGCCTCGACGATGGCGTAGTTGGCGGGATGCTCGTGCATGCGCTTGATGAAGCCGCCGTCGATCTTGAGCGCGTCGGCCGCGAACTCTTTCAGGTACGAGAACGAGGTATAGCCCGCGCCGAAATCGTCGAGCGCGATCTTGGCGCCGCAGGATTTCAGCCGGTCGATGAAGCGGCGCGAGTTGGCGATGTCGTGCAGGGCCACGCTTTCCGTGATCTCCATGCACAGGTATTTCACCACCGGTCCGAAGCGCGACAGGATGCGGAAGGTATCCTCGATGAAGGCTTCGTCGTTCAGCGACGCGCCGCTCAGGTTGACGCAGACGAAACGGGTCTTGGGCAGGCGCGGCAGGTTCTCGGTCAGCCAGACCAGCGTCGAGGTCAGCACCCATTTGTCCAGTTCGCCGATGGTGCCGTTGGCCTCCGCCGCCGCGATGATCTTGCCGGCCGGAACCATGGCGCCGGCGGAGTCCTGCATGCGGATCAGGACCTCGAAATCGAGCGAGGCCTCGGGCGCGCGCAGCGACATGATGGGCTGCATGACCAGCGACAGGCCCGTGGGCGTGAAGGTGCTGCCGAGTTCTTCGATCAGCCGCAGTTCTTCGGCGCGTTCCTGGAAGGCGGGCGCGTTTTCTTTGTAGATGACCAGGTGGCCGTGCTTGCCCTTCTTGGCTTCGCGACAGGCGCGGTCGGCCGCCGATACGGCATCCTGGACGCGCATCTTGGGCGTGATCTCGATCAGTCCGATGGACATCTTGACCTGGAACGAGCGCCGGCGCAGCTGGAACGGCATGTCGCAGATGTCGCTGATGATGCGGCGGCAGAGGTCGGTGGCCGGCAGCATGGCGGTATCGCGCAGGACCAGGATGAACTCGTCGCCGCCGATGCGGCCGACGTGGTGGTCTTCCCCCAGCGACCACTTGACCCGCTGGCATACCTGCTTGAGGACTTCGTCGCCGGTCTGGTGGCCGTACAGGTCGTTGATCAGCTTGAAGCGGTCCAGGTCCAGGTAGGCCAGGGCGATCGGGTGCGCCGGATCGAACTGCTTAAGCGAGGCTTCGAGGATGTGCTCGATGCCCCGGCGGTTCAGCGCGCCGGTCAGCGTGTCGTTGTTGGCCAGGAAGCGCAGCCGCTCGGTGGCCTTGCGCCGCTCGGTGATGTCCTGCAGCGAGCCTTCGATCCGGGTATGGGCCAGCGTGGCCTTGGCCAGGTACCAGCGCGGCTCCATGCCGCCTATGGGCTGGGCCTGGATTTCCGCTTCGCCGCCGCGGTCGGCGATGTCCTTGAGCCGTGCCAGCGCGCCCGGTTCGAAGTAGTTCTGCCAGCGCAGTTCATGCAGCGGCCGGCCCTCCAGGCCGAGCCTTTCCTGCATGGCGGTATTGGCGCGCACGAACCGGCCGTCGGGTTCCAGCGTGAACAGGCCCACGGGCGTGACTTCGTAGGCGCGTTGCAGCTCGGCCTCGGCATGTTCGCGTTCGATCCGTTCCACGCGTATCTGCTCGGCGAAGGCGAAGGCCGCCACGAGGCTGGACGCCAGCGCGGCCGTGACGCTGTTGAGCGCGCCGACCAGGGCCTTGAAGTCGAATGCCGCGGCGATGACCTCGGAGAAGGTGGAGAACAGGACGATGCCCAGCGCCGCGGCGTACCAGAGCGCGATGCGCGAACGCGTGACGACGACGATGCGAGCCAGGAAGAAGATGACGACGAAGATGCCGAACGAGGCCACCACCCACATGGCGGGCAGGAAAGAGGCGAAGCTCAGGACGAGGGCCAGGACCAGCAGGACCAGGCCGGAGCGCGAACCCGCGCGCAGCAGCCAGCCGTAGCCCACGCGGCTGAGCTCGGTCCGCATGAACTGGCTGAACAGGGTGTAGGTGACGATGTAGTAGGCGGCGATGGTCAGCTTGCGGGTCATCGCCATCCATTCGTTGGGAATGGTGCGTTCCAGCCATTGCGTGTCGAAGCCCATGGTGATGCCGCCCAGGCGCAGGTTGCCGACCAGCCAGATCGCGAACAGCAGGTAGCGCGCATCGCGATTGATCAGGGCCGTCATCAGCGTGAGCACCGTGAGTGTCAGCAGCCCGCCTTCGAGCACGCCGGTCGCGTGGTGATAGGCGAGATGGGACAGCGCCAGCTCCGATTCGGGCCAGGCCTCGACGGTGATGCGGGCGGGCCCCGAGAAGTGCGCCTGGCACAGTACGTCGTGGGGATGCGGGTGCGCGCCCAGGTCCAGCGCGAAGCCGGATTTCACCGATCGCAGGCTGCCGGACGTGCCGGCGCGCGTGGCCGTGCCCAGGGGCGCCAGGCTGGTGGCGCTCCAGCATGAGATGTCCTGTGCATGGCGAGAGGGGAGTTCCACGCTTTGGGGCGTGTTCGAAGGCGGGGCGGTGAAGCGGAACCAGAACGGCGTTTCGGCCAGGCGGGTGTCGTGGAACTGGACACCGGGTTTGGAAGCCAGGGCGGTCAGCGCTTGCGAAGCGGTCAGGCCCGTGTCGTCGGCAACCACCGCGAAGGACAGGACGCGGTTGTCGTTGGTGTCGTAGATGCTGTGTTCCAGCGTGAGCGCCACCAGCGAGAAAACGAAGATCGCGGCCGGCACGAGGTAATACGAGAAGTTGCTTAAGAACCAGTCGATCTTGGCTGTAACCCAGGCTATGCGGGTAGAGGGTTCCGCCGGAGGGGGCTGCATGTTCGCCTTGTCAAGGAGGGGTCTTTTCGTTTCGTGGGCGGCCCGCCCCCCGGGCGGGCCGCCGATCGTGCCGGATCAGGCCTGCGGTTGAAGGAGGTCTTCCCGTTCCCGCGAAGCACTGCGCAGTGCGTCAATGTTAATCAAATTCCCATCGATGCGAATGTCCGGATGATGGGTCTTGAACACAAATTGATACAAAGGATGGCTGCCTTCGCGCCACCGTTTTTCGGCCGTCGAGATTTCGAAAGCCAGCACCCGGTGCGGGATGTTGCCCGCGTGGCGCATCGGCATGAAACCTTGGCCGGGGAATACCTCGCGGAACATCAGCGCCTCGTATTGGCGATCGAGCGGAGACCGCCCGGCGATAACCATCCAGTCTATGCCAGCTTGCACGCAAAAGAGGAAATAGGCTTTGAAAAGAGCCGTTTTCGCGACACGGCCCATGCGTTCGCTGGCGACGCCCAGCCGGGTGGCTTCGGCCAGGGCGTAGCCCGAGAGCCAATCGGGCAGGGTGACCGATTGTTCCAGCCACAGCGGACCGCACATGTTGGTCTGGACGCGCATGGTTCCGAGCGGAGCGCCGTCGAACTTGGATTCGGCCAGCAGCACGACGGAGCCGGGATCGTGGTCGTGAAGTTCCGGTTCGCCCAGGTTGCGGGCGATTTCCGGCACGTGGCGGCCGTAGGCCGACTGCCGCATGGTGATGGCTTTGTCCATGGCTTCGTCGTCCCGGGCGATGCGGACGATGAAGGGCAGGTTCTCGGCGGTTTGCTCGGAAAGTGGCAGCAGCAGGCCGGACCGGGTGGGGAGAGCGTTGTCGTAAGACATTTGACTTCCTTGTGATGATGAGAAGGCGTGCCCGTTGCGGATATCGCAGCGGTGACACCAGATTCGCATGTCTCGGCGGGAAGTTGCTTACAACGGCGGGGGAAAAGGGGGTTATGGCCCGGTTTTTGTTGTGCAATGCACAATAAACGGTTTCAGTTGTTCAGGCTGGCCCAGATCAGGCTGGCGCCGGCCAACATGAGCAGTGCGCACACCAGCCATTCGATGGTGCGCCGGGAGATCGGCGGCGGATGCTTGGCCTGCCACCACGACACGCCCGCGACCACGGGAACGGCGCAGACGCCCAGCAGCAGCGAACGCCATTCGAAATGCCCGCTGGCGGACACCAGCACCAGGCGCAGGGCGGCGCTGGCGGCGAACATCATGAACAGGCACTCGCGCACCAGATCCCGGTCCAGGGGCTGCCGGTACAGGTGATAGACCATGGGCGGCCCCGACGTCGAGAAGAGGCCGCCGAGCAGCCCCGACAGGACGCCGAAGAACCAGAGCGCCGGCTTGCCCGACGGCTGGGAGCGGGGAGCGGCCTGCACGAGCAGGAGGATGGAGCAGCCGATGATGGCCACGCCCAACAGCAGGCGCAACGTCGTGACCGCGTTGGCGCTGAGCCAGGCCAGCAGCGCGACGCCGCCGAGCACGCCCAGCAGGCTGCTGATCAGGATGGGGCGCAGCAGGGGCCAGTCGAAGGTGACGCGGTTGTAGCGCCAGTAGGCCCAGGCGTTCGCCAGGCTCAGGACGCTGGCCACGTTGGCCGCCTCGGGAATGGGCATCAGTCCGAAGGCGCCGACCATGCCGAGCAGCAGCAGGGCGAAGGCAAAACCGGTAAGGTTCTGGCAGTAGGCCGACAGGCCCACGCAGGCGAGGAACAGCAGGAAGGTCAGTACGGTCATGAACCCGGAATACTAACCGAAAAGGACGGTCTTTCCCGGGGCTAGCTCGCGCGCAGCACGGCCGAGATATTGGCCGCGCTGCGCAGCGCGTGCTGGGCCAGGGGGGCCTCGGGATCGAGTTCTTCCTCCAGCGCCAGCCCGGCCACGATCAGCGCGGCCACCGCCTCGCCGCCGCGGCCGAACACCGGGCATGCGAGCGTCCCCACGCCGGGCCGCATCTCGCTCAGTCCGAACGACAGGCCCCGGGCCGCGCGTATCGACTCCAGCCGTTCCGCGGCGGCGGCATAGCGTTCCTCGCCCACGTGCGCGATGCCCTGCTCGCGCGGCCAGGCCGCCAGGATCGCGCGTCCGCTCACGCTGGCGTCCAGCGGGAAATGGGTGCCGATGTCGGTGATGATGTTCAGCGGCACGGATGGGGCCCAGATGCGTTCGATGATCACCACTTCATCCAGCGCCGGCACGGAGATCGAGACGATCGCGCGGCGCTTGCCCACGCCTTTCTCCTGCAGCTCGATCGCGTGCGGCAGGGCGGCCCGCCGTATGCCGAGCCGGTCGTGCTGGGCCGTTCCCAGCACCAGGCACTTCGGCCCCAGGGCGTAGACGCCTTCCCGCGCTTGCACCATGCCCCAGAAGGCCAGGGTGCGCAGCACGCGATGGACCGTGGTGCGGTCCAGTTCCGTCGCCTGGGCCAGTTCGAGCGCCGACGCGCCCCGCGGCATGCGCATCAGCACGTCGAGCAGGAGCATGGCCCGGTCGATGACCTGGACCCGATTGCCGGGCGGCGCTGCGGAAGTGGAGGGCTGGCGGGGCATGGGCACGATAGCGGGAATCATTGACGTCGCGACATGGTATCGCTAATCTTTGAGTGCGTATTACAAGCTTGTAGTGCGTAATATGCACAATACCAACGATCATGAGAGGTTGTGGCCATGCCGTCCCTGCGTGCTTACTGGTTTGCGTCGTTTTTCGTGCTGGCCGCTGTGCCCGCGGCGGCGGATGAATACCCCTCCCGGCCGGTCAGGCTGATCGTGCCGTTCGCGGCCGGCGGCGCGGTGGATGCGGTCGCGCGCACGCTCGCGGTGCGCCTGTCCGAGCAGTTCTCGCAGAAGGTGGTGGTCGAGAACCGCGCCGGCGCTTCCGGCAACATCGGCGCCGATGCGGTGGTCAGGGCACCGGCCGACGGCTATACGCTGCTGTTCACGGCGTCGACCCTGGTCGTCAATCCGCTCATCATGAAGGACAAGCCGCCCTTCGATCCCGGCAAGGACCTGACGCATCTCGCGCTGGTCGCGTCGGGGCCGCTGCTGTTCGTCACGCCGGCGTCCGCGCCGGCCGAGTCGGTGCAGGACTTCGTGGCGAAGGCCAAGGCGGCGCCTGACCGGTACAGCTTCGCGGTGGGAGGTTTCGGCGCGGCCGGCCATCTGGCGGTGGAGTCTTTCAAGTACCGGGCCGGGCTGGCCGTGCCCACCGTGCTCTACAAGGGCACGGGGCCGGCGCTGGTGGACCTGATGGGCGGCCAGGTCAGCGGCATGATCGATCCGCTGCTGACGTCGTTGCCCCCGGTCAAGGCCGGCAAGCTCAAGGCGCTGGCGGTCACGGGGAACAAACGCAGCGCGTTGGCCCCCGAGGTGCCGACGTTTGCCGAGGCGGGCTATCCCGAGGTCAATTTTTCGACCTGGTACGGGTTGTGGGGGCCGGCCGGCCTGCCCGCGCCCGTGGTGGACAAGCTGGAAGCCGCCGTCAAGCGCTTCGTGGCGGAGCCGGATACGCGCGCCTGGTTCGAGCGCCAGGGGCTCGAACCGTCGGGCGTGTCCGGCGCCCGTTTCCGGGCGTTCATCGACCAGGAAACGGCCAAGTCGCGCGAGATCGTGAAGCTGGCCAATATCGCGGAGCAGTAACGCCCGGGCTTGGCGTCCTCAGGCCTCGTCCACCAGCAGCGCACGTACCTTGGCCCGCTGCACCTTGCCGTAGTGGGACTTGGGGATGGCCGGGGCGAAACGGATCACGCGCGGCTTCTTGAAGCCGGACAAGGACTGGCGGCAGTGTTCCATCAGTTCCTCGGCCGTGGCCGCCGCACCCGCGCGCAGCACGACCGCGGCGCCGACGATCTCGCCCCACTCCGGGTCGGGAAGTCCGGCCGCGGCCGCTTCGGCCACCGCCGGGTGGCTGCACAGCGCGCGTTCCACCTCGTCCGGAAGAATGGACTTGCCGCCGCTGCGTATCACTTCCTTGAGCCGGCCGGTGATGCGCAGCACGCCCGACGCGTCGAGGATGCCGAGATCCCCGGTGCGGAACCAGCCGTCGCGGAATACCCGGGCGGTCAATTCCGGCTGCCGCCAGTAGCCGGCCGCGACGTGCGCGCCGCGTATCAGCACTTCGCCTTCGGTGTCCGCCGGCGCGGGATTTCCATCGTGTTCGATGCGGATCTCGCAGCCGAACACCGGCCGGCCCACGCTGCGCACGGCCTGTGCCCGGCCGGCGGGATCGGCCAGCGCGTCCGGCGGCTGGTAGCAGCTCCACGACGCTTCGGTCAGTCCGTACAGGATGCCCAAGCGCGGTCCGAAAGCTTCGATGGCGGCCAGGAAGGTGTCGGGCGGAATGGCCGCCGCCCCCACGTCCATGCTGCGCAGCGCACTCAGATCGTGGTCGGCGGGCCGGGTTTCTTTCAGCAGCCGCACCAGGTGCGTGGGAACCAGGGAGGTCGAGGTGGCGCGGTGATGGGCCAGCAGTTCCAGGAATCGAACGGGCTCGAAACGGCCGGCAAGCACGACCGCGCCGCCCGCGGCCAGCTGGGCCAGCACGATGATGGCGGCGATCGGCCACAGCGGCCGCATGTTGAGCATGACGTCGCCGGGATGCTGGCCGCGGGCCATGGCGATGTTCTGCAGGGCGGAGGTGATGCTGCCGTGGGTGATGACCACGGCCTTCGGGGCGCCCGTGCTGCCGCCCGTGTAGTTGAGCGAGGCCATGGCGTCGGCGGCGGGGGTGGCCGCGGGCGTCTCGCGGCTGCCCGCGTCGGCCTCCAGCGGGCGCAGCCGCAGTCCGGGCACGCGGGCAGCCAGTTCGCGCGCGCGTTCGCCGTATTCGGCGCCGTATGCCAGCAGGCTGGCCTGGGCGTCGGCCAATTGCGCCGCCTGCTCGTCGGCGCTGAGCGCCGGATCGAGCGGCACCCGGACCAGCCCCGCCGACATCGCGCCATAGTCCCAGACCAGATAGGCGGGCGTGTTGTCCCCCAGGATGGCGATGCGTTCACCGTCGCCGAGTCCGTCCGCGCGCAGCGCGTGGCCCAGTCCGAACACGCGCGCGGCGAACGATTGGAAATCGAGGACGCTGCCGTCGCGCGCGTCCACGACCGCGGGCTGGCGGGGCCAGCGCTGGGCACACTGCCGAAGAAGGGCGCCGATGTTCATAGCCAGCCCTGCATGATCACGCGGCCTTCCACGGCCTTGGTGTCGAGGAGTTCGTGGGCGCGGCGGATCTCGTCAAAAGGCAAGGTGGCGGAGACCACTGGGCGGATCTGGCCGGAAGCCAGCATCGCCAGCGCCTGGCGGATGTCTTCCAGCGTACCGCTGCCCGACCCCATGACGCGTATCCTGCGGCCGATCAACAGGCCGGGCAGCACGTCCACCGCCTGGCCGCCGATGTTGCCGAGCACGACCACCGTGCCGCCCTGGGCCATGCTGCGCAGGGTCTCGGGCAGGGACAGGCCGAGGTTGTCGATGGCGATGTCCACGCCCTGCTTGCCTGTGAGCTGCCAGGCCTGGGCGCTGAATTTCAGGTCCGGGGCCACGATCACTTCGTCCGCCCCGAGCGACCGCAGATGCGCGGCCTTGGCCGGACTCGAGGTGACGGCGATCGAACGCGCGCCCAGGGCGCGCACGATCTGGATCTGATGCATGCCCAGGCCGCCGCTGGCGCCGGTGATGAGGACCGTATCGCCGGGATTGGTGCCGGCCAGGGTCCGCAGCGCGCGCAGGCTGGTGCCTATCGGGCAGCACGACAGCGCCGCGGCTTCCCAGGGCAGGCCGCGCGGCACGGGGATGGCCATGGGCGCGGGCACGCAGACATATTCCGCGTAGCCGCCCACGGTATCGACGGCGGGCAGGCCCAGTGCCCGGCACATGTCCTGCCGGCCGCGCAGGCAGTTGCGGCACAGGCCGCAGAACTGCCGCTGGTAGATGACCACGGGGTCTCCCACGCTGTGCGTGAGCACGCCGTCGCCCACCGCCACGACCTCGCCCGCGGTCTCATGGCCCAGGACAACGCCGGCGCGCGCGCCCGGCAGCTTGCCCGCGCGATGCAGGACGTCGTGATGGCAGATGCCGGCCGCCTTGACCTGCACCAGGACCTCGCCGGCCGTGGGCGAGGGGGTGGGGATCTCGCGGATCTCCAGGGTATCGGGGGCGCCGAAGGCGGAAAGAATGACGGCTTTCATGGTAAGGGCATCCTGGGTTGAAAGTGCATAATATGCACATAATGTTTACTATTCACACATGAGGTATAGTTTGCATAGCCGGCGTCGACCTGTCAACGTATCGCCGGCGCCATTCACGCGTAGAGGCCAGCATGGGTATCGACTACCGTCCGCTCGACAGCGGCATTCACGAGATCGTCATCAATCGCCCGGAGCGCATGAATGCGCTGGACGTGCCCGCGAAGCGGGAACTGGGCCGCATCTGGCGTGAAGCCGCCCAGGATCCCGCCGTATCGGTGTTGCTGCTGCGCGGCGCGGGCGAGAAGGCCTTCTGCGCGGGGTCGGACATCAAGGAGATGCAGGCCACCGGCACCATGGTGGACACGCGGACGCTGATGGACGCGATCCCCGGCATAGGCGTGGAACTCCACAAGCCGGTCGTGGCCGCGCTGCACGGCTTCACCATAGGCATGGGGCTGACCCTGGCCATCCATGCCGATTTCCGTATCGCCGCCGAGACCGGCAGGCTGGGGTTTCCCGAGGTCCAGCACGGCATGCTCTCGGGCGTCAGCGCCGTCACCCTGCCGGGGCTGGTGGGCGAGCCGCGCGCGCTGGACCTGATGCTGACGGCCCGGCTGATCGAACCTCGGGAAGCGCTGCGCATCGGGTTGGTGGACGAGGTCGTGCCCGACAGCGTCGCGGCCGCGCTGGCCCTGGCCCGGCGCATCGCCTCGAACTCCGCGGCCGCGGTGGCGCAGACCAAGCGCCTGATCCTGCTGGAGCGCCGCCGCCGCGCCCGCGAACACGCGGCCGTCATCGACGAGGCGCGGCTGGCGATTCTCGAATCCCGTGAGTTCGGCGACGTGGTGTCCCACAAACCGGGAGCGGGCCGCATCCGCTAGCCGGCCAGTCTATCCGTCTATCCGCCGTCCCGCGTCGAGCAGGCGGCCGATGTCCTGCGCGGCCAGCAGGGCCACCGTGCCCTGCGCGAGTTGCGACAGCGGGCGCTCGCGGGCGGTGGCCAGTACGAGGTTGTTGCGCATGCGGGGCGAAGCGATGGTGGAGATCCTGAACGGACCGCCTTCCACCCGGCTGGCGGTGGGCGCCGCGCTGCGCGGCACGATCGCATAACCCTGGCCGCTCAACGCCAGCTTGAGCAAGGTGTGCACGGCGTCGACCTCGGCCACGACGTTCAGCTTGATGCCGTGCGGCCGGCAGCCGGCCTCGATCACGTTGCGCACGGCGTTCGGAATGCTGGGCACGAGGACCGGATACCGCTCCAGTTCCCGGGCCGCCAGCCTGGCGGGCAGCGGGAACGCTTGCTTGGGACGCCCGCACAGCACCATGTCCTCGCGGTACAGGCTGAGGTATTCGAGCCGGGGGCTGGGCGGCGGATCGAACAGCAGCGCGATCTCGATCTTGCCCAGTATCAGGTCTTCGCGCAGCGCGACGCTCAGGCCCTCGGAAACGGAAATCGATGCTTCCGGATACAGGCGCCGGAATTGCTTGACCAGCTCCGGCGTCAGTACGTGCGCGATACGCGGGGGCAGGCCCACGGTCAGCCTGCCGGTGGGCTGTTCGCGCAGCGCCTGGATGTCGGCGCGGGCCTGCCGCGTCAGCTTCAGGATGGCGTTGCCGTAGGAGAGCAGGCATTTGCCGGATTCGGTCAGTTCCACGCCGCGGCCGGTGCGGACCAGCAAGTGGGATTTCAGCTCGAGTTCCAGCAGGCGGATGTGGCGGCTGAGCGTGGGCTGGGAGACACCCGCCACCAGCGCGGCGCGGGTCAGGCTGCCGAGTTCGGCCACGCGCACGAAGGATTCCAGCTGCTGCAGGTCCATGGTATTTAATTTGTGGATATCAGATGTAGAAGCTATTTTATTGATGAAAACGGCATGCGTGCGCACAATGCCGCCTCTTGATGAAACACCGCCAGCGGGATACCGCCAAGGCGGCATGCACGAGGAGACCCCATGCATATGTCCCGCAAATTCCTGGTCCCGGCGGTTGCCGTGGCACTGGCCGCCACGCTGGGCGCCGCGCGCGCCGAGGACTATCCCGGCCGCCCCGTGCGCATCGTGATCCCGTTCGCGCCCGGCGGCAGCAACGACATCGTCGGCCGCCTGATCGGCGAGGAGTTGACCAAGCGGCTGGGCCAGCCGTTCATCGTCGACAACCGGGGTGGCGCGGGCGGCACCATCGGCACCGAGGTGGTGGCCAAGGCCCGTCCCGACGGCTATACGCTGCTGCTGATCTCGACGCCGCACACGGCGAATTCGACGCTGTACAAGAAGCTGTCCTACGATCCCGCCAAGGACTTTTCTCCCGTTGCCCGGCTGGCGACCGCGCCGCTGCTGGTCTCGGTCTACCCGGGCCTGCCGGTCAAGACGCTGTCGGATCTGATTTCCTACGCCAAGGCCAACCCGGGCAAGCTCAACTATGTGTCGTCCGGCGTGGGTAGTTCGCAGCACCTGGTCAGCGAGCTGTTCGAGATCCGGGCCGGCATTTCCATGACGCACGTGCCGTACAAGGGCGCGGGCGCGGCCTTGACGGATGTCGCCGCGGGCCATGCGCAGGTGTCGGTCGGCACCGTGCTGCAGGCGCTGCCGCACGTCAAGGCCAACCGCCTGCGGCCGCTGGCCGTCAGCGGCCCCAAGCGCCAGCCGGTGCTGCCCGACGTGCCCACGGTCCAGGAAGCGGGCCTGCCGGGCTACGACGGCGACAACTGGTGGGGCATCCTGGCGCCGGCCGGTACGCCGCCGGCCATCGTCGACAAGCTGAGCAAGGCCATCGGCGATATCCTGGCCCAGCCGGACATGCGCCAGCGCCTGGAGGCCGAGAGCGCGTCGGTGGCCTATCTGTCACCCGAGCCTTTCGGCAAATTCCTGGCCGGCGAGACGACCAAGTGGGCGGAATTGATCAAGCGCCTCGGCATCCAGGCCGATTGACGCGCCTGGTCGTGACTTCTGGAAGATGCATCTATGAGTAGACCCGCCGCAGTGCTGTTGCGGTATTCCCCGGTGCCCGCCGACCTGGCGGCCATCGAACGGCTGGGGGCCGAGGTCGTGGCCGCCCACCCCGGGTGCTTCGAGCGCGTGGACGCCAATCGCGCGCTCGACGGTTCCCAGCTGTACCTGTATTTCTGGTCCGCCCGGCCCGGCGGGGTGGAACTGGCCGGCGCCATCGCCGAGCGGGCCGGGCGGTTGCTGCCGGCCCAGGCGCCGGACGTCCTGGTCCTGTCGCCGGTGCAGGACCTGCCCGGTGTCTCGCAAGGCCAGCCGGCCACGCATCACTATGTGGTCGAGACCGATGTGCGCCCGGAAGTGGCCGAGGACCTGTCGAGCTGGTATGGGCAGGAACACCTGCCCGGGCTGGCCGCGGTGGCTGGCAACGTGCGCGCGCGCCGGCTGGTGGCGGACAATGCCGACGGCAGCCAGCGGTCGCTGGCCTGCTATGACCTCACGACGCCCGCGATCCAGCAGGATCCCGAGTGGATGGCGGTGCGCGCGACCGACTGGAGCAGCCGCGTGCGCCCGCATTTCCAGAATACGCGCCGGGTCATGTGCGAACGGATCTACGCACTCGAGCCCGGCCAAGGAGCGATATGACTTCCGCAATCCGACAAGACGGCGCGCCGGCCCTCGTCGACGCCCGCATCACCCGCATCGAGACCATTCCGCTGCGGGTGGAACTCGAGCGCCCGGCCACGGGTTCGACCTTGAAGCTGACCCATCGCTGCACCATCGTCACGCGCGTGCACACCGACGCCGGCGTGGTGGGCGAGTGCTTCAACGGCAACGACGACGAATTGCAGCCGGCCATCATCAGCCTCATCCATGACGAACTGGAGCCGCTGCTCAAGGGCCGCCGCGTGGCTGTCATCGACGACGCATGGGCGGCCACGCGCCGCGCGACCGAGCCTTTCCTGCGCGACCGCCGGGTGGCGTTGCGGGCCCAGGCCTGCGTGGACAGCGCGCTGCACGATGCCGTGGGCAAGCTGGCCGGCCTGCCGCTGCACCTCATGTGGGGCGGCGCGCGCGAACGGGTGCCGGTGGTGGCGCTGGGCGGGTATTACCGCCAGAGCGGCGACCTGGAAGCCCTGGCGGACGAGGTGGCCGAACTGAAGGCTTTCGGCATCCACGGCCTGAAGCTCAAGCTGGGCGGCAAGACGCCCGCCGAGGACGCCCTGCGTGCCCAGACCGTGCGCCGGGCCGGTGGCGACGCCTTTGTGCTGGCCTGCGATGCCAACCAGGGCTGGAGCCGCGAGGAAGCGCTGGAGTTCGTGCGCCGGACCCGCGACCTGAACCTGGCCTGGTTCGAGGAGCCCTGCCGCTGGGACAACGACCGCGCCGACATGGCGGTGGTGCGGACCGTGGGTGGCGTGCCGGTGGCCGCGGGGCAGAGCGAGCTGTCGCGCTTCGGCTGCCGCGATCTGCTGGTGGCCGGCGCCATCGACATCTGCAACTTCGACGCCAGCTGGGGCGGCGGTCCGACCGAATGGCGGCGCGTGGCGATGCTGGCCTCGGCCTTCAACGTATCGATCATGCAGCACCTGGAGCCGCAGATCGGCCTGATGATGTCGGCGGGCGTGGCCAACGGCCGCTATGCAGAAGTCATGCTGCCCTGGCGCGATCCGTTCTTCTACAAGCTGATCGCGAACCAGCCGGCACGGCCGTTCGTGGATGGGTTCTACACGCTTCCGACCGCGCCGGGCTGGGGCATGAGTTTCGACCCCGAGTACCTGGAGTTCGCGCGGCGCAAGTAGGCGTCCGCCGGGTCAGCGCGCCGCGAGCAGGGCCTCGACGGCGCGCGCCGCCGCCAGCAGGCGGCGGTCCTGGCCGCCCAGGGCCGCCAGCATGAGTCCGACGGGCGCCGTGCCTGGTTCGTGGCAGGGCAGGGATATGGCGCATCCGTCCAGGAAGTTGACGAAGGTCGGGTTGCGCAGCACCAGCAGGTTGGTCCGGCCATAGGCCTCGTCGCTGGCCAGTTCCCGCACCGCCGGCGCGATGACGGGCACCGTGGGACAGGCGATCAGGTCCAGCGTCTCGAAGTGCCGGCTCGCGCGCCGTATCCAGTCGGCCCGTTGGGCGTGCAGCGCGGCGATGTCCTGGGCGGTGAGCCGCGTGCCTTTCTCGATGCGCACCCTGACGCGCGGGTCGTACCGATCGCCATGCCGGGCCATCATGTCCCGGTGCAGCGGATAGGACTCGGCGGCCGTGTAGCCGCCCTTGGCATTGATGGCCGCCAGCTCCGAGAGCTCCGCGAAAGGCAGGTCCACGATGGCGGCGCCGGCCTGCGACAGCCGCCGCAGCGAGGCCTCGAACGCCGCGGCGACGTTGCCGTCCATGCCGTCCAGCACGAGGGTCCGGGGCACACCGATGCGCAGGCTGGCAAGCGGCGCCTGTTCGTCCGGATACGCCGGGTCGCCCGACAGGACGGCGTCGACGGCGGCGCAGCAATTCACCGTGTGGCCGATGCCGCCTATGCTGTCCAAGGTCGTCGAAAGCGGAAAGGCGCCGGTGGCGGGCACGCGCGCCGCGGTGGGCTTGAAACCGGTCAGTCCTGTGAGCGCGGCGGGGATGCGGCAGGAGCCCCCGGTATCCGTGCCCAGGCCCACGGCGGCCATGCCGTCCGTGACCGAGACGGCCGCGCCCGAGGACGAGCCGCCGGGGATCCGGCCGGTCTTGCGGTCGTAGGGATTGAGCGGCGTGCCGTAGTGGGGATTGAGTCCCAGCCCCGAATAGGCGAACTCCGTCATGTTCGTGCGGCCGATGATGACGAAGCCCGCCGCGCGCAGGCGGGCGACCGCGGCGGCATCGCGCGTGGCGGGCGGGGCATCGGCCAGCACGCGCGAGCCGGCCGCCGTGACCTGGCCTTCGATGTCGAACAAATCCTTGATCGAAATGGGGATGCCCGCGTGGCGCCGGGTACGTTCCCCGCGCGTCCGGGCGGCATCGGCCGCATCGGCCGCGTGCCGCGCCCCGTCCGCGTCCACGCGGGTGTAGACGCGCGTGCCTTCGCCGGATGGGTCGGCGATACGCGCCAGGCAGGCCTCCACCAGCTCGCGGCTGGTCAGGCGGCCGGCGTCCAGCCCGGTGCTCAGGTGTTCGAGGGACATGTCGGGCGGAGTCATATCAATCATCTATGCCGAAGCGGTGTTGTCGACCCGGGGCACGGCGGATCCGGCCCGGCCGGTCCGCCCGCGCCGCCCGAAGGGCGCAGGGCCTCGTACCGGATTCCCGTAGTGTATTGCCAGTGGCCGACAGCCCCCGTCCGGGCCGGATGGACCGCGTATCGGGTTCCGGGCGCCGCGTGGCGCCCGTTGTGTCCCTCAGGACGCGGACATCGGCAGGCGGTGCCGCTCCAGCCGTTCGAGGTCTATCCAGTCGTCCAGGGAAGGGGACGCCGGCAGCGTCACGCGGCCGCGCCGGATGACCGGCTCGGCGGGCACGATCTGCTCGGCCAGCGTCAGGAAGAACGTCTGTTCCGCCGCGAAGGCGCAGTCGGCGGCCGGGACGGCCGCGGCCTGCTGCAGGTTGATCAGGGTGCCCAGCGCGCTTTCCGCATAGATGCCGGTGGCGACGCGGGCGCCGTGCCTGCGCGCGAGATCGCCGATGGCCAGCGTCTCGGTCATGCCTATGCGTCCGGGCTTGGCGCTGAGCGCGCGCGCGCCCCGTTCCAGGAACAGCGCCGCATCGGCGGCCGTGGCGCAGGGGCTGTCCACGAGGATGGGCAGGACGGTGCCGCGCTGCAACGCCTCGAAATGGGCGTCCGGGCGCAGCGGGCAGGGATCTTCCGCGGTCTCGACTCCTTCGTCCTCGAGCAGTCGCAAGTAGGCCGCGGCCTCTCCCGGCGTGTAGGCCGAGTTGGCGTCCACGTTGAAGACCGCGCCGTCGCCCACCGCCCGGCGGATGGCCCGCAGCGCCTGCCGATCGATGTCCATGCCTTGCCCGCCCTTGATCTTGAAGGCGCGGATGCCATGGCGCTCGGCCGCGCCGGAAGCTTCGCGGGCCATGACTTCCGGCGGCTGCCGGGTCACGGTCCAGGTCACTTCGACATCGGGCGTGCCGTTCCAGAATTGCCACAACGGCTGGTTCGCGCGGGCGGCGCGCAGCATCCAGCAGGCGGTTTCCAGCATGCCCTTGGCCATGCGGTTCTCGGGCAGGGGAGCCAGTGCCTGGCGCAGCGTTGCCGGATCGGAAACGTCCAGGCCGGCGGCCGCAGGCATCACCAGGTCCCGGAAGGCCGCGGCTAGCGAGGCCGGCGACACGCCGGACCAGGTCGCCTTGACGGTGCCCTCGGCCATCCCGGCCAGGCCATCGTCGGACTGGACGCGCAGCAGGGCGTAGACGCCCGCGTCCTCGATCGCGTTGGCCCAGACCACCTGGCGGCGGTAGGGCAGGCGGTAGAAATCCAGCGACCAGCGGGCGATCTTCATGGCAGGCGGGTCAGCCCATCGTGATGTTGGCTTTCTTGATCAGCTTGCGCCAGGTCTCCATCTCCTGCTCGACGTGGTTCCGGAATTCATCCGGCGTGGTGCCCAGCATCTGGACGCCCTGGGACTTGAAGTGCTCCCTGAACTCGGCGGACTGCACGATCTTGTTCAACTCACGGTTCAGCTTGTCGACGATGGGCTTGGGCGTGCCGGCCGGCGCAACGTAGCCCCACCAGCCCGAGGCATCGTAGCCGGGCAGGGTCTCGGCGATGGTGGGCACGTTGGGCAGTACCGACATGCGTTCCTTGCCTGTGACGGCGATCGCCTTCACGCGCCCGGGTTGCAGGTAGGCCATCGCGCCGGTATAGGTGCTGAACGTCAGTTGCACCTGTCCGCTGGCGACGTCGTTCAGGCCCTGGGCCAGGCCTTTGTAGGGGATGTGCATCAGGTCGACCTGGGCCATGTCCTTGAGCAGTTCTCCCATGAGGTGGGCGCTGCCGCCGTTGCCGGTCGAGGCGTACGAGATCTTGCCAGGCTGCGACTTGGCCAGCGCGATCAGTTCGGGGACCGTGTTGGCGGGCAGGCTGGGCGTGGCGGTCATCACGTAGGGCGAGGTACCCACCAGGGTGATGAAGCTGAAGCTCTTGATCGAATCGTAGGGCAGCTTGGCGACCAGGCTGGGATTGATCGAGTGGGAAGCCGCCGTCTGCAGCAGGGTGTAGCCGTCGGGTTCGGCGCGCGCGACGTATTCCGTGCCGATGACGGTGCCGCCGCCGGGCTTGTTCTCCACGACGACCGACTGCTTGAGCGCCTCGGACAGTTGCTGCGCGATGCGGCGCGCCAATACGTCATTGATCGCGCCGGGCGTGTAGGGAACGATGATGCGTATCGGCCGCGACGGGTAATTGGCCGCGGAATCGCTTTGCGCCCAGGCGGGCAGCGTCATCGCCACGGCAGCCGCGGCTGCTCCCAGTTGAAGGGCGAAACGGGTCTTCATGCTGTCTCCTCGATGGGGCTGTCCCGGGGACTGGGCGTCCTTGCCGGGAAAAACAGATTGTTGTTTAAATCAACTATGGACTTTATCAACTATACCGTAACAAGTTGCCGTTTTCAACGATGGGGCGCTGGGGAAAACCCCGGGCGCCCCGCCCGCATCATTCATTCGTAGGAGAGCGTGTCGAACAGGGATTGCAGGTCCGACGGCGGGATGCCCGCGGCCAGCGCGAGCATCAGCGCGATGCGCGCCTTGTAGGGATCCAGGCCGGCAGCCTGGATGAAGCCGTCCGTGCCGGGGCGTCCGACCCGGCCGGCGCCGGTGCGGGTGGCGAGCACGACCGCCAGGCCCTGCCGGCCCGCTTCGCGCAGGAGCGGTTCGATACGGCCGCTGATCGAACCGTTGCCGTAGCCGGCCCAGACCAGCCCGCGCGCGCCGCCGCGCAGGACCGCATCCACCATCGCGGTGGAGATGCCGGGATAGTCGAACAGGATGTCCACGGGCGCGAGCGGGGTTTCCGGCGCGAAGCGCGGCGCGGGCCGGTGGGCCGGCGAGAGCCAGCCGACGTATCCGTCCTGGATGAAGCCGGCGGGGCCGGCCTCCGGGCTGTCGAAGGCATCCACGCGATGCGTGTGCGTCTTGCGCAGATGGCGGGCGCGATGGATCCGGCCGTTGAGGACGGCAAGCACGCCGTGCCGCGCCGCCTGCGGGCAGGCCGCCACCTGGACGGCCTGCAGCAGGTTCATGGGGCCGTCGGCGGAAGCCGCGGTGGCCGGACGCATGGCCCCGGTGACGACCAGCGGCTTGGCCAGCGCCAGCGTCAGGTGGAGGAACCAGGCGGTCTCCTCCAGGGTGTCCGTGCCGTGGGTCAGCACCACGCCGTCGACGTCCGGGTCCGCCTGCGCCCGCGCGAGTTCGCCGGCCAGCATCTGCCAGAAGCCGGGCAGCGCGTCCTTGCTGTCCAGCGAGGCCAGTTGCCGTGCATCGAGACGGATGTCGTCCAGGGCGGGAAGGGCGGCCAGCAGCGCATCGACCGGCAGGGCGCCGGCACGGTAGCCGCTGGTGTCGCAGGGCGAAGGCGCGGCGCCGGCGATGGTGCCGCCGGTGGCCAGGATGCGCACGGCGGGCGGACGGCGCGTCATGCCGCCTCCACGGGGTATGCTCGGGTGGGGGCGCGAGGCCGCGCCCGGCAGTCAGGACGATCCGTATGCACGATGCGACACACCGGTTGCTGGCCGCGCTCAGGATGCGCCAGCTCGAACTCATCAGCACCCTGGCCGACGCCGGCAACATGCGGGCGGCGGGCCAGCGGCTGCACCTGAGCACCGCGGCGGTCAGCAAGGGGCTGCGCGAGGTCGAGGCGCTGTTCGGCACCGCCGTCTTCCATCGCCTGCCGCGGGGTGTGGTCACGACCGCGGCCGGAGACCTGATCGTGCAGCGCGCGCGGGTGTTGCTGGGCGAGGTGGCCCAACTGGCGGATGAACTGGCCGCGCACGGCATGCCGGCCGACCAGGGCATACGGGTGGGCGCGCCGCCGTTCATCGCCTGGACGCTGGTGCCCCGCCTGCTGCGCGACCTCGCGGCCCATGGCGGCCTGCCGCCCGTGCGTATCGTGGAGGGACGCCTGGCCGACATGTGCCAGAAGCTGGAAGCCGGCGATCTCGACGTGCTGGTCACCATGAATACGCCGTCCGAACTCGGCGGCCTGAGACCGGACGGTTTCGTGATCGAACAGATCGGCACAGAGGAGTGGACCGTGGTCTGCGCGCCGGCGCATCCGCTGGCCGCGGACCGCCGCCGGCGCCATGCCTGGCGGGCGCTGCGCGACGAGGCCTGGATACTGCCGCCGCGGCCGACCAATGCCCGCATGATGGTGGAGCAGGTCATGCTGCAGCACGGGCTGGCGCCCATCGTGCCCCGGATCGAATCCACCAATGCCATTACCAACCTGCAACTGGCCGAGCAGTCGCTGGGCGTGACGCTGGCGGCGCGCTGCGTGATCGAGGACCGCGTGCGGCGCGGGACCCTGGTGGAGATCGGCATGGAGGATCTCCCCGCGCCGGTCCCCATCGCGATGGTCTATCGCTTCAGCGGCGCTCATCGCGGCGGCGTGTCGGCGCTGCGCGAGGCGGCGCAGCGGCTGCGCAGCGCCGACACGCCGTCCGAGGCCAGCCCGAGTTCCTCCACCAGGAAGTTCTCGGCCCGGAAGTCGCGGGCGTAGGCGGCTTCCAGGATGTCGATGCAGGCCGACAGCAGCGGCGACTCCACGCCCGCCGCCCGGGCCAGCGCTTCCTGGAACGCCAGTCCGAAGGGCGCGTCTTCCAGCACGTAGCGGTGGTCGAGGCGCGCGGGGCCCGAGGGCCCCATGCCGCGTGCCTGGATGGCGGCGGCCATCTCGTGCAACGGCCCGGCCTCGATATGGTAGGAGCGGCTGTAGTGCTCGGCCAGCGTGGGCAATGCGAACCCCAGCGCCGCGGCGGTGGCCAGGCGTTCCCGGTCGAGTCCCTCGGCCAGCCGGCCGACCACCGGCGTGAAGCAGCCGAACAGCGGCCAGTCCTCGCCCCGGTCCATGCGGGTCAGATTGGGGATCACCTCGGCGGCGTGGGCGATGGGATTGATGTTGGCCAGCGTCGGCGCCAGCAGATCGCCGGCATCGACGAAGCGGTCGCCCAGCAAGGCCGCGCAGAGCCCGAGGATGCGGTCGCCCGCGCCGGTCGCCGCCATGTCGATGCGATGGCGCAGCGGATTCGCGTGCAGGCGGCCGTCCGGCAGGAAGTGCGCGGTGGTGGGCGTCGTGGCCCAGCCGGCGGCATGCAGGTCGCAGCCGCGCCGCGCCGCGCGCTCGCGCAGCCAGAGCGGCGCCAGGCTGAGCGCGCCGCTGACAATGATGGTCTGGCCGTCGCGCCACAGCGGCGACAGCCGTCCCAGCACGTCGGCATAGGCGTTGCCGGGCAGGCAGACAATGACGGTGTCGAAGCGGGCCAGCCGCTCCGGCGCGTCGAGCAGGTCGATCTCCACGTCGCCGTCCAGCGCGCCCGTGCAGGCGATGCTGGCCATGTCGCCGTGGCGCTTGAGCCGCGCCGCGGTGGGAGACCACAGGAAGGGACGATGTCCGTGACGAAGCAGGTAGGCCGCCGTGGCGCAGCCGATGGGCCCGGCGCCGACGACCGCGACGTCGAGCGCGGGGTGGGGAAGCGATGCCATCCTAGTCCAGCACGATGCGGCGTTCGCTGATGATGCGGGCCCACTTGGCGCTTTCGGCGGAGGCCGCGCGGCGCAGTTCGTCGGGCGAGCCGTCGACGATTTCCACGCCCTGCCGGCGCAGCCTGTCGCGCAGGTCGTTGCCCGCCAGGACCTTGTGCACGGCCTGGTGCAGGCGATCGATGATCGGGCGCGGGGTGCCGGCCGGGGCGAACAGCGCGAAATTGGTGGTCGACTCGAAGCTGGGCACGCCGGATTCGCCCACGGTGGGAACCTCGGGCAGCAGCGGCGAGCGGGCGGCGCCCGTCACGGCGATGGCCTTCAGGCGGCCGGCGGAGGCGAACGGCAGGGCGACTCCCAGGTCCAGGAAGGCCGCGTCGACCTCGCCCGCGGCCACCGCGTTGTTGGCCGGGCCGCCGCCCTTGTAGGGCACGTGCACCATCGAAATGCCGGTCTGGCTCATGAACAGTTCGGCCGCCAGGTGGCTGGTCGAACCGTTGCCGCCCGATGCGATGTTCAGGCGGCCGGGCTGCTTGCGGGCCAGCGCCAGCAGCTCCTTCACGCCGCCTGCCTCCAGCGTGGGGCGCACGGCCAGGATGAGCGGGCTCGAGGCCAGCAGCGAGATCGGGGCGAAGTCGCGTTCGTGCCGATAGGGCAGCGACTTGTACAGGTGCTCGGCGATGGCGTAGGTGCTGTTGGTGGCCAGGATCAGCGTGTAGCCGTCGGCCGGGGCGGCCGCCACCTGGCCGTGGCCGATGGTGCCATTGGCGCCCGGCCGGTTGTCCACCACCACCTGCTGGCCCAGTTGCGCGCTCAGCTCCGTGGAGACCATGCGGGCCAGCAGGTCGGTCGCGCCGCCGGGAGACCACCCGACCACCATCTTGATGGGACGGGTGGGATAAGCGCCGGATTGCGCCTGGGCGGCCGGCATGGCGGCGATGGCCAGCGCGGTCCATAGGCTTATGGCGGGTAAGGTTTTCATCGAGTGGAGTCCGGGGTGAAGGGTACGATGAGTGTATTGAGCGCCCCCCCGCCTGACGAGCGACGTCTTTTCAAGTCTCGTCAACCCACGGTTAACGCAGCGTGGCCATCGCCCGCTCCGCCGGTGGGCGCATCCCTCGCACGAGAGCAGAATGACCGCACTGTCCGTATTGGATCTGTCACCGATCTGCGCCGACGGCACCGCCGCCGACGCCTTCCGCAACACGCTGGACCTGGCTCGGCATGCCGAGCGCTGGGGCTATCGCCGCTACTGGCTGGCCGAGCACCACAACATGCCCGGCATCGCCAGCGCCGCCACGGCCCTCGTGATCGCCCACGTGGCCGCCGGGACGCGGCACATGCGCGTGGGCGCCGGCGGCATCATGCTGCCCAATCATGCGCCGCTGGTCATCGCCGAACAGTTCGGCACGCTGGCCTCGCTGTATCCCGGCCGCATCGACCTGGGCCTGGGCCGGGCGCCCGGATCGGACCAGGCCACGGCCCGCGCGCTGCGCCGGGGGCAGGGCGATACCGCCGACCGTTTCCCCCAGGACGTGGCCGAGTTGCAGCACTATTTCCAGGCGCCGAGTCCCGGGCAGCCGGTACAGGCCGTGCCCGGCGGCGGGCTGGACGTGCCGCTGTGGCTGCTGGGGTCCAGCCTTTTCAGCGCGCAGCTGGCGGCGCAGATGGGGCTGCCCTTCGCCTTTGCCTCGCACTTCGCGCCGGGCTATCTGACGGCGGCCCTGGATCTCTACCGCACGCGCTTCCAGCCTTCCGAGGCCTTGCGGCAGCCCTATGTGATGCTGGGCATCAACGTGTTCGCCGCGGACACCCGGGACGAGGCGCACCGTCTGTTCACGTCGCTGCAACTGCAATTCGTCAATCTGATCCGGGGCATGCCCGGCAAGCTGAACGCCCCGGTCGACAACATCGGGGAAATCTGGAGCGGAGCCGAGAAGGCGCACATCGAGCGTTCGCTGTCCTGTGCGGTGGTGGGGACGCCGGAAGACGTCGAGACCGGACTGGACGAGTTCGCGCGCCGCCACGGAGCCGACGAGCTGATGGTGACCGCCCAGGTCTACGACCATGCGGCGCGCCTGCGCTCGTTCGAGATCACCGCCGCGGCCGGCGCCCGGCTGGGCTGGCTGGAAAACGCGGCGTGAGGGAGGCTCAGTCGTCGCGCTCGGGCAGGCGCTCGGCCTTCAGCGGCAGCACCCGGCCCAGCCAGAATCCGTGGACCAGGTGATCGCGGCGGGGGAGGCCGGTGTCCGGATGCACCAGCACGTCCAGCCCGCGCCGGTTCAGCATCAGCCAGGGCACGAGCGAGGCGAAGACGCCGGGATCGAACAGCAATTGGTACATCGCCTGGGTATGCGGGCCGACGGGCACGTCGTGCCAGCGGCCGGCGCGCAGGGGAAAACGCGCGATGGCTTCCTCGCGCACGGCCGCGGCCACGTCGCGGGTGGTCGCGGGATCGTAGTAGACATGGGCATGGAATGCGCGAATGATGCCGGTGTCGTAAAAGTCTGCCTGCATGGCGATAGGCCTGGATAGCGGTGCGGATTGCGGTGGTGGATGGAGGGCGAGGCGGTGGCCGCGCCCTGTTTGGATTCTATGTGACGGAGCGACAAGTGGATCTGGGATTGAAAGGAAAAGTGGCGGTGGTGACGGGCGCGACGGCCGGCATAGGCCTGGCGGCCGCGCTGAAATTCGTGGAAGAGGGCGCCCGGGTGGCGATCTGCGCGCGCAGCGCCGACAAGCTCGCGGCCACCGTGGAGCTGTTGCGCGCCAAGGGCGGCGATGTCTTCGGGCTGGCGACGGACATTTCCAGGCCTGAAGAGATCGAGCGGTTCTTCACCGCTGTCGCGGGCCATTTCGGCCGCATCGACATCCTGGTCAACAATGCCGGCACGTCGATGCGCGGCCCGTTCCTGAAGGTCAGCGACGCCGACTGGGACGCCGACCTCGAACTGAAGCTGTACGGGGCGATCCGCTGTTCGCGCCTGGCCGTCCCGCACATGAAGAAACAGGGGGGTGGCCGCATCGTCAACATCTCGACCATAGGCGGCAAGCAGCCCGCCGCCACCTCGATGCCGACCTCGGTGTCGCGTGCCGCCGGGCTGGCCCTGACCAAGGCGCTGTCGCGCGAGTTCGCGGCCGACAACATCCTCGTGAACGCGGTCTGCATCGGCAAGATCAAGGCCGGGCAGCATGAGCGCACCGCCGCCTCCAAGGGGCGCGATGCCGACGACCTGTACCGCGAGTTCGCGCAGGACATCCCCCTGGGCCGGGTGGGCGAGGCCGAGGAAGCCGCCAACGTCATCGTCTTCCTGGCGTCCGGGGCGGCCAGCTATGTGACCGGCTCCAGCGTGAACCTCGACGGCGGCGCCTCTTCCGTCATGTGACGGCGGCGCGGATCCCGGTCCGCGGCGGGGCTTGCAATTCCCGGCCCGCGTCTATATAGTTAGTTCAACTAACTAACTTATTGGACGCGGCGCCCACGCGCGCGTCCGCCAGGACCATGCTGGATCCCACCGGTAACGAAGCGATCGATCTGGCCGCGCAATTGCGGCCCGCCATCCTGCGCCTGAACAGGCTGCTGCGGCGCGAGACCCAGGCTTTCGGCGTCTCGCCGCTCATGGTCATGCTGTTGTCGACCATTGACAAGGAACCCGGCATCGGTGTCAACGATCTCGCCAACCGCGAGAACATGCGTGCCGCCAGCATGAGCAACCATGTCAAGCAGCTCGAGGCCGCCGGCTACATCCAGCGCGACCAGACCCTGCATACGGACAAGCGCCGTGTCGGGCTGGCGGTGACCCCGGAGGGGCGCAAGCTGGTTGCCGAGGTGCGCAAGCGCCGCACCGACTGGCTGGCCGGCCGCATCACCACGCTCGACCCCGACGACCGCGCCGCGCTCGCCCGCGCGGTGGGAGCCCTGCGGCACCTTGGGGAGTGAAAGACATGGCCTTGTCCACCAACGATCATGTTTCTTTCGTCTCCCGCATCACGCAGCGGCTCGCGCCCATGGTCGTGCCGCTCATCGTCGGCTGCGCGCTGTTCATGCAGATGCTGGACTCCACCGTCATCGCCACGGCCCTGCCGGCGATGGCGCACTCCTTCGGCGCGGATCCGGTCCGGCTCAACGTCGCGATCACCGCCTACCTGCTCAGCGCCGCCGTGTTCGTGCCCATCTGCGGCTGGGCCGCCGACCGGTTCGGCGCGCGCCAGGTCTTTGCCTCCGCCATTGTCCTGTTCACCATCAGCTCCACGTTGTGCGGCTTGTCGCAGACCCTGGGCCAGATGGTGGCCGGACGGATGCTGCAAGGATTCGCGGGCGCGATGATGGTCCCGGTGGGACGCATCGTGCTGCTGCGCACCGTGTCCAAGTCGGAACTGGTGCGCGCCATGTCCTTTCTCAGCATGCCAGCGCTGCTGGGCCCCATCTTCGGGCCGGCGGTGGGCGGTTTCCTGGTCGAGTACGGCTCCTGGCGCTGGATCTTCTTCATGAACCTGCCCATCGGCGTCCTGGGCGTGATCCTGGCGCTGCGCTACATCCACGATACCGAGGCGGGCCAGCCGCAGCCGCTGGACGTCATCGGTTTCCTGTTGACCGCCGTCTGCCTGGGCACCCTGGTGTTCTGCTTCGAGGCCGTGGGCCACGGCGTGCTGTCGACGCCCATGCTGCTGGGGCTGCTGGTGCTGGGCGGCGTGTGCGGGCTGCTGTATGTCAGGCACGCGGAGCGTTCGCCCCATCCCATCCTGGACTTCCGCCTGCTGAAGATCCCGACCTTCTCCATCGCGCTGTTGGGCGGCAATCTTTGCCGGCTCGCGGTCGGCGCCGTGCCCTTCCTGCTGGCCATGCAATTGCAGGTGGCGTTCGGCATGGGCCCCTTCGCCGCGGGGATGCTGACCTTCGCCGGCGCGCTGGGCGCGCTGATGATGAAGATGAGCGCCAGCCCCATCATCAAGCGCTTCGGCTTTCGCCGCACGCTCGTGGTCAACGCCTTCCTGACCGGGGCGTCCATCATCGGCTGCGTGCTGTTCACCCCGGTCACGCCGCATGCCGTCATCATCATCGTGCTGCTGCTGGGCGGGTTCTTCCGGTCGCTGCAACTGACCGGCGTCAACTCGCTGGCCTATGCCGACATCGGCCCCGACCAGATGGGGCGTGCCACCGGCATGGCCAGCGCGGTCCAGCAACTGGCCATCAGCCTGGGCGTGGCCGTCGCCGCCTTCGCGCTCAAGGTCAGCATGGCCACGCGCGGCACCGCCACGCTCGACGCCTACGACGTGATCCCCGGCTTCCTGGTCATCGGCATCACGATGATGCTGTCGGTGCTGTTCTTCAGCCGCCTTTCCGCCAGCGCCGGCTCCGCCGTCAGCGGAAAAAGATAGCCCCCCCCTACGCCCTTCGGGCGCCCCCCAGGGGGCGATGCGGGTGGACCGGCGGAGCCGGATCCACCGCATCCTGGGTCTAGTACCGCTGTCTTGGGTTGTGGCGCAGGTGCTTCGCTGGCAGCCAGCGGTAGCAACCGTGCTTCAGTCCAAGATAGCTTCCCTAGACCCCGGAAACCGCGGATCTGGCTCCGCCAGTCCGCCGGTTTCGCCCCCTGGGGGGCGCCCGAAGGGCGTAGGGGGGGGCTTTCCTAGGGGACGTTTTCCCTCTAGACCATGTTTCTTGGGATGACCCACTGGTCGAACTGCTCGTTCGTCACATAGCCCAGGGCCAGCGCGGATTCGCGTAGCGACAGGTTTTCCTTGTGCGCCTTCTTGGCGATCTGCGCGGCCTTGTCGTAGCCGATGTGGGGATTGAGCGCGGTGACCAGCATCAGCGAGCGCTCCACCAGTTCTGCGATGCGGTCGCGGTTGGGTTCCAGGCCGGCCACGCAGTTCTTCTCGAAGCTTTCCATGCCGTCGGCCAGCAGGCGCACCGATTGCAGGAAGTTGTGGATCAGCATGGGCTTGAAGACATTCAGCTCGAAGTTGCCGCTGGCGCCGCCGATGTTGATGGCGACGTCGTTGCCCAGGACCTGGGCGCCCAGCATGGTCAAGGCCTCGGACTGGGTCGGGTTGACCTTGCCGGGCATGATGGAGCTGCCGGGTTCGTTCTCGGGGATGCTGATCTCGCCCAGTCCCGAGCGCGGGCCGCTGGCGAGCCAGCGCACGTCGTTGGCCAGCTTGATCAGGCCGGCGGCCAGGGTCTTCAGGGCGCCATGGGAGAACAGCAGGCCCTCGTGCGAGGCCAGCGCCTGGAACTTGTTGGGCGCCGATTCGAAGGGCAGGCCGGTTTCCCGGGCCAGCTCGGCGGCCACTTTCGCGCCGAATTCCGGAGGGGTGTTCAGGCCGGTGCCGACCGCGGTGCCGCCTATGGCCAGCTGCAGCAGGCCGCGCTGGGCGTGGCGGATCTGTTCCTCGGCCAGCAGGAGCTGGGCTTCGTGGCCGGACAATTCCTGCCCCAGGGTCAGGGGCGTGGCGTCCTGCAAGTGGGTGCGGCCGATCTTGACGATGCCGGCATAGGCTCGCGCCTTGTCGCCCAGCGTCTTGCGCAGGCGTGCCAGGGCGGGCAGCAGGCGGGCGTGGATCTGCAGCGCCGCCGCCACGTGCATGGCCGTGGGGAATACGTCGTTGGAGGACTGGCCGCGGTTGACGTGGTCGTTGGGATGGACCAATCGCGCCTCGCCCCGTTCGCCGCCGAGCAGTTCCGAGGCGCGATTGGCGAGCACCTCGTTGACGTTCATGTTGGTCTGGGTGCCGGAGCCGGTCTGCCAGACGCTAAGGGGGAATTCGTCCGGCCAGCGCCCGGCGATGATCTCGTCGGCGGCGGCTTCGATGGCATGCGCGGTCCGGCCGTCGAGCAGGCCCAGGCCGGTGTTGACGCGGGCGGCGGCGCGCTTGACCTGGGCCAGGGCCGTGATCAGCGGCTGGGGCATCTTCTCGTGGGAGATCGCGAAGAACTGCAGCGATCGCTGGGTCTGGGCACCCCACAGGTGATCGGCGGGAACGTCGATCGGACCGAAGGTGTCCTTTTCAACACGGGTATGCATGGCCATCTCCTTGCCTGCCCGGCCTGCGGGCCTGGATGAGCCCAGGTTAGCAGAAGCCTTTCGCGCACCGGCTTGTGTCCCTGCAAGCGACTGTGGTAAAGGATACGCGGTACCAGAACCAGGGAGCTTTTCGTGTTCGAACGAGCCGAGCGGGACCCGTCCATGGACGAGAAGGAGTATGAGCGGCGCGAACTCGTGCTCAGGACGGAACTGCTCCAGCAGCAGTACGAACTCCTGAAACAGCGCGACCGCGCCGTGCTGATCGTGGTGGCGGGGGTCGACGGCGCGGGCAAGGGATCCGCGATCAACCTGCTCAACGAGTGGATGGACCCGCGCCACATCCGGACCCTGGCCTTCGGTGCTCCCAGCGTGGACGAGGCCCAGCGGCCCGCCATGTGGCGTTATTGGAATGCGCTGCCCGCGCTGGGGCAGACCGGCATCGTCTTCGGCTCCTGGTATGCGCCTCTCTTCAAGGAAGCGGCGCGCAAGAAGCCGGACATGGACCGCATCGAGGCGATGGCGGCCGAGATCCTGCGCTTCGAGGCCATGCTGGCCAGCGAGCGGGTGCGGATGCTCAAGCTCTGGTATCACTTGTCGCGGGGGGCGCAGATCGCCCGTATCGACGCGCAACTGGCGGATCCCGCGACGGCCTGGCGGGTGTCCGAGGCCGACTTGAAGGTCCGCAAGAAATTCGATCGCCTGCGCGCGGCGGGCGAGATCGTGCTGGGTGCCACGGACGCCACCTATACGCCGTGGCGGGTGGTGCCGGGTGCGGACGACCGGCTGCGCGCCGTCGAGACGGCTTCGGCCGTCTTGCAGGCGATGCGCGAACCGCTGCCGCGTGCGCCGCGCCGGCCGCCGTTGCAGGTCGTGCGCCATGGCGGCCGGTCCAAGGCGGTACTGGAGCCCATGCCTGGCGGCGGCAAGCTGGACGAGGTCGACTATGAACGGCAACTGGCCGGCTGGCAGGCCCGTTTGTCGGAGCAGGTCCGCGCCAAGCGCTTCCGCAAGCGCTCGCTGGTGCTGGTGTTCGAGGGGGTGGACGCCGCCGGCAAGGGCGGCGCGATCCGGCGCGTCTCGCACGCGCTGGACGTGCGGGACTTCGGCATCGTGCCGATCTCCGCGCCCAGCGACGACGAACTGGCCCATCCCTATCTGTGGCGGTTCTGGCGGCACCTGCCGCTGCATGGCAGGGTATGCATTTTCGACCGCTCCTGGTATGGCCGGGTGCTGGTCGAGCGGGTCGAGTCGCTGATCCCGCCCGCCACCTGGCGGCGCGCCTACGACGAGATCAACGACTTCGAGGACCAGTTGCGCCGTGGCGGGGCGGTGGTGCTGAAGTTCTGGCTGTCGGTCTCGCGCGAGGAACAACTGCGCCGCTTCAAGGAGCGCCGCGATTCCCCCTTCAAGAGTTTCAAGCTCACGCCGGACGACTGGCGCAACCGGCGCAAGTGGGACGACTACATGTCGGCCGCGCGCGAGATGATCGCGCGCACGGACTCCGCGCACGCGCCCTGGGTCGTCGTCGCCGATGACGACAAGCGCACTGCCCGGATCAAGGTCCTGGAGCACATCGTGCGGGCCATGGATGACGCCTAGCCCGCGCCAGCCTTCCACGGCGTGGGTACTGGCCGTCACGCTCGCGATCCAGTCGCTGGCCTCGGCCGCCACCATCGCGCCGGCCGTGGTCGCCCCGGTGGCCACGCGCGAACTCGGCCTGCCTTCCAGCGCCATCGGTTTCTACATGGCCCTGGTCTACCTGGGCGCGATGTTCACCAGCGTGATCGGCGGCACCCTGGTCAATCGGCTGGGGGCGGTGCGCTGCAGCCAGGCGGCGCTGCTGTTGTGCGGCCTGGGCATGGGGCTCCTGTGCAGCGGCGGTCCCGTGCTGGCGGGCTTGGGGGCGCTGGTCATCGGTGCCGGGTATGGTCCCATCACGCCCTCCAGTTCGTATCTGCTGATGCGCAGCACGCCTGCCCATCGCATGTCCCTGGTGTTCTCGGTCAAGCAGACCGGCGTGCCGCTGGGCGGGGTGCTGGCCGCGCTGGCCAGTCCGCAGATCGAGCACGTGTTGGGCTGGCGCTGGGCGCTGGGGGGGTGCGCGGTGGCCTGCCTGCTGTGCATGTTGGTCGCGCAAAGCGTGCGGCGCAGCCTGGACGTGCCGGGCGAGCCCGCCGCCCCGTGGCGCTGGCAGGACCTGGCGCGGCCGGTCGGACTGGTCTGGCGCACGCCCGCGCTGCGCCTCATGGCGGTGTGCTCGCTGTTGTTCTCGTTCATCCAGTTGGCGATCACGGCCTACCTGGTGACCTACCTGAACCTGTCGCTGGGATGGACGCTGATCGCGGCGGGCGTCATCCTGTCCTTGTCGCAGGTCGCGGGCGTGGCCGGTCGGATCCTGTGGGGCATCGCGGCCGATCGCTGGGCGCCGCCGCGCAAGGTCCTGGGCGGATTGGCCCTGACGATGGCGGCAAGCTGCGTCGCCACCGCCTTCCTGCAGCCTTCCACGCCGTGGATGCTGGTGGCCGCCGTCGCGGTGTTGTTCGGCGCCTCGGCGATCGGCTGGAACGGCGTGTTCCTGGCCGAGGTCGCCCGGCGCGCGCCGGCGGGGCAGGCCGGCGTGGCCACGGGCGGGACACTGCTGTTCACCTATTTCGGGGTACTCGTGGGCCAGCCCTTGTTCAGCTACGTGGCGTCGCTGACGGGCCGGGCCGGCCAGCCGGGTTATGCCTGGGCATACGGGCTGCTGGTGATTCCCGCGCTGTTCTGCGCCACCTGGCTGCTGCGCGCGCGGGACCCGGTACGGGCAGGCCCTAGCGAACCTGCGCGATGACGTGGGCCACGGCCGCGGTCAGCTTCTTCACGTAGGGAATGTGCAGGAACTCGTTGGGCCCGTGGGCGTTGGACCGGGGGCCCAGCACGCCGGTGATCAGGAACTGGGCCTCGGGGAATTTCTCGCCCAGCATGCCCATGAAGGGAATGGTGCCGCCTTCGCCTATCCACGCCGTGCCTTGCCCGAACGCCGACTGCGACGCCGCGCCCAGCGCGCGGGCGAGCCAGGGGGCGGTCGGCGGCGCGTTCCAGCCGCCGGCGCCGCCCTCGCTCTCGAACCTGACCCGGGCCTGATAGGGCGGATCCTTTTCCAGCGCCGCTTTCATCGCATGCGTGGCCCGTTCGGCGTCCACCGTGGGCGGCAGGCGCATGCTGAGCTTGAGCGAGGTCTTGGGGCGCAGCACGTTGCCGGCGGCGTCGATGGACGGCAGGCCGGCCGCGCCGGTCACGGACAGGGCCGGCCGCCAGGTGCGGTTCAGGATGCCTTCGACCGGGTCGGTGGTGGTGGGCTGGGCGTGGGCATGGCCGTCGGCGCCGTGCGAGCATCCCACCCACGGAAATTGTTTCCACACCTGGTCGCCCAGGATGGCGCCCGCCGTGTGGGCCTGGGCCAGGCGTTCGTCCGGGATGCCGGCATGGAGCTCCGGCAACAGCACGCGCCCGGTGGCCGGATCGTCGATCCGGTTGAGCAACTGGCGCGCGATCCGGAACGAGGACGGCACCAGGCCGCTGGCCATGCCCGAATGGACGCCTTCGTCCAGGATTTCCACCGTCAGCACGCCGCCGGTCAGCCCGCGCAGCGAGGTGGTCACCCACAATTGCTCGTAGTTGCCGCAGCCCGAGTCCAGTCCCACGACCAGCGTAGGCGGCCCGATGCGGGGGGCGAGCAGGTCCAGGTAGGCCGGCAGGTCGTAGCTGCCGCTTTCCTCGCAGGTCTCGATCAGCCCCACGCAGCGGGGGCGGGGGATGTCCTGGGCGTCCATCGCGGCCAGCGCCGCGAGGGCGGCGTAGATGGCGTAGCCGTCGTCCGCGCTGCCGCGTCCGTACAGCTTGCCGTCCTCGATCTTCGGTGTCCACGGGCCCAGGTCCGCGCGCCAGCCGGTCATCTCGGGCTGCTTGTCCAGATGGCCGTAGAACAGCACGGTGCGGTCGCCGCCCAGGCCCTGGGTGGCAGGCGCCTCGAAATACAGGCAGGGGGTGCGGCCCGGGATGGCGACGATCTCGACCTTCAGCCCGGTGACCGGCTGAGCGCGCGCCCACTTCGCCGCCGCGTCCACGACCGCGGCCAGATGACCGTGCTTGGCCCAGCTGGCATCGAACATGGGCGACTTGGCGGGGATGCGCACGTAGTCGGCCAAGAGGGGAATCAGTTCGTCGTCATAGCGGCGCGCCAGCACCGCGGCAAGGTCGGACAGGTCCATGAGGGGCTCCCGGGTCAGCCTTCAGTGTAGAACTTGTAGCGGAGGACGGCAGCCGGTCGCCTGCTTGCAAGATTTACATGTAATTCTTACCTTGGGCTGAGACAGGGGCCATGCAAATCTTATAAGGACGGGCTCGCGTCCTCTCTGCGCCGGCGGTTTTCCGGCCGCGACACCGGGCATGGTACGGAACCTGCACGTCACCCGCGCGGTGCCGTGCAGTTTTCCGGGAAAGCCAAGGAGAAGAATCATGTTGCGCTGGGCTACTATCTTTTTCGTGATTCCCTTGCTGGCCGCCGTTGTGGGAATCAGCGACTTCGCGGCCAGTGCCGCGCACATCGCCATTGCCTTGTTCCTGGTTTCGCTGGGGGCCTTTCTCGCCACCTTCTTCGTCGATCCCCCGGATGGCGGGGAAGAGGACTGCGAGGGGGAATGGTCGCTTTGATTGCGGAGGGCAGGCAAGCCGATGGACACGCAGCTCCTTTCTCGCCGGTGAACATGGTTGCAAGACGCGCCTCGCGGGCGGCCGGGCCGCCCGATTCCTCCTATCGCCGGTTGGCGGAGCACGCGCCCGGCGTGCTCTGGGCAGCCGCGACGACGGGTGAATGGCTGTACGTGAATCCCGCCTGGACCCGGCTGACGGGGCAGTCCGCCGACGCGGCCCTGGGGTGGGGCTGGCTGGACCGTGTGCCGGCCGACCAGCGTGACCGGGTCGGGGCGGCCGTCGCCCAGGGGGCCGCCGAGGGCGTTTCTTTCGACATGGTCCATGGGCTGATCGCCGCCGATGGCCGGCAACTGGACGCGCATACGCGGGCCCATCCCAGCCTGGAGGCCAATCGGCAGTTCGTGGGCTTCAGCGGTACCTGCCTGCCTTTGCGCGAGGCCGCCGCGGCCAGCCTGGCGGCCGACGACGGCATCGACGGGCGGCAATTGCTGGACCTGCTTCCCCAGGCTTGCGTGGCCTACGATGCGTCGTTGCGCTATCTGTACGCGAATCGGGCGGCCGGCGAGCTGTTCGGCATCGAACCGGCCGTCTTTCCCGGCAAGACCGCTCGGGAGCTGGGCGTGGCGCCCTATATCGCGTCGGCGCATGAACAGGCCGTGGCCGACGCGCTGGCCACGGGCACGCCGCAGGTTTTCGACTACCGCATCGACACCGGATCTTCCACGCACCACTTCCGCGTCCGTGTCGTGGCCGACCGCGACGGCCGGCGCGCGGTGGCGTCGACCACCGACGCCACCGCCTGGGTGCGCGGCCAAGTGGAGCTCGATACGTTGCTGTTGCGCGAACAGGCAGCCCGGACGCAGGCGGAGACGGCCGTCGGAATACGCGACCAGTTCCTGTCCATGGTTTCCCACGAATTGCGCTCTCCGCTCAACGGTATCCAGAGCTGGGCGCATGTGCTGGAGAGCCGGGTGGATGCCGGCGTGCCCACGGTCGCGCGGGCCCTGGCGGGCATCCGCACGGGCGTGCAGCAGCAGGTCAGGCTGATCGACGAACTGCTCGATGCCACGCATGCGATGACGGGGCGCCTCCGGTTGTCGATGACGCTGGAGGCGCTGGCGCCCATCGTCGAGCGCGCGATCGCCGGCGCCGCTCCCAAGGCGGCCGGGCGCAACGTGCGGCTGCGGGCCGAGTTGCCGCCCGGCGAGATCCTGGTATGGGGCAGCGCCGAACGCATCGAGCAGATGGTGGGGCATCTGTTGACCAACGCCATCAAGTTCAGCCGGGAGGACGGCCAGGTCTCGGTGCGGGTCGAGGCGGTACAGACCGACGCGCGGATCGCTGTCGGGGATACCGGCAAGGGTATCGCGGCCGACGTCATGCCCTATCTGTTCGATCCTTTCCGCCAGTTCGATGCCTTTCGCGCCCGCCGTCCGGACGGCCTGGGACTGGGGTTGACGCTGGTGCGCCACCTGGCCGAACTGCAGGGCGGCAGGGTGGCCGCCCAGAGCGCGGGCGAGGGGCAGGGGGCGGTCTTCTCGATCTATCTGCCGCTGGCCGGCGAAGGCGGAGCACCCGCGCCTCCCGAACGGCGCGAGGCGGACGGGACGCCCGCCGGCACCCTGGGCGACGTGCGCATCCTGCTGGTCGAAGAGCATGCCGAGGCCCGCGGCGCGCTGGCCGAATCCCTGCGGCAGTCGGGGGGCGCCGTGGTCGCGTGCGACTCCGGCGCGTCGGCCCTGGAGCACCTGCGCCGGACGGAGCCGGGCCAACTCCCCCATGTCATCGTCAGCGACATGACGCTACCCGGCATGGATGGCAGCGACACGCTTGCCCGTATCCGCGAACTCGAACGCGCCGCGCCGGACCGTTTTCCCGTGCCGACTCCCGCGGTCGCGCTGACCTCGGCCAGCCGGTGCGAGGACCGTATCGGCGCGCTGGCGGCCGGCTTCCAGGTCTACCTGGCCAAGCCGGTGGAGTTTCCGCAACTGGTGGGATTGATACAGAGCCTGGCGCGACGCTGCGGCCCCGCTTCGTCACCGGGGTAGTCCGGGCCGCGCGCGGCCCGCTATTTCCTGGGGTGGCTGGGCTTGAGCTTCCAGTCCTTGTCGTCCTTGCCGGTGCTGATTGCCTTGTCCGCGTGGGCGGCGGCCCCGGGCGAGATCGGATCGCTTGCCGGGAAGGTGTCCTCCAGCGAGTCGTCCAGCAGTTCCTGGTAGGTCGGCAGTCCTTCGCCGGACTGCGTGGCCTTGTCCTTCGGATCCTTCCCGGGACGGTGCTTGGGTCCTGTCTTCATGCCATGCTCCCGCAAGTTGTCGCGTGCCTGGTTCAGCGGCAAGAGTCGTGCCCGGGCCTCAGGCCCCCGCGGCACCGTCCGCCGCCGGTCGCGGTGCCGCGGTCCGTGGCTCGTCGCCGTCCAGACGGCGGACGAAACTGGCCTGCGGATTCGCGAACTGTATTCCCAATTGCCTGAAACGGCGATAGATGCGCTGGTTGAAACCGCGCTGCACGGCAGTCCTGCCGCGATCCAGCGTCCGGATCTGTCCCGCCAGCGTGACCGAGGCGCCGTCCACCTGGTCCACGCCCCACAAGTCCAGGTCCGCCAGCATCAGCGGCCCCAGGTTGGGATCGTTGCGCATTTCCTCGCCCACGTTGCGGATCGCGGCGATGACCTCGTCCAGGTCCGAATCGGCGCTCACGCTGACCCGGACGGACGCGTTGCCGATGCCGCGGTTGCTGTTCGAGACGGTCCCCACCGCGCTGAACGGGACCACGTGCAGGGATCCGTCTCCCGCGCGCAGCCTGACCGTCCGTATGGACAGGTACTCGACCGTGCCGGACACGCCCGCCAGCGTCACCGAGTCGCCCACCTGCATCGCGTTCTCCATCAGCAGGAAGATGCCGGTGATGAAATCCTGCACGAGTTTCTGCGAGCCGAAACCGATGGCCACGCCGATGATGCTGGCGCCGGCCAGCAGCGGCGCGATGTTGATGCCCAGTTCATTGAGCGCGGTGAACAGCACGATCAGCGCGATCACGATGAACAGCGTCGTGCGCAGGATGGGGACCAGCGTGCGCAGCCGCGTGGCGCGGGCGAGGTCGCCGGCCCGGGTCCAGCGTTCCATGCGCCGGTTGATCGACAGATTGGCGGCTTCCCAGGCGGCCAGCGCCAGGATGCAGGACACCGCGATGGTGGCGGTGGCCGAGACCAGCCTGCGGCCCACCGTGCCGGTCTCGAACCAGTCCAGCGCATGCACGCCCCAGACCTCCAGCAGCGCGATGGCGGTGGCGGCGAAGACCAGGATCATCACCACGCGCTGCGCCAGCGTCTGGTAGGGCCGCCGGCCCGGCTGGCCGTCGCCGGCGGCGGGAGTGTCGCTGTAGAAGGCCCGGTCCAGCGCTCCCAGCAGGATCATGCTGAGCACGGTGGCCGCCAGCATGACCAGCGCCGTGCGCCAGACGTAGTGCAGCAGTTGCGACAGCCCGCTGGCCGTGCCCAGCGCCCACACCACCCAGAGCCCGGCGATGACCACGATGGCGGTGGGCGCCCAGACATTGGCCAGCACCGCCCGCAGTCCTTCGCGTTCCTGCCCGCGTATCCAGTGCGAGACCTGGCGCCGCCGCTGGACCACCATGACGATCAGCATCGTGTGCACCGCCAGGCCGACCAGCTTGGACAGCGCATTGCGCGCGTCGTCGCCGGCCCCCAGCAGATAGGCGATCTCGGTCGCGGCCACGCCGAAGGCGCCGACCGCCACCACGCGCCGCAGCCACGTATCCAGGTAGCGCGCCGATTCGTCGCCCAGCCGGGACAGGCGCAGGCAGGCGGCGGACGGCGAGGTCAACAGCCGCAGCGCGGTCATCGTCAGGCGCATGGCGAGATAGGCGCCGATCAGCGGCAGGATGAACGGATAGAAGCCGGCGGTCGGGGCGCCGAACAGCGTCATCAATACCGTCGCCACGGCCAGGAAGCCCGCCAGGGGCACCAGGGACAGGACGGCGCGGACCAGCGCGGCGGGCAGCCGGCGCACGATGCGCAAATGCTGGTCGGGCTCGGCGGGCGTTTCCGTGTCGGGGTCCGGCGCGGAGGGCGGGACGGTGTCCGGGGTGTGCCGCCGTTCCGCGTAGGCCAGCAGCCTCGCGCGCGGGCGGCGCAGCAGCAGCCCGATCCCGGCTTCCACACCCAGCGCCGCCGCCAGGATCAGCAGGATCGTGCCCAAGCCCTGGAGGGTGGCCGCGCGGGCTTCCGGCGTACCGAGGTAATACTGCCACCACGCGCCCGCCGAACGCAGCGACAGCAGCGTGGCGCCGGTCAGCCGCAACTCGCCCAGCGCCGAGTCCACCCACTTGCCCGCCTGCGTGAAGGCCTGGGCGATCAATCCGTCTTTTTCCAGCGCGACGGGCACCTCGGGCGCGGCGGGTTCGGCTGTCTGGGGGGGCGCCTGCTGTTCCACCGCCTCGGCGATGACGCCGAGCGTTTGTTCCAGCTCCGCCCGCCGGGCATCGTCGCGCAGCAGGTCCAGGACGTGGCGCGCCTCGGCCGGCGTCACGGCAGGTGCGGGCGCCTCGGCGGCGTTGGCGGGCGGCGGCATCCAGAGGGCCAGGCCTAGCAAGGCGAGGGCGGTCCAGGGGCTTGGGCGTCGTGTCTGCATGGGGGCGGTCGGAAGGGGGGATACAGCGATTCTACCCAGCCGCGTCGTCCTCCTGGCCAGGGAGTTGCAGCGAAAGTTGACCGCGGCGGCGGCGGGGCGAAGATCCTGATTCGCACAAGTCAAAAAAAGTCGATATAATCTTTCTTCTTTGCAGGGCTGTTAGCTCAGTTGGTAGAGCAGCGGACTCTTAATCCGTAGGTCGAGTGTTCGAGCCACTCACAGCCCACCAGAATTCAGTAAGGAAACAATGCCTTAGGCGCTCCGGCGGCCTAGGGCGTTTTTCTTTTTGGCGCGCCCGCGCACGAAATCGACACCTACCGCGTGTCGAGTGCCAGCCGCGGCTCTTGGAATGAGCACTCTGTCGAAAGAACCGTCATGGCCGTGGCCATGAAGGGCTTTCATTTTCGCAACCATACATGGTGAAGACGATGAGCAAGCCTTTCATTTCGCTGTGTCCAGAGATCACTCGGACAGACGCACTCACTCTGATGGACTGGCTGGAAGACGAGCGTGTCATCCGCTATCTGAGCGATTCGCGTCATGTCTCCCGGTTCATCGAACAGGTCGTCGGCCGGGTCCAGTTGCCGATCCTGACCCATCTGTTCAACCAGGGCGGCCGGTTCTTCATGGCCTACGACCGGCATGACGTGCCGGTGGGGTTCGTGCGTCTCGTCAAGACGGGTTCGAACTGCGAGATCGTCCTGGTCATCGGCAACCGCGACAACTGGGGCCGCAAGCTCGGCGCCAGCGCCATCCACGAAGGCATGAAGCTCGCCTTTCTCGAGATGAGGGCCGAGAAGCTCATCGCCAAGGTTCATCCGGACAACGCGCGCTCGCTGAAAGCCTTCCTGCGCTGTGGTTTCCTGCTTGAAAGCGAAACGCCGACGATCAAGTCCTTTTCCATGACGTCCGAGCGCTATCTCCAGCTGCTGCGCGAAAACGCCGTGGGTGATTCCTCCGACATCTACATCACTGAAATCGACAAGGCCCGGCTCGGCAGCCTGATTGCGCTCGAAGAGGGCCCGGCTGTCGTCGACCTCGAGCACGAGATCGAGCGCGCCATCGTCGTCGATCCGCGTCAGGTGGCGCGCAATGTCGTCACGATGAACTCCCGGGCCTTGCTGCATCTGGGCGACCAGGAAGTGGAAGTCTCCCTGGTCTACCCTCAGGACGCCGATGGCAGCGCCGGGAAACTGTCGGTGTGCTCCGACTTCGGCGCGGCGATCCTGGGCTACCAGGAAGGCGATACCATCGACTGGCGGATTTCGGACCGGACCCGCTGTATCAGCATCGAGAAAGTGCTGTACCAACCGGAAGCCGCGGGGGATTTCCACCTGTAGGGCCGTACGCTGGCTGCGGCTGATCGGGACGGCACACTAGCCAATGGAAGGCTGATGCCGCCGGTGCATGGCCAGCCACTTGCCCACGGCGATGACCGACAGGGCGGCGATGATCTCCACCGTCAGTTCGACCACGGGGCCGGGTTCGCCCAGGTGTTCGACGACGAAGGTATCGCTGATCAGCATGCCGCCGGCGATCCATCCCAGCATGCCCGCGCCCAGCATGACGATCGCGGGGAAGCGGTCTATCAGTTTCAATACCAGCGTGCTGCCCCACACGATGATGGGCACGCTGACGCACAGGCCGAAGATCACGTAATACAGCTGATGCCCGAGATGGGCGTTCTCGGCCGCGCCGGCGATGGCGATGATGTTGTCCAGGCTCATGGCGAAGTCGGCGATGATGATGGTCCTGATGGCGGCGAAGACAGACGTGCCGCCGTCGATGTCGCCGTGCCCGTCCTGGTCCTGGGCGAGCAGCTTGATCCCTATCCATATCAACAGGGCACAGCCCACGATCTTCAGGAAAGGCATGCTCAGCAGCGCCAGGGCGAAAGCGATCAGCAGCACGCGGAGCAGGATGGCGCCGGCGGTCCCCCAGAGAATGCCCTTGATTCGTTGGCCGGAAGGCAGGTTGCGGCAGGCGAGGGCGATGACGATGGCATTGTCGCCGCCCAGCAGGATGTCGATCAGGATGATCTGGAAGACGGCGCCCCAATGGAGCGTCTCGACGAATTCGAGCATGGCCCTGGCCTCCTGAAAAGAACGAGGAATGCTGCATCGATGCGCTCGCACCGGATGAGCTGCCACCCATTCTAGGCAGGGGCCGCTGGAAACGTTCTAATAATAGTACTATTGGTGTGGTCACTCCTCGCGGACCGTGTGTGAGGGGCCGCGCCGAAGAGTGTTGTAAAAAGGCCGTTTCCCCAGGCCGGCCGGGCCGTCCGGCGCTAAGATACGCGCCACCCCCGAACAAACGCGTCGCGTCGAACGCCGGTTCGCCACACACCTGGCCATGTCCTCCACTTCTTCCCGCATGCCCCTGATCGATGCGATCAAGGCCGTTGCCTGCCTGTCCATCGTGCTGCATCACCTGGCCTTTTACGGGCCCATGTCGGAGGTCGCCCATCCGCTCATGCCGCGTGTGCTGGATGCGTTGCAGCACTACGGCAGGATGGCCGTCATGGCGTTCTTCGTGGTGTCGGGATTCCTGGCCGCCCGCGCCCTCGCTCCGGCGGGCGTGTCGCGGCTGGAGCAGCCCCTGGCGGTGATCAGGCAGCGCTATGTCAGGCTGGCCGTGCCGTTCCTGGCGGCGCTGGTCGTGGCCATGGGTTGCGCGGCGCTGGCGCGCGCCTGCATGCAGCACGATTCCATCCCGGCCTCGCCCACGGCGCAGCAACTGGCCGCCCACGTGCTGCTGAGCAACGGCCTGCTGCGCCAGGAATCGCTGTCTGCGGGGGTCTGGTACGTGGGCATCGATTTCCAGTTGTTCAGCGTCATGGCGCTGGTGCTGTGGCTATCGCGCTGGATCAGCCTGCGGCGTCCGGCCTGGGGGTGGCTGGGGGCGGGGGCGATAGGCGGCCTGACGGTGGCATCGTTGTTCATCTTCAATCGCAATCCCTATTGGGACGAGACCGCGCTCTACTTTTTCGCCTACTACGGCCTGGGATGCTGCGCCTACTGGCTGACCGGCCGGGCCAGGGGCGGGCTGTGGCTGCTGGCCATGGCGGGGGTGGTGGCCGTGGCGCTGGCGGCGGATTTCCGCGAACGCATCGTGGTGGCGACGGCCATCATGCTGCTGCTGGGAGGGGCCCGCCAGGCGGGCTGGCTGGAGAGCGTATCGGTGCCGGGCTTCGTCAGCCGGCTCGCGCGGATTTCCTATTCGGTGTTCCTGGTGCATTTTCCGCTGTGCCTGGTGGTCAGCGCGCTGGTGTTCCGCCTGTATCCCGAACAGGCCGCGGCCAATATGCTCGGCATGGGGTTGGCGCTGCTCGTCAGCCTGGCCGGAGGCGCTCTCTTTCACCGATGGGTGGAGCGCCGGATGCTCGAGCCCATGGTGCGGCGCGCCGTCATGGCGCTCTTCGCCGTGGGCGGCGTGCTGGCGGTCTACGCGCACGCCTGAGGCGCCGCCGCCCGTCGCCCTACATCAATCTCGGACCCTGGCGGCCGCGCCGCCCTTCGGCGGCCGAGGTCAGCCCGGCTTCTTTTTCGAAGTCCGCCCCCTGGCTCTGGACCTGGGTATAGGCATGCTCGCGGAACAGGTTCTCGGCCCGGTCGGGCTGCCCGCTTTCTATGGCCGTGACGATGGCGTGATGCTGCCGGTGGGCGTAGAACAGGAAGTTGAACATCATGTCCCGGCTCTGTGTATCGAACGCCAGCGTGAGCGGGTCGGTGAACGGCACGATGTTGCAGCGGCTGACCAGGCTGGCCAGCAAGGGCATGTCGGCGCCTTCCAGGATCAGCGTATGGAAGCGCGCATTCATTTCCGCGTACCGGATCTCGTCGTCGTCCGACAGCCTGCGGTCGGTGAAGATGCGGTCGCCCTGGGCCAGGCAGTCCTTGAGTTCGGCCAGCAGCTCGGCGCTGGCGCCGTTGGTGGCCAGCGCGCGCGCCGCCAGCCCCTCCAGCGCGGCGCGCACGTGCAGGGCCTCCGTGCTTTCGCGGGCGGAAAAGGCGCGGACCGCGAAGCCGCGCGCGCCGGAAGGTACCAGCAGGCCTTCCTGGGCGAGCGCGGGCAGGGCCTGGCGCACGGGCGTGCGCGACGTGCCCAGCCGTTCGGCCAGATCGGCTTCCCGTACCCGTTCACCCGGCGCGAGTTCGCCCCGGAGGATCATTTCACGAATATGCAGCATGGTCGTGGTCTGCTGCATGCCTGCTCCCTGAGTGATGATGTGCCTGCCTCGCGGCTGGCGAGGTGGGTGCAAGTATAAGACCCATTTGGGATCCCGTATTGGATCCAAAACGGGCGACTAACCCCGAAAAAACCCTTTATTGCTTTATTTCGGGATCCCATATAATCTCCGCTACGCATAAAAAGGGTCGGTGGCGCACGGCGATGCGGCCGCGCCGGCTTCATTCCAGACGGAGTACGCACCATGGCAAGAATCATCGGCGGCATCGGCAGCTCGCACGTGCCGACCATAGGCGTCGCCTATGACAAGGGCAAGCAGAACGATCCGGCCTGGGCGCCGCTGTTCGACGGCTACAAGCCGGTCGCTGCCTGGCTGGCTGAAAAGCAGGCCGACGTGCTGGTGTTCTTCTACAACGACCATTGCACGACCTTCTTCTTCGACATGTATCCCACGTTCGCGCTGGGGGTGGGCGAACGTTTCCCCATCGCCGACGAGGGCGCGGGCCTGCGCAACCTGCCCGCCATCCGCGGCAACGTCGATTTCCAGGCCCACATCGCCGAGTCCCTGGTGAACGACGAGTTCGATCTCACCGTTTTCCAGGACAAGCCCATCGACCACGGTTGCGCGTCGCCGCTGCCGCTGCTCTGGCCGCACCAGCCCGACTGGCCGGGCACCGTGGTGCCCGTCGCGATCAACGTGCTGCAATATCCGCTGCCCACGGCGCGCCGCTGCTATCGCCTGGGCCAGGCCGTGCGCCGCGCGGTGGAGTCCTATCCCGAGGACCTGAAAGTGGTGGTGGTCGGCACCGGGGGCCTGTCGCACCAGGTCCATGGCGAGCGCACCGGCTTCAACAATACCGAGTGGGACATGGAATTCCTGCGCCTGCTGGAAGAAGATCCCGAGGCGCTGACGCGGATGAAGCATGCCGACTACGTGCGCCTGGGCGGCGCCGAGAGCGTGGAGCAGATCATGTGGCTGGCCATGCGCGGCGCGCTGGGCACCGGCCCGCTGCGCAAGCTGCACCAGAACTACTACCTGGCGACCACCACCGCGATGACCGTGGTGCTGTACGAAGAAGGCGAGCCCGTCGCCCGGCAGGCCGGCCAGGCCGCCACGGCCGTGGCCTGAGGAGCACGCGATGAATCCGCAACTGGAAGGCATCGAGCAGATTCCCGGCACCTACGCGTTCGACCTGCGCGTCAGCAACCGTACGCTGAAGATCAACCGCTTCTTCTGGAACATGATAGGCGCCGACTGGCGCGAGCGCTTCGTCGCCGACGAGGAAGGCACGATGGATGCCGCCGGGCTGACGGAAGAGGAAAAAGCCCTGGTGCGGGCGCGCGACTGGCTCGGCTTGATACAGCACGGTGTCAACTTCTTCGTGCTCGAGAAGTTCGGCCGGGTCGTCAAGAAGACCAACCTCGAGATCTACGCCATCATGCGGGGCGAGTCCTTCGAGGAATTCATGAAGACGAGGCTGGTCCCCGACGCTAGGTAAAGCACCCCCAGGGGAAGCCCCCCGTACGCGCTTCGCGCGCCCCCCAGGGGGCGGCACTGACGGACCGGCGGAGCCGGATCCGCTGTGCCCTGGCTATACCCATTACATCGCAACACCACCGACAAAGGGCGCAGCGCGCCAAGGAGAGAGACTATGCGAATCGCGAAACGCGTGGCGGGGCTGCTGTGCGCGGCCGCGGCCGTGGCGGCGGCGGGAACGGCCGCCGCGGCGGAAATCAAGGTCGGCCTGTTGAGCCAGTTCTCGGGCGCCTACACCTGGTGGGGCCGGGAGTACCAGCGCGGCGTCGACCTGTACCTGGCCCAGCGTGGCGGCAAGTTCGGCGAGCACACCATCACGGTGCTGTCGCGCGACGAGGCCGGCTCCAACCCCCAGCGCGCGAGGCAACTGTCGCAGGAGCTGGTGGTGCGCGACAAAGTGCAGTACCTGATCGGCGGCGTCTTCACGCCCACGGTGCTGGGCGCCGCCGATGTCATCAACCAGACCAAGACGCCCTACGTCATCCTGAACTCGGGCACGTCCAGCGTGACCGACAAGTCGCAGTACTACGTGCGGGCCGGGTTCACGCAGTGGACGGTCAGCATCCCGCTGGTGCAGTGGGCCTATGACCAGGGCATGAAGAATGCCGTGGTCCTGGCGGCGGACTATGCGCCGGGCCACGACGCGCTGGAAGCCTTCGGCCAGACCTTCACCAAGCTGGGCGGCAAGATCGTCGGCGAGATCAAGGTGCCCATGGGCACCACCGATTTCTCCAGCTACCTGCAACGCGTGCGCGACCTCAAGCCGCAGGCCGTGTTCATGTTCATGCCCGTGGGCCCCATGTCGGCCGGCATGATCCGCAGCTTCAAGGAGCGCGAGCTGGACAAGGCCGGCATCACGCTGCTGGTGACCAACGAGGCGCAGGAAGAGGACATCGCGCCCATCGGCGACGCCGCGCTGGGCCTGACCTCGGCGCTGCACTATTCGCCTTACCTGGATACGCCCCTGAACAAGGAGTTCGTGACCGCCTACAAGGCCAAGTACGGCAAGGATGAGCTGCCCAGCGTCGCATCGGTGGCGGCCTACGATGGCATGCGGCTGATCGAGCAGATGGTGCGCGCCACCAACGGCGTGAAGGACGGCGACAAGGCCATGGCCGCCATCAAGGGCTACAAGTGGGACAGCCCGCGCGGCCCGGTCAGCATCGACCCGCGTACCCGCGAGATCGTCCAGAACGTCTACATGCGCAAGGTCGAGAAGATCGACGGCAAGCTCGGCAACAAGGTGTTCCACACCTATCCGGCCGTGAAAGATCCCTGGCACGAGATCAACAAGTAACAGACTCCCCGCGCGGACGCGGCCCTGGCGCCGTGTCCGCCCCCTCCCTTCCTCGCGCCGGATGACGCATGACTTCGACGCTCGCCACTTTCCTCAGTCTTGCCGTGGACGGTATCGCCTACGGCATGATGCTGTTTCTCATCTCGGTCGGCCTGACCATCACGCTGGGCGTGATGCGCGTGGTCAACCTGACTCACTCGGCCTTCGCCATGATCGGGGGCTATATCGCGCTCTGGTTCATCCAGCGCGCGGGCGTGCATTTCTTCCTGGCGGTGCCGCTGGCGGTCGTGGTCACCATGGCCATCGGCGCGGTACTGGAACGCACGCTGTACCGCTGGGTCTACGGCACCCACGGACTGGGCCAGTTGCTGATGACCATCGGCCTGACCTTCATCATCACGGCCATCGTCAAGAACCTGGCCGGCACGCAGTTGCAGTCCCTGCCGCTGCCTTCCTCGCTGCAGGGCAATTTCAGCGTGGGGCCGCTCACGCTGTCGGTCTACCGGGCCTTCCTGATCGGCGCCAGCGCGGCCGTCGCGCTCGCGCTGTGGCTGGGCATCGAGCGCACGGCCTTCGGCGCGCGCCTGCGCGCCGCGGTCGACAACCAGCGCATGGCGCGCTGCGTGGGCATCAACGTGCCGGCGGTGTTCTCGGCCACCTTCGCCATCGGCTGTGGGCTGGCGGCGCTGGGCGGCGCGCTGGGCAGCCCCATGCTGCCGCTGGAGCCCTACTATGGCCTGAAGTACCTGGTCATCGTGCTGATTGTGGTGGCCGTGGGCGGCCTGGGCAGCCTGCGCGGATCGCTGTACGCGGCCCTGCTGCTGGGCCTGATCGACACGCTGGGCCGCTACTACCTGCCCGCCCTGGGCGCTTTCGTGATCTACCTGGCCGTGCTGGCGATCCTGCTGGTGCGTCCCCGTGGCCTCGTGGCGAACTGATCATGACGACTCCTTCCCTGAACTCATCCGTCGCGCGCGCGTTCTCGCGCCACCGCTACAACCTGCTGGACCTGGTGCTGCTGGGCGCGGCGGTCGCGACTTTCTTCCTGGCCGACCTGTACCTGGCCCTGGCCACCGCCGTGCTGATCATGATCGTGTTCGCGCTGTCGCTGGACATCGCGCAGGGCTATGGCGGGATCGAGACCCTGGGCCACGCGGCCTTCTTCGGCACCGGCGCCTATGCCGCGGGCCTGTACGCCATGCACGTGTCGCCCGAGCCGATCTCGGGCCTGTTCGTGGGCATGGCGGCGGCCGCCGTGGTCGGGTTGCTGTCCGGCCTGGCCGTGCTGCGCACCGCGGGCCTGACCCAGATCATGCTGACCCTGGTCTGCGCGACACTGCTGCTGGAGCTGGCCAACGTGGCCAAGCCGCTCACCATGGGCGATGACGGCCTGACCGGCTACTCGGTGGCCCCGGTGCTGGGCCTGTTCCAGTTCGACATCGAAGGCCGCACCGCCTACTGGTACGCCTTGGCCGTGCTGGTGCTGGTCTATGCCTTCTGCAAGTTCCTGGTCAGCTCGCCGCTGGGCCTGACGGCGCAGGGTGTGCGGGAGAACCCCACGCGCATGGCGCTGCTGGGAGTGCCCGTGCGCCGGCGCCTCTTGACGCTGTACGCCATCTCGGCCGCGCTGGGCGGGGCGGCGGGCGCGCTGTCGGCCCAGGTCAACAACATCGTCGGGCTCGACAGCCTGGGTTTCACCATGTCCGCCAACGTGCTGGTCATGCTGGCGCTGGGCGGCACGGGCCGGCTGTACGGCGCCTTCCTGGGGGCCATCGTCTTCATGCTGCTGGCAGACCGCGCGGCGGCGCTGGACCCGACCAACTGGCTGGCGGCACTGGGCGTGCTGCTGATCGTCGTCGTGCGCTTCGCGCCCACCGGATTGTCGGGTTGCCTGGCGCGGTGGACGAGCAGGGAGGGCACGCAATGAGCGCCCCTCCGCTGCAACTCGTGGGCCTGTGCAAGCAGTACGGCGCGCTGAGCGTGACCCGCGACGTGAACCTCACGCTGGAGGCGGGCGCGCGGCATGCGCTGATCGGCCCCAACGGCGCGGGCAAGAGCACGCTGGTGCACCAGATCACCGGCGTGATCCGGCCCAATGCCGGCAAGGTCCTGCTGGAAGGGCGGGACGTCACCGACATGCCGGCCGAAAAGCGCGTCAAGCTGGGGCTGGCGCGCACCTTTCAGATCAATTCGCTGTTCAACCACCTGACCGTGGGCGAGAACATCGGCCTGGCGCTGTCGGCGCATCGCGGCCTGGACGGCCGCATCGGGCCACCGTTGACGGCGCGTCCGGTGTTCGTCGAGGAAGCGGTGGAGTGCCTGCGCGAGCTGGGGTTGCTCGACCTCGCGGGCAGGCGGGTGAGCGAACTGGCCTATGGCCAGCGCCGCCAGATCGAGATCGCGCTGGCCCTGGCGCTCAAGCCGCGGGTGCTGCTGCTGGACGAACCGGTGGCCGGCGTGCCGTCGACCGAAGGCAAGCGCCTGTTCGAACTGCTGGAGCGCCTGCCGCGGGACGTGGCCGTGCTGGTGATCGAGCACGACATGAGCCTGGTGTTCCGCTTCGCGCGGCGCATCACCGTGCTGGTCGAGGGAGCGGTGCTGCTCGAGGGCGGCGTGGACGAGGTCCGGACGGATCCGCGCGTGCGCGACGTCTACCTGGGCAAGCGGGGGCATCATGACTGAGCGAGTGCTGGAACTGCGCGACCTGAGCGCCGGTTATGGCGAGACCGTGGTGCTGGAGGACGTGTCGCTGCACGTGGACGCCGGCGAGGCGCTGGCGCTGCTGGGCCGCAACGGCGTGGGCAAGACCACGCTGCTGACCACCCTGCTGGGCCTGAACACCGTGCACCGCGGCAGCGTGCGCTACGTGGGCCAGGACATCGCCGCCTGGCCGGCGCACGTGCGCGCGCGCAAGGGCCTGGGGCTGGTGCCGCAGGAGCGGGAGATATTCCCGTCGCTGACCGTGCAGGAGAATCTGACCGTGGCCGCCACGGCGGGGACCTGGACCCTGGAGCGGGTGTACGAATTGTTTCCCCGGCTGGCGCAGCGGCGGCGCAACCTGGGCTATCAGTTGTCGGGCGGCGAACAGCAGATGCTGGCGATCGGCCGCGCGTTGATCGGCAACCCCAAAGTGTTGCTGCTGGACGAACCGTTCGAAGGACTGGCGCCGGTGATCGTCGATGCCCTGGTCGATGCCTTCGGCAAGTTGCGCGAAGGCGGGGCGCTGTCCATCGTCCTGGTCGAGCAGCATGCGGAACTGGCGCTGGACCTGACCGAGCGCGCCGTGGTGCTGGACCGGGGGCGCATCGTCTGGCAGGGCGCGAGCCCGGATCTGCGCGGTGATCCGGAGCGGTTGGCGTCGTTGATAGGTTTGGAGGAAGTGCAATGAGCAGTCTGTCGAATCCGCCCCTGGTGCTGCTGCCGGGCCTGCTGTGCGATGCCACCGTCTGGGAGGACCAGCGCGCGCGCTTCGGTGCGCAACGCGAGTGCCAGGTGCCGGACTACGGCACGCTGGATACGCTCACGGCCATGGCCGAGCATGTGCTGCAACATGCGCCGGCCGACCGCTTCAACCTGGCTGGCCACTCCATGGGTGGCCGCGTCGCCCTGGAGGTCACGCGCCTCGCGCCCGAGCGCGTGCTGCGCCTGGCGCTGATGGACACCGGCTACCAGGGCCTGGCCAAGGGCGTGGCGGGCGAATCCGAGCGCGCCGGTCGGCTGGCGCTGCTCAAGACCGCGCGCGAACAGGGCATGCGCGAGATGGGGCGGGTCTGGGCGCGCGGCATGGTGCATCCCGACCGGCTGGACGGGCCGGTGTTCGAGGCCGTGCTCGACATGATCGAGCGCCGCACCCCCGAAGTGTTCGAGGCGCAGATCCATGCCCTGTTGAACCGGCCCGACGCCTCGGACCAACTGGCCGGTATCGCCTGCCCGACGCTGGTGCTGTGCGGCCGGCAGGACACCTGGAGCCCCTTGTCGCGCCACGAGACCCTGGCCGCCGGCATCCCGGGCGCGACGCTGGTCGCCATCGAGGATGCCGGCCACATGACCACCATGGAGCAACCCGGCGCGGTCAACGATGCCCTGGCGCAATGGCTGCGGGCGGAGGTTGGCCACTGATTTCGCAACCCTTCGCGCGGGGCCGCGCGGCTCGCGGCGCGAAGTCATCACTGAGGAGACTCACATGTCGTCCAATCGCGGTGTCGTCTACGTAGGTCCCGGCAAGGTCGAGGTGCAAGGCATCGCCTTCCCCGAACGGGTGAGTCCGGCCGGCAAGTCCATCGAGCATGGCGTCATCCTCAAGGTGCTTTCCACCAACATCTGCGGTTCGGACCAGCACATGGTGCGCGGCCGGACCACCGCGCCGGCGGGGCTGGTGCTGGGCCACGAGATCACCGGCGAGGTGCTCGAGGCCGGGCGCGACGTCGAGACCCTGAAGAAGGGGGACATCGTCTCGGTGCCGTTCAACGTGGCGTGCGGCCGCTGCCAGCTGTGCAAGGAACAGCAGACCGGCGTCTGCCTGAACGTGAATCCCTCGCGCGCCGGCGGCGCGTACGGCTACGTGGACATGGGCGGATGGATAGGCGGGCAGGCCGAGTACGTCATGGTGCCGTACGCCGACTTCAACCTGCTGAAATTCCCCGACCGCGACCAGGCCCTGGCCAAGATCCGCGACCTGACCTGCCTGTCGGACATCCTGCCCACCGGCTATCACGGGGCGGTCACGGCGGGCGTGGGGCCGGGCAGCACGGTATACGTGGCCGGCGCCGGACCGGTGGGCCTGGCGGCCGCCGCCTCGGCCCGCCTGCTGGGCGCGGCGGTGGTCATCGTGGGCGACGTGAACCCCGCGCGGCTGGTGCATGCGCGCAAGGTGGGCTTCGAAACCGTGGACCTCTCGAAGGATGCCTCGCTGGGTGACCAGATCGCCCAGATCCTGGGCGTGCCCGAAGTGGACAGCGCGGTCGACGCGGTGGGCTTCGAGGCCCGCGGCCATGGACACGAAGGCGCTCGCCACGAGGCGCCGGCCACCGTGCTCAACTCGCTGATGGAAGTCACGCGCGCCGCTGGCAAGATCGGCATTCCCGGCCTGTACGTGACGGACGATCCCGGCGGCGTGGACAAGGCCGCCCAGCATGGCTCGCTCAGCATCCGCCTGGGCCTGGGCTGGGCCAAGTCGCACAGCTTCTTCACGGGCCAGACGCCGGTGATGAAGTACAACCGCGCCCTGATGCAGGCCATCCTGTGGGACCGCATCAAGATCGCCGAGATCGTGGGCGTGGAGGTCATCACGCTGGACGAGGCGCCCAAGGGGTATGCCGAGTTCGATGCCGGCGCGCCCAAGAAATTCGTCATCGATCCGCACGGGCAGTTGCCGAAGGCGGCTTGATTGAGTTTGGCGCGGGGAGACCCGCGCCGGATATTCTTGGCGAAGATCTGCGCAGCTTGATGATGAGGTCTGGAATTCCGTATTTAGGGTGGCGGAGGTGAGTAAGCCTCCAACCCAATCAGCGCGAAGTTCGACTATCCGAGGAACAGCGATGGTAGCGATCGTCACGGGTAGCAGACTTTCAGGGGTGGACATGGGCCGGTTTTCTCGTATTCGGCAGCAAGACATTACGGGGCGTGCGCTCGACCTTGCGATCCCCCACAGCGACTCGGCGGCGCCGCTGACTATCATCAATCAAACAGTGAGGTATGGAGTCTCACGCGGCATCACTGTGAACGTCACACCTTTTCCCTAGTCGAGACGAGCTTGATCAATGAAAGCTGCAACAATCTACGAGCGAAAAGACAAGCTGTATGTTCACAGCTCATCAAAAACGACTGCCGGGGTTTGGGTTATTACTGCCCCGATTCTGGCCGTTGATAAGAAAAATCCTGAAGAAGTTGGTCGTGCGCTTAGGGAGTGTCTGGCGGCCTCTCGCGAGGGCGTTTCGCACCCGAAGTCGTTCACAAGCTTGTTCAATCCAGTGCTTGATCTTGCGGGTGTCAAGTCGCTCAGTACGTTCGTAAAGTCGGCCAAATGCATAGAAGTCGAGACGCGTGACGATATGGCTGTAACGTTGATCCCGACACGAAACGAGGGCGTCGATGAAGGGTTCGCCCCGTTGCCCAACAAGACGGAAACCACCCCTGGCTCAGATGAGGCTTTGGGTTCTTTAGTGGGTACGGTGCTCGCAATGGCGGAATGATGAGCGCGAATTTTAGGCAGGAAGGTAATCCCCCCATTTTTAGCGTTTGCTAGAAGCAGGACCCTGCTGCCTTGGCCAGCCGCTACTTTGAGGCAAGTCAGCAACGCCCCACCTGTTATACAGAGCTATCACGGGGCTGAGGCAACCATCAAACATATAAACCTATCTGACCACACCTTCATCTTCAACGAGAAACAGGCTCTGCAAATCTCCGCTCAGCTTCTGGTCTTGATCGTAAAGAAGGATGAAGCCCGCTTGTCCTTCCTCAAGGGTGTTCACTCCGTCGATTACTCCCAGCACGTTCGATGTGGTATCGACGCTCACTTGGCGAATGACTTCAAAGAACACGGACCGTTGCTCATCGGACAACGAAGCAAAGAGAGCAAGGGCTCGTTTCCAATACTGATCGGAAGCCGCATCCGGTGAAGTTTGTGAGAACAGCGTACGATAGATTGCCATATTCTCATCAACGACTTCCCGCATCAGCCCAGCGGCCAAATCCTTTGGTGTCATGCTATTTTCCTCTCGTGAAGGACTACGAATAATGGGTCTTGTTCATGTTGACTAGTGCCTGAAATCTAGCATTAGGGATGTCAGGATAAACTCGTCGAAGCTCCACAATGTCCCGCCCGACCACCTGCCTCGGTGTGGTCAGTCCGAATACCCTTCGAGAAATAATTCCGCTCGGCCCATGAATCGTATGCCCGGCCTTTGGGATCAATATCGAGAGGGCTGTCAGCGGATCGTATCCGGGAATCATATCTCCCAGTAGGGCCTTCTGGCCTACATGGTGCGGATCCAGACCAGGGACGGCACCCCCGATATCGTTGTAAGGGCCGACTCGATAGAGACTGGCTCTTGAGCCAAGACCTTCAATCCCTGAGATGCCACGAACGCCAGCTCCTTCCAAAGCAACAGGCTTGACACTAGGCACAATCGTACTCGTGTTTCCCTTCTCTACTCACATCCCAAACCTCTCTTGCCATCGCATATCGTATGTGGCCGCGCCAGATTCGCTACCATCTCGGCCGTGAGATTACTTTCTCTCCAATACCTTACCGTATGGCAGGTGTAGATAGCACCCTTTCAAAGGCTCAGTTCTTGGCCACTTGATACTTGATGTCCGATGGATCCACAGCGATTACGCCGGTCACTGTGCGGATCCAGACCCTCCCTGCTTTTTCCATGACAAGCGAACCCATCATTTCGAAATCGAAACGAGGGCTTATATATGGAGAGCTGTAAGTAATCTTACGTTCTTGGGCGATCGCTTCATCCTTTTCGCCAGCGATATACGTCAGCAGTGCTTTATAAGCAGCAACGCTGGCTATTTGAAGCTCTGAGGTCTTGGTTTCTGAAAACGCAGAAAGCTCATCCAGGGTATACATTCCGGGCAATTGGTATTGATACCGCCTTACCCATTTTTTTTTGCTCATCCTGTCCCTCAAAAAGAATAACCGATGAGACATGAACGGTTGTTTCATTCGTCTTTGAGATGAATGCAAACGGAGTGACCTTGATATCACCTTGGGTCACCGAGAGTTGCAGCGGGAAATCTGTAGAAGATGCTGCCTGTTGCAACTCAGCCTCAGGATTCAAGTTGATCTTGCCTTTGAGTTTTTCTACGTCCCCCATCGTGACGCTTTCGATCATTTTCATATTTGCGGCGGCACCCAGCGGCCCCAAGAGCAGCCCCAGGCCAACACCACCGCCCCCCTGGTTCTGAAAATAGAAGATGGACTGCCCTTCATTTAGGGACTGAGTCATATGGTCGGTTTTTGCTATGGACTCATTCTTGGCAAGACCGTATTTTTGATTCTGAGACGAGATTGGTCGAGCGCCTTGCAAGGACGGAGCGGTTGCGCAACCCGCTAAACCAGCAACGCCAATGACCAAGCATGCCACACGTATCGACCACATGAATTCTTTCCTCTTGGTTTGAGAGTCACTGTTTAGCCTCCGTGATTCTTAGGAGGGGGCCGTCTACTGATAGGTATGGAGAAGAAAGGGCACTAGCATTGGTGTTGACGGGCATTTCAGCAATTTCGTATTCAAACTCATCATTTGATCGCATCAAATAGCGAGCCTTGTCACGCTGCTCTAGGCGTTCCTGGCTGGAATACTCCTGGACCCAAAGAACGTCGGCAATAACGCAAATGACATGGGAAATGCCGCAGCAGCCCAAGTTTCTTTACTCGATGTAGAACTTCACTGGTAACACAATCACCATAACTACAGGAATCACCGTCGCCAGCCAGTATGCCCAGTCCAGCCATTTCCTGCGCTCCAGCACTCGACCAATCAGCCACAACAACGCGCTGACAACCACATACTCCGCGATGAACAAGGCGCTGAATGAACCTATTCCCTTGCCAGCGATCAGAAGCGGCCAATGGATGGCGATCACAAAAATCGTCCCTCCCACGCTGATGACTAAACTGAGAAAATACAAAGCCGTACTCAAATTTTTACGCAACATGATCACCTCAAACCGCTGCGATAAGGCGTTGTAGCTAAGTCATTTCGCCTTGCTTGACCAACAGCAGTGTTGGGCGCGTAGTAGAAGTGTCCGGTACCTTGAGTCATCTGATAGCCAAGCGTCGGCGCAGCAATGATTAGTTCAGTCCGGCTCATCCCCGCCTTAATTGGATCGCCCTGCGCTGTAAGGTCCATCACCACCACGTTCTTGATATTTGGCGTGTTCCTTAGCTCATTGAGGAACTCTTTTTCAATCGGCGAGCCGAGCAGGACCAAATTGTCCACCTGCGTTCCTGCCTGCGCGTAGTTGATGGCAACTTGCGAAGCTGCAAGAGAGCCATAGGAGTAGCCTATCAAGTTGAACTGTTGTCCTCCCTGTTTGAAGTCGTCCAACAAAACTTGGATCGGCTGCTTACCAGTCCTAAACAGATCCACCCCGAGGGTTGCATCAAGGGCCGTCCCGCCGGACCATTTGTTCATATCAACAGGCGTGAGAGCGATGCCACTCTCACCAAAGGCGCGAACCATGTCTTTGATATAGGGCCCATCCATGCCAGCCCCACCAAAGAACAAATTGCCCTTGATACTCTCTCCTGGCTGCAGCGCGCGCGGCTGCACGTCTGCAACGAGCCCCAATCCCATACCCATAGCTACCATGGAACCTGCTTGCCCACCAGTCAACAGCGCTTCGCCTCCATAAGTCTGCACATACTTGTCGGCTATCGACGGTAGCGGATCACTGTCTCTCATGTAGCCACTGTTCACGCTGCGTTCTACGTAAGTGGATAATCCGTCAGGGCTATTCCCTACTTTCGGCGTGGCTACTTTAGCAGAGGACTCTTGATCGTTTACCACCGGCAATAGTCCAATAGGCCCGTGATCCGGCGCGTGTCGCCCGTGCGCCAGTCCGGCCCCACCCCCGTGCCCAGGCTGTTGTACGAACGGTAGACCGCCGCGTCCGGCCCCTGGCCCACCAGCCACTGGTCCTGCGCCCCGATCACCAGGTTGCCGTTGGCCGCGTTCACATAGGCCTGGTCCCGCCCTCGTCCGAGCTGCGCCTGCCCAAGCTGACCCGCGCTGCCCAGCACAAGACCCGACCCCGCCTGGACACCCAACCCGCTACCCGTGACGATCGCTACCATCGATGTATCCCCGACCCTAGGACCGCCCGGCAACATGCCCGCGTCCCCTCGAATCAAGTTATCCAGCGATTCCGAAAAAAGTTTAGGCGGTCGGGTTGGGGTATGTACCTAGACTCACGGCGCCCGCCAACGATTGACGTTGCGAGCGCCGTGTTCCATTATTCTCCTGCAATTCACCAAAAGGTGAATTAAGCGCGGATGGCAAGGTTCGGTCTCCGCGCCGCACCGGTTGCATGCGTATAAAGACACCGCACCAGGAGACAACCATGAACTTCGTCCGCGCCGCAGCACTCGCTCCGGTATCGTGCCTGATCGCCCTGGCCCACGCGCCGGCCGGCGCCCAGGAGGCCGCCTATCCCACCCGGCCCATCCGCGTGATCGTGCCGTTCACGGCGGGCAGCACGACCGACATCATCGCCCGCGCCATTACCGACAAGCTCGGTTCCAGCCTGGGCCAGCCGGTGGTGGTCGAAAATCGCGCCGGGGCCGGCGGCACCATAGGCGCGGCCCAGGTTGCCCAGGCCGCGCCCGACGGCTATACGATCCTGATCCATTCGTCATCGCATACGGTCAATCCGTCCACCTTCGCCAAGCTGCCGTTCGATACGGTGAAGGACTTCGCGGGCGTGACGCCGATTTCGACGCTGCCCAACGTGCTGGTGATCGCGCCGTCCAAGAACATCAAGTCGCTGTCGCAATTGCTGTCCACCGCGCGCAGCCGCCCCGGCAGCCTCAACTACGCGTCCTCCGGCACCGGCAGCGCCACGCACCTGAACGCCGAACGTTTCCGGCTGCAGGCCAAGATCGACGCCACGCACATTCCCTTCAAGGGTTCGCCCGAAGCCGTGTCCGAGGTCATCAGCGGCCGGGTCGACTACTACTTCTCGCCCGTGGCGCCGGTCATCGGGCAGATCAAGGAAGGCCACCTGGTGCCGCTGGCGGTCGGATCGCCGCGCCGCTCCAGCATCCTGCCGGACGTGCCGACCACGGCGGAGGCGGGCGTGCCGGGCTCCGAGTTCAACTTCTGGATAGGCATGATGGTGCCGTCCAAGACGCCGCGCCCCATCGTCAACAAGCTGCAGGCCGAGGTCGCGAAGGCGCTGGCCACGGAAGAGGTCAAGGCGCGCTTCGCCGCGGTGGGCGCCGATGCCTTCGTGCTGGCGCCCGAGAAGTTTGATGCCTACATCAAGGATGAGATCGAGTCGAACGCCCAGTTGGTGAAGGCGGCCGGCATCGAACCGATGTAGCAGGTTCTAGGCGATGGCCGGGTGGGGCCAGAGCGCGGCGCGGTCGATGTCCCGCAGTGTGCGGCAACCCGCCAGGGCCATCGCGATCTCGAATTCCGTGCGCAGCATGTGCAGCACGTGGATGACGCCCACGGCGCCGGCCGCCGCCAGCGCATGCATGTAGCCCCGGCCCACCATCACGGCGGTGGCGCCCAGCGCCAGCGCCTTGAAGACGTCGGTGCCGCGCCGGATGCCGCCATCCACCAGGACGGGCAGGCGGCCAGCCACTTCGGCTACCACCCAGGGCAGGGCCTCCAGCGTGGCGGGCAGCGTATCCAGGCCGCGCCCGCCGTGATTGGACACGACGATGGCGGCCGCGCCGGCCTCGATCGCCAGTCGTGCATCGGCCGGCGCCAGGATGCCCTTGAGCACCAGCGGCAGCCGGGTGGCCGAACGCAGCCACGCGATGTCGTCCCAGGACGGCGCGCCATCCAGCATGCCGCCGCCGAAGACGGCGCTTTCCCCGGCCCGCGCCACCGTGCTTCCCATGGGGCGCATGCCCCGCAGGTTGACGGCTTCGACGCCTGGCGGCAGCGTGAAGCCCAGCCGTTGCTCGCGGTTGCGCACGCCGTTGACGGGCGCATCCACGGTGACCACCAGCGCGCGATAGCCGGCGGCTTCGGCGCGTCGGACCAGTTGCAGGGTGTCGTCGCGTTCGCGCTGGAAATAGAGCTGGAACCACAGCGGCGTTTCGGCCGGGCGCGCCAGGTCTTCGAGCGCGACGCTCGATTGCGTGCTGGCCACCATCACCGTTTTCATGGCGGATGCCGCCAGCACGGCGGCCAGTTCGCCTTGCGGATGGAACAGCTTCTGGTAGGCCACCGGCGCGAGCAGGATGGGGAAGGGCAGCGGCGTGCCCAGCAGGGTGAGGCCGGTGCCGCCGCCCGTCAGGTCGCGCAGGACGCGCGGCAGTATGCGCACGCGCGCGTAGGCCTCGCGATTGGCCCGCAGCGTGTGTTCGTCGGCCGCGCCGCCCGACAGGTAGGCCCAGGCGGCATCGCTCATGCGCTCCCGCGCGTAGTCCTCGTAGTCGGCCACGGCGGCGATCTGCGCGGGGATCTGTGTCAGGGGAGGCAGGGGCATGTCGGCTCCGGGGCACCGGTTCAGGTCTGCGACCATTGCCGCAACAGGTTGTGATAGATGCCGGTCAACTGGACCACGGCGTCGCTGCCTGGGACTTCGCGGGACAACTGCTGGATGGCCGTGTCCATGCGGTACAGCGTCTCGCGTTGCGTCTCGTCGCGCACCAGGCTCTGTACCCAGAAAAAAGCCGAGACGCGGGCGCCGCGGGTCACGGGGGTGACGCGGTGCAGGCTGGTGCCGGGATAGATCACGAGGTGGCCGGCGGGCAGCTTGACGCGGTGGGCGCCGTAGGTGTCCTCGACCACGAGTTCGCCGCCGTCGTAGTCTTCCGGCGGCGTCAGGAACAGGGTGGCCGAAATGTCGGTGCGCACGCGGTGGGCGGAGCCGGGCAGGCTGCGGATGGCGTTGTCGATGTGGTTGCCGTAGTTGCCGCCGCCTTCATAGCGGTTGAAGGCCGGTGGCAGCACCTTCAGCGGCAGCGTGGCGGAAATGAACAGCGGGTTGGCGCCCAGCACGTCCAGGATCTGGTTCCCCAGTTGCGGGCCCAGCGGATCGTCGGCGGCCAACTGCCGGTTGTGCTTGGCATGGGCCGCCATGTGCCCGGCCGTGGCGCGGCCATCGACCCAGGCGGCACCCGCCAGCGCCTGCCGGCAGCGCGCCACCTGCTCGGCCGTCAGCACGTCGGGAAGGGTCAACATCATGACGGAGTGTCCTCGTGGGGAGTCCCGGCAAGTTTACCCCCGCCGCCCGGCGTTTTCCCCGGGGGTGGATCTCAATACACTAGAGGGCAGGCGCGCAAGGCCCGCCGCGCCGCCCACCCAGGAGCCCCGCATGTCCGCCGAGATGCCCGATCTGCAATCCCTATGGATGCCCTTCACCGCCAATCGCCAGTTCAAGGCCGCGCCCCGGCTGCTGGTGTCGGCCAAGGGCATGTACTACACCGATGCCGATGGCCACCGGATCCTGGACGGCACCGCCGGCCTCTGGTGCTGCAACGCCGGACATGGGCGCGAGGAGATCATCGAGGCCGTGCACATGCAGATGCGCGCGCTGGACTATGCGCCGCCTTTCCAGATGGGGCATCCGCTGGCCTTCGAGGCGGCGCGCAGGCTGGCCGCGCTGATGCCGGCGGGCCTGGACCGCATCTTCTTCACGAACTCGGGGTCCGAGTCGGTCGATACCGCGCTCAAGATCGCGTTGGCCTACCACCGCGCGCGCGGCGAAGGGCAGCGCATGCGGTTCATCGGCCGCGAGCGTGGCTATCACGGCGTGGGGTTCGGCGGCATGTCGGTGGGCGGCATCGGCACCAACCGCAAGGCGTATGCGGGCAACCTGATGCCGGGCGTGGACCACCTGCCGGCCACGCTGAACATCGCCGAGGCGGCATTCACGCGCGGGCAGCCGGCCTGGGGCGCGCACCTGGCCGGCGACCTGGAGCGGTTGCTGGCCTTGCATGATCCTTCCACGGTGGCGGGGGTCATCGTCGAGCCGATGGCGGGTTCGGCGGGCGTGATCGTGCCGCCGGTCGGCTACCTGGAGCGCCTGCGCGAACTATGCACGCGCCACGGCATCGCGCTGATCTTCGACGAGGTCATCACCGCCTTTGGCCGGCTGGGCGCGGCCACCGCGGCGCAACGCTTCGGGGTGACGCCGGACCTGCTGACGATGGCCAAGGGCGTCAACAATGCCGCCATCCCCATGGGCGCGGTGGCGGTGTCGCGGGAGATCCACGACACGATCATGGCGGCGGGGCCGGGCAACGCGATCGAGCTTTTCCACGGCTACACCTATTCGGGGCATCCCGCCGCGGCGGCGGCCGCGGTGGCCACGCTCGATCTGTACGAGAAAGAAGGGCTGTTCGCGCGGGCGGCAAGGCTGGAACCGGTGTTCGAGTCGGCCGTGCACGGCCTGCGGGGAGCGCCGCATGTGAAGGACATCCGCAACATCGGGATGGCGGCGGCGATCGAACTGGAACCGCGCCCGGGACAGCCCGGGGCGCGCGCCTACGAGGCGTTCCTGGCCTGCCTGAAGGCGGGGGTGCTCGTGCGCTTCACCGGCGACATCCTGGCGTTCTCGCCGCCGCTCATCATCGACGAAGAGCAGATAGGAACGTTGTTCTCAGTGGTGGAGACGGCACTGCATTCCGTGGATTAACCAGGGCGCAGCGGATCCGGTTTTGCCGGTCCGCCGGCGCCGCCCCGGGGTCCGGCGCCGGGCCGCCCCAAGGCGGGCCCCGGCCCCCTTTGGGGGGCTGCCGCGCAGCGGCTGGGGGTCCACCATTCCGGGCGCCCGCAAGGGCGTGGGGGGTTAGTTGTAGTCCGGCTGTTTGGCTGGCACGGCCTGCTGGAAGGCCGGCTGCCGCTGGCAGTGCTCGTACACGGCCATCACCCGCGGATACGCCGAGGTGTCGCAGCCCATGCGCTGCGCGTTGCCGACCTGGGGAACCAGGCAGCAGTCGGCCAGCGTGGGGGCGTCGCCGAAGCAGTACGGGCCGGAGCCGTGCGCCTGGAGCAGGCGTTCGACCGCGGCCAGGCCGTCCTGGATCCAGTGGTCGTACCAGGCCTTCTTCTGTTCCTCGGTAACGCCGATGACGTCGGTGAGGTACTTCAGGATGCGCAGGTTGTTGACCGGATGGATGTCGCAGGCGATGGCCAGCGCGACCTCGAGCACGCGGGCGCGCTGCATCTTGTCCTGCGGGATCAGGCGCGGCTCGGGGTAGGTGGCGTCGAGGTAGTCGAGGATGGCCAGCGACTGCCCCAGTTGCACCTCGCCGTCGACCAGCAGCGGGACGTTGGCCGAGGGGTTCCTGGCCACGTAGTCCGCCGCGCGGTGCTCCAGCTTGCGGATGTTGACACCGTGGTACTCGTAGGCCAGGCCCTTGAGCGCCAGCGCGATGCGGACCCGGTACGAGGTCGAACTGTTGAAGAAACTATAGAGTTCCATGTCGGCTCGTCCGGCCTCAGACCACGCGGACCTTCAGTTCGCCCAGGCCGGCCACGCCGCCTTCCATCAGGTCGCCCTTGACCACGGGGCCCACGCCTTCGGGGGTGCCCGTGAAGATCAGGTCGCCCGGTTCCAGGCGGAAGTACTTGGACAGGTAGGCCACCGTTTCGGCGATCGACCAGATCAGCTTGGAGGTATCGCTGCGCTGCTTGTCCTGGCCGTTGACCTTGAGCCACAGCTCGGCCTTGTCCATGTCGCCGACGTCGGCGGCCCTGTGCAGCGGCGCGGTGGGCGCGCCCTGGTCGAAGGCCTTGCCGAGTTCCCAGGGGCGGCCGACTTCGCGCATCTGGATCTGCAGGTCGCGGCGGGTCATGTCCAGGCCCACGCCGTAGCCCCAGACGTAGTCCAGCGCCTGTTCGACGGGGATGTTGGAGCCGGACTTGCCGATGGCGGCGACCAGTTCGATCTCGTAGTGGAAGTTCGAGGTTTCGGACGGGTAGGGCAGGTCGAGCGTCGTGCCGTAGGGCACGGCCACCACGGCGTCGGCCGGCTTGCAGAAGAAGAACGGCGGTTCGCGGTCGGGATCGAAGCCCATTTCGCGCGCGTGGGCGGCGTAGTTGCGGCCGACGCAGTACACGCGGCGCACGGGGAATTGTTCGTTGCTGCCGACGACGGGCAGCGTGGTGACCGCTTCGGGTTGGAAGACGTACGACATGGACGGATAACCTTTGGTGGAAGGATGGGAAAAGGGATCAGGCGATGCGCTCTTCGCGCAGCAGCCCCAGCGCGGCCTGCACCGGACGATCAGAATAGCTGAAGAGCACCGCGTCTTCGAGCGCGGCAAGTTGCACCGGTTTCCAGGGCGGGACGGCAAACACGTCGCGCGGGCCGAACTGGAAGACGTCGTCGCCGATGCGCACGCTGCCCTGGCCTTCCACCACGCTGAACACGGTGGAGTCCGAAGTGCGGTAGGTCTTGCCCTGGAAGCCGGCGGGCAGCCATTGCATGAAGGTCGCCATGGTGGGCATGGGATAGCCGCCGGTGGCCGGGTTCACGTAGCGCAGCTTGACGCCGTCCCAGGGGTCGAGTTCGCCGCGGCGCGCCAACTGGTCGAGTGCTTCGCGCGAGCGTTCGTAGGGATAGTTGAAGATGGGCGAGGAGGTGCCGCTGAAGGTATGGCGCACCGGCGCCATGTTGTAGCCGTAGCGGGCGAAGCTGTCCCCTTCGGGGCGCATGACGGGCTGGGAAGCCTCGGGATAGTTCTCGGCGAAGCCGGCGTCCAGCGAACGCAGCAGCGGGATGTCCAGGCCGTCGAGCCACACCACCGGCTCGCCGCCTTCGGCTTCGGTGGGGTTGCCGTGGTCGTGCCAGGTCCAGGACGGCGTGATGATGAAATCGCCGGGATGCATGGTGGTGCGTTCGCCATTGACCGCCGTGTAGGCGCCCTTGCCTTCGACGATGAAGCGCAGCGCGGACTGGGTGTGGCGGTGGCTGGGAGCGATCTCGCCGGGCAGGATCAGTTGCAGGCCCGCGTACAGCGTCTGGGTGATGGCCGACTGGCCCTTCAACCCGGGGTTCTCCAGGATCAGCACCCGGCGCACCGCTTCCTCGGCGCTGATGATGGCGCCCGATTCCATGACGTCGGCGCGCAGCTTCTCGTATTTCCAGATGGCCGGCACGCACCGTGGCTGCGGCTGGGGCGGGACCAGGGTGTGCAGGGATTCCCAGAGCGGGCTCAGGTTTTTCTGCGCGATGCGGTCGTAGTACTCGCGGCGCGCGGCATCGGGAGCGGTCTTGTCGAGCATGGATGTCTCCGTGTCTGGCGGAATGGCGCGGAGTGCCCCCGCAGCCGTGGTTTCGGCCATTGTATGTGTCGAGGTATGCAAAACGATATGAAATTATCTTATCAACCATATCAATAAGAATATGCCTTGCGGTGTCAGGGCCAAGCGCCCTGGCCGGCAATGGGCACCATTCCGGTGTCTGCCAGGCGCCCCGGGATGGCGCATGCGGGCCCGGACCTGGTGCGCGGCGCAGCCACCGACCGCCATTCCCGCGCGCACGATGCGCGTGCATCGGCGCCCGGTACGGCCCTTGCTTGAGCAACGATGGATGCTGCCAGGAACGAAGGTGCCCATGCTGTCCTACGACGAAATGCAGTTCGAGACCGGCGCCGTGCGCCGGCACTACAAGCGGTTCTGCGCCTGGCTGGACCGCCAGAGCGGCGACACCCTGGCCAGGAAGCGCGCCGAGGCCGACCTGGTGTTCCGGCGGGTCGGCATCACCTTCGCGCTGGGAGGCGATGCCGGCGATGTGGAGCGCCTGATCCCGTTCGACCTGATCCCGCGCATCATCCCGGCCGACGAATGGGAACTGCTGCAACGGGGCATGGCGCAGCGGGTGCGGGCGCTGAACATGTTCATCCACGATGTCTACCACGAGCGCCACATCGTGCGCGCCGGCGTGGTGCCCGCGGAACAGGTCTACACCAACGCGCAGTACCGTCCCGAGATGCAGGATGTGGACGTACCGGGCGACATCTACGCGCATGTGGCGGGAGTGGACGTCGTCAAGGCCGGGGGGGACCGCGGCGGCACGTTCTACGTGCTGGAGGACAACCTGCGAGTACCGTCGGGCGTGTCCTACATGCTGGAGAACCGCAAGATGATGATGCGGCTCTTTCCGGAATTGTTCGTGCAGAACCGGATCGCCCCAGTGGCCCACTATCCGGACCTGCTGCTGGAGAACCTGCGCTCGGTGGCGCCCATGGGCGTGGACGACCCCACCGTCGTCGTGCTGACGCCGGGCATCTACAACTCGGCCTACTTCGAGCATGCCTTCCTGGCGCAGCAGATGGGCGTGGAACTGGTACAGGGCAGCGATCTTTTCGTGGCCGACAATACCGTGTTCATGCGCACCACGCGGGGACCGCAGCGCGTGGATGTGATCTACCGCCGGCTGGATGACGACTTCCTGGATCCGCTCGCCTTTCGCGCCGATTCGGCGCTGGGGGTGCCGGGGCTGTTGTCGGTGTACCGCGCGGGGCGGGTCACGCTGGCCAATGCCATCGGCACCGGTGTGGCCGACGACAAGTCCATCTATCCCTTCGTACCCGACATGATCGCCTTCTACCTGTCGGAAGAGCCCATCCTGCAGAACGTGCCGACCTGGCAATGCCGCAAGCCGGACGAGCTCTCGCACGTGCTCGCGCACCTGCCGGAACTGGTGGTCAAGGAGGTGCACGGCGCGGGCGGCTACGGGATGCTGGTGGGCCCGACGGCCAGCCGCGCCGAGATCGAGGCCTTCCGCGCCCGCCTGCTGGCCAGGCCGCATGGCTACATCGCCCAGCCCACCCTGGCGCTGTCGACGTGCCCGACCTTCGTCGAGCAAGGCGTCGCGCCGCGCCATATCGACTTGCGGCCGTTCGTGTTGTCGGGCCGCAATGTCGCCATGGTGGCGGGCGGCCTGACCCGGGTCGCGCTGCGCGAGGGGTCGCTGGTCGTGAATTCCTCGCAAGGCGGGGGAACCAAGGACACCTGGGTGCTCGATGCCGTCGAAGGCGCCGCCAGGGAGGATGCGACATGCTGAGCCGCACCGCCGATCATCTGTTCTGGATGGCCCGCTACATGGAGCGGGCCGAGAATACCGTCCGCATGCTGGACGTGACCATGAAGGCGCTGCTGCTGCCGCAGACCGACGAAAGCGCCCTGCGCAGCCAACGGGCCGTGTTGGCGATCTCCGAGCTGGACGAGGCCTTCGCCGGCCGCTACGACGCGGTGACGGCGGACAACGTGCTGTGCTTCATGGTGGCCGATCCCGGCAATCCCTCCAGCATCCTGTCGTGCCTGCGCGCCGCCCGCGAGAATGCCCGCGCGGTGCGGGGCGCGTTGACGACCGAGTCGTGGGAAACCATCAACCACACCTGGCTGGACTTCAATCGCCAGATCGACGAAGGCATGCTGGCGGTGGATCCGGATTCGGTGTTCGAGTGGGTCAAGCTGCGCTCGCACCTGTCGCGCGGCGTGACGCTGGGCACGGCGCTCAAGGACGAGGCTTTCTATTTCACCCAGCTGGGGACGTTCCTGGAGCGCGCCGACAATACCGCGCGCATCCTGGACGTGCGCTTCGCCGACGGCTCGCCGGGTGCGCGCGCGTCCGCCGGGGCCCAGCTCGACGACTTCTATTACTGGACCTCCATCCTGAGTTCCGTGTCGGGGCTGGAGATCTACCGCCAGGTCTATCGCGATGTGCTGGTCCCCGAGCGCGTGGCCGAGCTGCTCATCCTGAACCCATCCATGCCGCGATCGCTGCTCGCATCGCTGGAGCATGTGTGCGAGAACCTCGCCATGCTCAGGACCGGCAATTCCCGCGACTGCGAGCGCGAGGCCGGCCGGCTGCGCGCCGAATTGCTGTACGCCGAGATACGGCCCATCCTGGCGCGCGGCCTGCACCAGTACCTGACCGAGTTCCTGGGGCGGATCGCCATCCTGGGCAACAAGATCAGCTTGGCCTTCCTCCTGCCCTTGACCGCCTGACGGGGGTATTCCATGCGTCTGTTCATCCACCACGAGACCACGTATCGCTACGATGCGCCGGTGCATTATTCCATCCAGCAACTGCGGCTGGTGCCGGGATCCGGCCCGGCGCAGGTCGTCGTCCATTGGGACCTGAACGCACCCGGCAAGCTCGACGCGGCCACGGATGCCTACGGCAATGCGGTCCAGATGCTGGTCATGACGCGGCCCTTGTCCGAGATGCGATTCGTCGTGCGCGGCGAGGTCGAGACGGCGTCGCTGCGCGACGGGCGGCTGGAGGAAGGGCCGGGACGCATCCCGCTCGAGCATTTCACCTGCGCGACACGGCTGACCGAGGCCGACGCCGCCGTGCGGGGCCTGGCTCGCGAGAGCGGGCGGCTGGACCGGCCGGCGGCCCTGCTCGAACTGGCGCGGCATATCCAGGAACGCGTCGCCTACCGGTCCGGCATCACCCAGGTGACCAGCACCGCGGCCGAGGCGCTGGCGCTCGGCCAGGGGGTCTGCCAGGACCATGCCCACCTGTTCATCGCCTGCTGCCGTGCCCAGGGCATACCTGCCCGCTATGTCAGCGGCTACATCGATCCTGGCGACGTTCCCCATGCCGCCAGCCATGCCTGGGTCGACGCCTGGCTGGACGAGGGCTGGGTGTCCGTGGATGTGACCCATGCCCGCTACGCCTCCGGTCCTTATTGCCGTATCGCGGTCGGCGCCGACTACGATCGCGCCGCGCCGGTCCGCGGCATGCGCGTGGGAGGCGGCGCCGAGGCGATGACGGTCGACGTGAGGGTGGGGGCCGGGCAATAGCCGCGTCCGGCGACCGCCTGCCCATCCATGCGCCGGCTGGCCGCCGGCGCTAGAATCGCTGGATATTCCGACCAACGTGATGCCGGTATGACCTATTGTGTGGCGACGCGCGTGGACCAGGGGCTGGTGTTCCTGGCGGACACGCGCACCAACGCGGGCGTGGACCACGTCAGCACCTTCCGCAAGATGACCGTGTTCGAGCAGCCCGGCGAACGCGTCATGGTGCTGCTGACCGCCGGCAACCTGGCACTGACCCAGTCGGTGGTGCAGCTTTTGTCCGAGCCGTCCGACCCGGAGCTGCCCACGCCGTGGAACGTGCCCAACATGTTCGAGGCGGCCTGCCTGGTGGGGCGGGCGGTGCGCGACGTCCACCGCATGCACGGCAGCGCGCTGAGCGATTTCAACATCGAGTTCAATTGCAGCTTCGTGCTGGGCGGCCAGATCGCGGGGCAGCCCATGCGGCTGTTCCAGATCTACGCGGCCGGCAATTTCATCGAGGCCTCGACCATGAGCCCGTATTTCCAGATCGGCGAGGCCAAGTACGGCAAGCCCATCCTGGACCGGGTGCTGACGCCGTCGATGCCGCTGGACGAGGCGGCCAAGTGCGCGCTGATCTCGATGGACTCCACGCTGCGGTCCAATGTGTCGGTCGGCCTGCCGCTGGACCTGCTGGTCTACGAGAAGGACAGCCTGCGCGTGACCAAGTTCGCGCTGATCGACCACGACAACGACTACTTCAGGATGATCCATTCGTCGTGGGGCGAACGGCTGCGGCAGGTGTTCGCCGAGATCCCCGATCCGCAGTGGGCGCCGGTGTCGGCGCTGCCCGAGGGCAAATCGCCGTTGCGTTCCGAGCCGCCGCTGGCGACGGGGCTGGGGCTCCACAAGCCGGTGAACGAGCCCGCCCTGGCACAGACCCTGGCGCAGGCGCAGGACGGGCAGGCCGAGCCGGATTAGCGGGGAGCCCTAGGCGATGGGCGTCAGCGCGTTCTCCAGCGCCTGGGCGGTAAGCGGCCGCGAGAACCAGAACCCCTGGGCTTCGTCGCAACCCAGCTCGCCCAGCTGCCGGGCATGGGCGGCGGTTTCCACGCCCTCGGCGGTGACCTTGATGCCCAGCGCATGGGCCATGCCGATGATGGCGCTGATGATGGCATCGCCGTTCTTGACGGACGAAATCGCCCGCACCAGCGAACGGTCGATCTTGATGCGATTGACCGGGAAACGCGCCAGGTAGGCGAAGCTGGAATAGCCGGTGCCGAAATCGTCGATCGCGATGGCGACGCCCAGCTTGCGCAGGCTTTGCAGCGTGTCCGACACCTGGCGGGTGTTGTCCAGCAGCAGCCCTTCGGTGATCTCCAGTTCGAGACAGTCCGGTGGCAGGCGCCAGCGTTCGAGGGCGGAGGCGACCACGCCGTACAGCTTGCGGTCGCGCAGCTGGGTGGGAGAAATATTGATCGCCATGCACGGGGACTGGCCGAACTTGGCATGCAGGCGCACGGCCTGCTGGCAAGCGGTATCGATGACCCATGCCCCGAGTTCGTCCATCAGGCCCAGGTCCTCCGCCATGGGGACGAACTCGGAGGGGCCCACGGCGCCAAGCCGTGGATGCTGCCAGCGAAGCAGGGTTTCGGCGCGGGTGATGTGGCCGGTGCGCAGGTCGACCTGCGGCTGGTAGGCCAGCGAGAACTGGCGCGTTTCCACCGCCTCGCGCAGCAGGGTTTCCAGATGGTTGCGGCGCGCCGACTGTGTCTGCATGCCGAAGTCGAAATGGCGGGCGGTGCCGCCGCCGCTGCGGCTGGCCGCGTGCAGGGCCAGCAGGGCGCGCTGCAGCAGGGCGCGGGTGTCGTTGCCGGCGGTAGGATAGGAGCTGACGCCGATGCTGGCGCTGACGTGCAGGGTCGCCGAGGCGAACGGGATGGGGCGGGAAACTTCGGCCAGCAGCGCGGCTTCGCGTTCGGCCGACAGCGTGTTGCGGCCGGTGGAGATCATGCCGAACAGCGATCCGCGCATGAGTCCGAGCACATGTTCGTCGCCGCACAAGCGCTTCAGGCGTGCCGCCACCTGCTTGATGGCGGTATCGGCGGCCGCATGGCCGAGGGTGTCGCGCAGCTTGCGCAGGTTGTCCAGCTCCAGCAGCACCAGCAGGACCGGATCCCTGCCGGATTTCGCGCGTTCCAGCGCCAGCCCCAGGCGTTCTTCCAGCAACTCCTGGTTGGGCAGGCCGGTCAGGGGATCGTGGTGCAGCAGGTGCCAGAGCTGCAGGCCGTTGCGGGGGCGGCGAGAGTTGTCGAAGACCGTGCCCACGTAGCCGGCGGCCTGGCCGTCGGCCAGTGTGAGCCGGGTCAGGGCCAGCGTGACGGTCACGCGGGCGCCGTTGCGGCGCATATAGGTCCAGTCGGCTTCAGTGCCCTGGCTGGCGATCATTTCGGAGCCCGGAGACAGGCCGATGATGTCGCGCACCGGAGGCGAAGCGAGTTCGCCCTGGCGCAGCGCCAGTTCCGAGGGATCATGGAGGGCGTCGAAACGCAGCTTGCCGATCAACTGGCCGGCGGAATAGCCGGTGATGCGCTCGTAGGCGGGATTCACCATGGTGAAGACGCCATGCGCATCGCACATGAATATGCCGCAAGGTGCCGACTGCATGGCCAGTTGATAGGCGGTGGCGGTCCATTGCTGAGCGGACCACGCCGTCGTGGCGCCCGCTTCGTTGTGCACGGTTTCATTCCTCCACGACCAGGGACATACTGCCGCGCCGGCCTTGCCGGGCGCGATAGCTATTGAATCACAAGCGGCCTGGGCGCGGCAGCCGGTAAGTGCGCGATGACACGGCCTTTCCGGGGTTTCCCTGGGGAGATTTTTGCCGTGGGCCGATATTTTTTGTAACTTCGTTCCGACGCAGGCCGGATCCGCGCCTGGAAGCGCTTCGGGGCGGGGGCGTTTGCCGCGGATGCGGCGCCTTCCCCGGAGCGGCGCCCGTACAATCCAGGCGGTGCCACGGGACACGGACGGACATGACGCGGAACGAAGAAAACGATGCGCCCGTGCCGCTGCGGGTGCTGCGCGCGGTGGCCGCGGTGGCCGAGGCCGGGGGGGTGACCCATGCCGCCTCGGTGCTGCACCAGTCGGCGTCTTCCGTGACACGCGCCATCCAGGAGGCGGAGGCCAGGTTCGGCATACGGTTGTTCGACCGCGGCGCGCGCGGCATGGCGGCCACCGCGGCCGGCGAAGTCCTGGCGCTGCGGGTGGCGCGCGCGACGGCCCTGCTGCGCGCGGCCGCCGACGGGCTGAGGCTGCGTGGCGCCCCGGCATCGGTGATGGCGTTGCCGCGGCTGGTCGGCGACACCTCGCTGGCGGCGCTGGCCCTGCGCGCCGAACATGCCACCGAAGGCGCGGCGGCCGAGGCGCTGGGCATTTCCCAGTCGGCGCTGCACCAGGCCCTGCGGCGGCTCGAACACCTGGCGAAGCTCCCGCTGTTCGAGCGGACGCGGGTCGGCACGCGGCTCAACGAGTCGGGCCGCTGGCTCTTGCTGCACGCGCGCCGGGCGGTCGCCGAGATCCGGATTGGCCACGAGGAGCTGGCGCGCTGGCGCGGCCTGGGAGGGCGGCGCGTGTCGATCGGCTCGTTGCCCATGGCCGGCGACGTGCTGGTGCCTCGCGCGGCCGCGCTCGCGATCGGCGCGGAATCCGACCTGTCGCTGACCATCAAGGGCGGCACCTACGAGGCGCTGACCGAAATGCTGCGCGCCGCGGACATCGACTTCATGGTCGGTCCGCTGCGCGGTCCCGCGCTCGCCGCCGATTTCGTCGAAGAGGTGTTGTTCGTCGACCGCTTCGTCGCGGTCGTGCGTGCCGGCCACCCGCTGCTGGCGCGTCGTCGGCGTCCCTCGCTGCGCCAGATGGCGGCCTACCCCTGGGTAGGGCCCTTGCCCGGTACGCCGGCGCAGCGGGTATTCGACCGCCTGTTCACCCAGGCGGGCATTCCGATGCCCGGTGTTTCCATGCAGGCCCACAGCACGGCCGTGGTGCGGTCGGTGCTGTTGTCCGGCGATCATGTGGCGCTTGTTTCCCCGCTGCAGGTCCGGGCGGAAGTAGAAGCCGGTCTCCTGGTCCATGCCATGGGTCCGCTGGCCGGCACGGAGCGCGGCATCGGCATCACCCAACGGCGGGACGCACTGGCGTCGTCGGCCTGCGTGGTCGTCATGGGCGCCTTGCGCCGAGCCGCCGCCGAGGCGGTCGGTCTCCTTTCCGATAAGTAAAGCGCAACGCAAGCTCCCCAACACGCAAGGCTCGGCCCGCATCGGCGCGGGTGCAGTTCGTATACTGCCTGACATGGAAGTTCTTCGTCCGTGCGCGGGCCGTGCAAAGGGTGATCGACCGATGGACACGAAAAGAAGGAAGGGGGAGCACGAGATGTGGAATAGCTTGCGCGCAACGATTTGCGTGGCGATCGCGGGATTGGCGGCGGGCTGCGCGCTGCCTTGGGGGCAGGTCCGGGCCCGGGGGCAGCCGACGAGTTTCCGGCGGCGCCCCGGCCTTTCGCATTCCCGTATACCACCTACAAGAAAGAGACGAACCATGATGCCATCTGCCTCCATCCTGCCGCGCGCGCGGTTTGCCGCGGCCCTCGCCGCCCTCATGGCCTGCGCGGCCACCGGCGCGGCCCGCGCGCAGGATACCGCCAGCAACTATCCCAACCGGCCGTTGCGCCTGGTGGTGCCCTTCACGCCGGGTGGTTCCACCGACATCCTGGGCCGTACCATCGGCCAGCAATTGAACCAGGCCTGGGGCCAGGCGGTGGTGGTCGAGAACGTGCCGGGGGCAGGCGGCAGCATAGGCGCCGACAAGGTCGCCAAGGCTCCCGCCGATGGCTACACGCTGTTGATGGGGCACATCGGCACGCTGGCCGTGACGCCTTCGCTGTACGCCAAGCTGCCCTACGACCCGGTGAAGGCCTTCGCCGCCGTGGCCTGGGTGGCGCGCGTGCCCAATGTGCTGGTGGTGCATCCCTCGGTCCAGGCCAAGACCCTGCAGGAATTGGTCGCCTATGCCAAGGCGCATCCCGACGCCATCAACTACGGGTCCGGCGGCAACGGCAGCGCCGCGCACATCGCCACCGAATACCTCAAGCTGCAGAGCGGCGCGAGCATGCAGCACGTGCCCTATAAAGGCACCGCGCCGGCGGTCAACGACCTCGTCGCCGGGCACATCAAGGTGATGTTCACCGGCGTACCCGCCGTGATCGCGCAGATCAAGGCGGGCCAGTTGCGGCCGATCGCCGTGTCCTCGCCCCAGCGTATCAAGATGCTGGCCGACGTGCCCACGGTGGCCGAGAGCGGCTATCCGGGCTTCGAGGCCGATCAGTGGTACGGCGTGGTCGCTCCGGCCGGCACGCCCCGCGAGATCGTGGCCAAACTGAACAAGCAGATCAACCAGTCGCTGTCCTCGCCCGAGATCGAGCAGCGCCTGGCCGGCGAGGGCGCCGAAGCCACGCCCAACCCGCCCGAGGTCTTTGCCAGGCTGATCACTTCCGAGATCGCCCGCTGGCGGCCGGTCATCGAGAAGGGCGGCGTCAAGGTGGACTGACGTTTCTTCCGCGATGAGTGGACAAGGGGTCCGGTGCGGTGGCACCGGACCCCTTGTTGCATTGCCGATACGTCCACGGTCATGTCGCTGTCATCCGCGGGCACGGAACCGGGGGGAATCGGCGCATGTCCCCGGGTTGCCGCGGTGGCGGCGGAAAGCGTTACATCTACGAAGGTAAAACATTCGCGAAAATCGGCTGGCAGCGGATGCCTTGGATTAAGCTTTGCCCAACCCCACTTCAATTGGAGGGCATGATGTTCGAGTGGCTTCGCAGGTGGGTGCTGAGTCACGCCCCGACCCCGGAAAGAGAAGCGGAGAAAGCGCTGAACGAGGCGCGGCTGGCGCTGTACCGCGCCGAGCAACGGGTTCGCGACGCGATCATGTACGCCGAGTACTACCGCGAACGGGTCAGTTTCCTGAAGCGGGTCAAGGAAGAAGGCATCGAGAACGTCACCGACGTGCGGGCCATGCGTCCGTATGCGGGGCAGGCGGGAGGTTCGCAGGCGACGCTGCGGCTGCACCCGAAGGCGGTCACGAACGAGTAGCGGGTAGCTGGTGCGTCGGTGGGGCCGACGCAAAAAAGCCTCCGCTTGGGAGGCTTTCGCTGCAACCATCGGAAGATGGTTGGTAGGGTGGGAGGGACTCGAACCCTCGACTCTCTGATTAAAAGTCAGATACTCTAACCAACTGAGTTACCACCCCACGTTCTCAAAAATTGCCCGAGAACTCAGGCGCATGCAACTAGGCTTGCGACCCGAAGCCCAAAATTATGGCAATCTGAAAGGGCTTTGTCAAATGAAAAGGGCCGGTGCAGCCGACCCTTCAAGTCCTGCACGGGGATCACGTTACTTCAGCAGTTCCAGGCGGTCCTTCGCGGTTTGCGCGGCGGGTACGCCGGGATAGTCGCGGACGATGCGTTCGAGCGTGGTGCGCGCGCCGCGCCGATCGTTCAGTTCGACCTGGCTGCCGGCGATGACCAGCAGCGCGTCGGGCGCGCGGACGTTGCTGGGGAAGTTCTTGACCAGGGTCTGCTGCTGCGCGATGGCGGCCTTGTAATCCTTGAGCGCGTAGTGGCTGCTGCCGACGTAGAACTGCGCGGCGGGCGCATAGGGGCTTTGCGGATACTGGCGGACGAAGTTCGACAGGGCCGGGATGGCGTCGGCGTAGTTGCCGTTGCGGAAGAGGTCGATGGCGGCGTCATAGGCGCGCTTTTCATCGGCGCCCACGGTGGCTTGCTGGCCGTCTATCGAGGCGGTCTGGGGTTCGAGGCGCTTGAGGCGCGTGTCGAGGTCCAGGTAGATGTCTTTCTGGGCCTGTTGGGTATCGGCCACCTGCTTGGTCAGGATCTCGACCTGGCCTCGCAGGCGGGCGATTTCCTGCTGCAACTGCTCGATCTGCGAAGCGAGCTGCAATTGGCTGCGCTGGCTCTGGGCCAGGTCGTCGGCCAGCTTGCGGCCCTGCTGGTCGGACCGCTCGCGCACTTCCTTGCGCAGGTCGATGATGGCCTGGCGCGCCTCGTCGTCGGAGAACAGGGCCGCGTGGGCCGAGAAACCCGTCAAGCTGGCGCCGATGCAGGCGGTGGCGGCCAGCAGGCGGAGGCGGGAAGTGCGGAGCGTCATGAGGGCGGATCCTTAGCGGTAGGCGATGTCGGCGCGGCGGTTCTCGGCGCGCGAGGCTTCATCCGTGCCGGTGGACTTGAGCTTTTCCTTGCCGAAGCTGATGGCCTCGACCTGGTCGTCGCGCACGCCCAGCAGCACCATCATGCGGCGCACGGCTTCGGAGCGGCGCTGGCCCAGGGCCAGGTTGTACTCGCTGCTGCCGACGTCGTCGGTGTTGCCTTCGATCACGACCTTGCGGTTGCGGTTGTTGTTCAGGAAGCGTGCATGGTTCTCGACGATGGGACGGTACTGGTCCTTGACCACGTAGCTGTCGAAGTCGAAGTACACCGAGCGCTGGGCCAGCACGCCCTTGGGATCGTTCAGGGGGTCGAGGCCCTGCTGGGTGGTGTCGACGCGGGCGACGCCGCTGGTGTTGGCGCTGGTGTTCTGGCCGGACCGGTCTTCGACCGGGACGTTGCTGCTCTCATCGAGCTTGACGGGGCTGCTGCAAGCCGAGACTACCGCGACAACGCTCGCCACGACGAACATTTTGAATGCACGAGTAGACATGATTTTTCCTTGGGTTCCGAGGGACGATAATGGGTTGGAAAAGACGATGACCAGACCGAAACGTGATCCTAAAGTGTCACATGGGCCCCATGGCGCGCAAGGTTGCAAGACGTGACAACGATGCGGCGCCGCGACAGCGGGCCCGTTTCAGATAATCAGTTGTTCAAGAAAGGCCCCCAGGTGGGTTCGCGTACGTCGCCGTTGAGCACCGACAATGTCTGGGTAACGCGACCGTCGCTCGAGACCGCGGCCAGTACGCCACGGCCGGACTGCGACGTTGCATAGAGAATCATCTTTCCGTTGGGAGCAAAGCTGGGGGATTCGTCCCGGCCGCCGTTGGTGAGGACAAGCTCATTACCGGTGGCGAGGTCTAGCGAAGCTATCTGGAAGCCGGCGCGGCGGGTGACGTACAGCAAGGTTTTGCCATCAGGCGACAACTGGGGAGAAATATTGTAAGTCCCTTTGAACGTGACGCGCTCGACTTGATTGCTGTCCAGGTTCAGGCGATAGATCTGCGGGCTGCCGCCGCGGTCGCTGGTGAAGAGAATGGCGCGGCCGTCGGGCGTGAAAGTGGGCTCGGTGTCGATCCCGGGGGACTGGGTCAGGCGCCGCAATCCCGAGCCATCGGCGTTCAGCATGTACAACTGGGACAGGCCGTCGCGGGTCAGAACGACCGCCAGGCGGTTGCCGTCGGGCGCCCAGGCGGGAGCGCTGTTGTTGCCCTTGAAATTGGCGACCGGTATCCGCTGGCCCGTGGTGATAGTGTGTACATACACAACCGGCTTGCGCGATTCGAAGCTCACATAGGCCAGGCGGGTACCGTCGGGCGACCACGCGGGCGAAATGATGGGCTCGCGCGAACGCAGGGCGGTCTGGGAGTTCTGGCCGTCGGCGTCGGCGATCTGCAGTTCGTAGATGTTGTCGCGCTTGAGCACGTAGGCGATGCGTGTTGCAAAAATACCACGATCACCGGTCAGCTTTTCATAGATGCGGTCGGCGATCTGGTGCGCGGTGCGGCGCATTTCGTTCGCGCCCGAGGCGAAGGCCACGCCATCGATCTGGGCCTGCTTGACCGTGTCGACCAGGCGATAGCGGACGTCGTAGCGGCCGTCGCCGGTGCGCTGCACGCTGCCCACGGCCAGCGCGTCGGCGCCGCGGGTCTTCCAGGCGGCGAAGCCGATGACGGCCGAGTCCGACAACGGGGTGTCGCCGGCATCGACGATGCGGAAGAGCCCGGTGCGGTTCAGGTCGGCGCGGATGATCTCCGCGATCGCCTTGCCCTGCGGATCGGCCGACTCGAAATTGGCGATGGCCACCGGGTACTGGTTGGCGCCGGCGCCGGAGATCTGGACCGTCAGTTGGGCGCGGGCCGGCGCGGAGCCCAGGGCGAAAGCCGTCGCGGCCAGCGCCGCGGCGCATTGCAGGAGCCGCCGTCCTAGCCGGTTGCCGAGGCCACGCAGGCGGGCGCTGCCGGACAGGGCGGACGAGGGGGGGAAAGCGGGATTTGCAAATGTCATCGGTCAAGCATCCAATATTCAACGTCTATGTTGGGCTCATATCGTCCGGAAGACGGCCGTGGGAAGGGGTTGCAGCGCCGGATACCGTTGTCGACGGCACGATCGAATGTCGGCACACCGGAAGAGCGGAGGAGGCGCGGCGCACCCGCCTGTTCCCCGGTGGGTAGCAACTGGACCCGGAACACGACGGAAGGGTTCCCGTTGGCGGAACTGCCACTTGCACTATAAATGACTCCAGGTTTGATGCAAGCGCGCACCAGGTCCGCATAGCCGGCGTCGCCTCCGCCACCGCCCGCCTGGTTGCGGCTGGCGGTGCCGCCCTCGCGCCCGCCTTCCAGGCCGGCGGCGCGGGCGGTGTCGTTGCGGAAGGCCTCGCGCAGCTTGCGGTCGCGTTCGGCCTGGGCCTGCTTGTCGGCGGCCGCTTTCTTGTCGGCGGCCGCCTTCTCCGCGGCGGCTTTCTTGTCTGCCGCGGCCTTGTCGGCGGCCAGCTGGTCGGCCTTTTTCTTCTCGGCTTCGCGCTGTTCGGCTTCCTTTTTCTCCTGCGCGCGTTTGTCGGCCAGCTTCTTTTCTTCCAGCTTCTGTTGTTCCCGCTTGCGCTCGGCCTCGCGCTCCTCGGCTTCGTGCCGTTGGGCTTCGCGGCGTTTCTTTTCCTGCTCGATGGCGATGTCGGGCTTCTCTTGTGTCACCTGGGGTTCGGGCGGCGGCGCGGGCGGCGGGGGAGGTTTGACCGGGGCGGGCTGCGGCTCGGGCGTGGGGGTCGGCTCGGGCTGGTTGGGCGAGGGCAGCGCCGTCCACAGTTCGGCCTGGACCGGGCCCGGCGAGCGCCGGTTCCAGTCCAGGCTGAAAATCAGGGCGGCGGCCAGCAGCAGGTGCATCAGCACCGCTAGGCCGAAGGATTGCCACTTGCCGGGTTCCGGCGGTCGTCGGAGAGGTCGGTTGGATCGGTCGTTGGGCGCCATGGGCGATCAGGAGCCTTGTTGCTTGACCAGCAGGCCCACCCGCTTGACGCCCTGGCGCTGCAGGTCGTCCATGACTTTCAGCACGGACTCGTATTGGGCCTTGCGGTCGGCGGAGATGACGACGGGCTGGTCGGGGTGTTCGGACTGGCGCTCGCGCGCGATGCGGGCGAGGTCGTTGCGCGGGATGGCATGAGGCGTGCTGTCGCCGCGCTCGCGGTCGCGGATGGTGACGTTGCCGTCGGCGGCCAGGATGATCTCCAGCGGCTTGACCGGCACCTGCGAGGCCTTGCCCACCGTGGGCAGATCGATCAGGCCCGGCGACATCATGGGCGCGGTGACCATGAAGATCACCAGCAGCACCAGCATGACGTCGATATACGGGACGACGTTGATCTCGTTCATGGCGCGACGCCCGCCTCGGCCGCCGCGGTTGCTGGAGCGGTTCGAGGGCATCAGCGCACCTGTCGTTGCAGGATGTTCAGGAACTCGTCGATGAAGCTGTCGAAGCGGATGGACAGCCGGTCGATGTCGTGCGAGAACCGGTTATAGGCGACCACCGCGGGAATGGCGGCGAACAGGCCGATGGCCGTGGCCACCAGCGCTTCGGCGATGCCGGGCGCGACGCTGGCCAGGGTGGCCTGTTCGACGTTGGCCAGGCCGCGGAAGGCGTGCATGATGCCCCAGACCGTGCCGAACAGGCCGACGTAGGGGCTGACCGAACCGGTGGAGGCCAGGAAGGCGAGATGGGATTCGAGCGAATCCATTTCGCGCTGGTAGGCGGCGCGCATGGCGCGGCGGGAGCCGTCCAGCAGCGTATTGACGTCGCTCAGCTTGCTCTGGCGGCCTTTGACGAATTCGGCCATGCCGGCTTCGAAGATGCGCGCCAGCGCGCCTTGCTCGCCGCGCCGGGTGGTGACGGCCTGGTGCAGCATGTTCAGGTCGCCCCCGGACCAGAAATCGGCCTCGAAGCGTTCGGTCTGCTGCTTGGCGCGCTTGATGGCGAAATGCTTGCGGAAGATGTAGGTCCAGGACATCAGCGACACGATGGCAAGGATGGCCATCACGCACTGGACGGTAAAGCTTGCCTGGGTGATCAGGGACAGGATGGACATATCCTGGTTGACGTTCATGCAGAGTCCTTTGGGGGCGAAAGAGGGTGCCTGAAGGGGTGGAGTCGGGACTAATCGGTTGCGGGTGCCGCCGCGAGCGGCGCGAGCGCCAGGACCAGGTCAGGGGGCAGCGCGCGCGGACGCAATGTCGCGTGATCGACGCATCCTACCTGGACCTTGCCGGTCGCGAGCAGTTCATCGCCGCGTTCGCAAAATTGCAGGAAATCGATGGAAGCCTTGCCCAGGCGCGAGACCTGGCAGCGGATGGTCAGGGAATCGTCCAGCGCGGCCGGCCGCCGATACTGGGTCTCGATACCGCGCACGATGAAGATGCAGCCGGTCCTGGCGGCCAGCGCGCGCTGTTCGACGCCCAGCGCGCGCAGCCACTCGGTGCGCGCGCGTTCGAAGAACTTGAGATAGTTGGCGTAGTAGACCACGCCGCCGGCGTCGGTATCTTCGTAGTAGACCCGGATCGGGAACCGGAAATCTTCACTGGCGGGTTGGAGCACGAGGCAGGCCTTGGACGAGTCGAGCGAGCTTGGGGCCGAAAAGGCCCTGGGGCGAAATTGTAAACAACCCGCCGGCCCGGGGCATCCGACCGCCGTCCGCGCATTGTGCCAAATGTGACGGCTTGTAAAGCGGGAAACTTTAGCGCGCCAGGTCCGTCAGATGCCAGGAAGCGTTGATTGCAAGCCTGTGCGGCTTCGGGTGCGTGGGTGGCGCCGTCCGGGTTATCGACGCTTCCACCCTTTTATGGGTCGGACGATTTTGCTCCGTGCTGTCATGGCCGCGTCATCGGCGCCGTTCATGATGTCGTCCGACTTGATGTCAACTGTGCCCTGCACAGTCGAGCCCGTGACCTGGGGGATGCCCAGCACGGGCTTTTCCTTTTGGCGAGTCCGGCGCGGGGCTCCGGCGGCGACGTGCCTGCCGCATCGGGAACTTTCCCCGCCCGGCGGGCATTCATCCGGGAAGGCGGTTCTCCCGCCCGCCCCGTTGACGAGCCACCATGCCAAGCCCCATTTCACGTTCCCCCAGTCCTGCAGCCGGCGATGCGCTGGCATCGACGCCTGCTACGCCCGAGCGGCGACCGGCGGAGGGGCCGGCCGCCGGGCCAGGGGCGCCTGCGATGTCGGCCGCGCAAGGACGTACGCAGGCCGAGCGGGCCCGGGCCAGTGTCCTGCGCGACTTGATGCGGCAGCAGTCCTTGGTGGGGATGTCCGAGAATATCGTGCAGCATGAGACTGTCAGCGACGAGGCGATGGCCCGCGTACGCGCCCTGGTCGCGCGGGGGCCCGTCGTTCCGGCCCCGGGCGATGGCCATGAAGGGGCCGGTGCCCAGGGCATGAATCCGGCGATCCCCTACGTGGTGGAGGCGCGCAAGCGCCTGCTGCGGCTGGAGGATCCGCCCGCCACGCGGCGAGAGTGCGACGAGCTGCGCGAGCAATTGGAGCTATGCCATCTCGATCCGGCGTCTTATGGCATCGGGGAGACGGCCTTGCAGGCCCAGACATACCGGGCGTATGTGGAAGCGCTGATATGGGCGGCGTATGACAGCAACTCATCCTTCGAGGATGTCCCCTTCGCGGACGACCTGCTTCCCCCGCAGGTGCCGGGTCGGCAAGGCCGGGCGTTGAACGAACTCGGATTTTCCGACATCGATGTCATTCATATCGGCTCCAGCGGAATCCGGAATCTGGACGGAACGGTGGCGCTGAGCCCTGTCCTGCTTTCGCCGGAGTTCGGTGTGAACCATATCGCCGGTATCGCCATACGGCCGGATGGCCACGCCACCCTGGCGGTGATGGACCGGTACATCCGGGAGCTGACCAGGCTCGGTCATGGGATGCAGGACATCGCCTATGTCGCGGGAGAATTCGAAGGGGTCAGGAACTTGCAGGCGGTGCTCAGGTTGACCGGCCGGCTTCGGGAGCTGGGATTCCGCCACGGCCAGATCGCGAACATGGCCGCGCGTTTTCGTGGAGACCGGAACCTGGAGCAGGTGGTTGCCGAACCCACGGTCGCGCTGTTGCGGCAAGGCTTTCCCACGGACGGCATCGAATGTGTGGCCGCGCACTTGCACGGAAGCAGGAACGTGGAAAAGCTGGTCGAGCTTTATGACGATCTGCGCGCCCTCGGCTTTTCCGAGGCCGACATCATAGGCATCGGCGGGCAGGTACGCGGCGACCGGAACCTGGAAGCGGCGCACGGGTGCGCTGCCGGGCTGGGCGAACACGGCTTCGCTCCGGCGCAGGTGGCCGCGATGGCGCGACAGCAGGGCGGATATCGGACCGTGCGGAAGATGGCCGAACTGGCGCCTGCATTCGAGCGGCTGGGTATCCTTCCGGACAGCCTTTCGGAGGTCGCCACGCATCCCGAGGGGGACCGGAACCTGGAACGGCTGCATGAACTCGCCGGCAGGCTACGGGAACTGGGGTTTTCCTTGGAAGATATCGTTCGCGTCGCGAGCTTTCCCGAGGGAGACCTAAACTTGCAGACGATGTCCGAGGTGGCCCCCCGCCTTGCCGGGCATGGGTTGTCCAACGATGACATCGTGCGTATCGCGGCGTTCTTCGGTGGGTACGACAACCTGTCCGCGACCGACAGGCTGGCTCCGCGACTGCTTGAGCTGGGGATGCAGCTTGGCGAGCTCGTCGAGCTGGCCGCCGCCTTCGAGGGGGATTTTGCGTTGCGGGCAAGCCTGCCGGACGACGACCGGTCGTGGCAATAGTCCCGTGCTACGCGAACAGATCGCCCCCGCCCGCCTGCGTCGGCGGCGTCAGGCCCAGGTGGCGGTAGGTACCCTGCGTGGCGATCCGGCCGCGCGGGGTGCGCTGCACGTAGCCGTGCTGGATCAGGTAGGGCTCGATCACATCCTCGATGGTGTCGCGTTCCTCGCCGATGGCGGCGGACAGGCTGTCCAGGCCGACGGGGCCGCCGTCGAACTTGTAGACGATGGCTTCCAGCAGCTTGCGGTCCATGATGTCCAGGCCGGCGGGGTCGACGTCCAGCATGGACAGCGCGGCCTGGGCCACCTCGCCGGTGATGCGGCCGCCGGCCTTGACCTCGGCGTAGTCGCGCACCCGGCGCAGCAGCCGGTTGGCGATGCGGGGCGTGCCGCGCGAACGGCATGCGATTTCGCGGGCGCCTTCCTCGGCGATGGCGGCGTTGAGCAGGCCGGCGCTGCGGGTCACGATGGAGGACAGCTCGTCGGCGGTGTAGAACTCCAGGCGCGCGATGATGCCGAAGCGGTCGCGCAGCGGATTGGTCAGCATGCCCGCGCGGGTGGTGGCGCCGACCAGCGTGAAGGGTTGCAGGTCGAGCTTGACGCTGCGGGCGGCGGGGCCTTCGCCGATCAGGATGTCGATCTGGAAGTCTTCCAGCGCGGGGTAGAGGATTTCCTCGACCACCGGCGACAGGCGGTGGATCTCGTCGATGAAGAGGACGTCGTTGCGTTCCAGGTTGGTCAGCAGCGCGGCGAGATCGCCCGGCCGCTCCAGCACGGGGCCCGAGGTCTGGCGCAATTGCACGCCCATCTCGCGCGCGACGATGTGGGCCAGCGTGGTCTTGCCCAGGCCGGGCGGGCCGAACAGCAGGACGTGGTCCAGCGATTCCTGGCGGTTGCGCGCGGCGGCGATGAAGATCTCGAGCTGTTCGCGGATGCGGCGCTGGCCGACGTATTCGTCCAGCGCCTTGGGGCGCAGCGCGCGTTCGATGGCCTCTTCGTTGGGGGACGAGGCGCGCGGCGAGATCACCCGCATGTCGGGGGCGTCGTCTCGGATGGAAAGCTTGTCGGGCTGGATCGCCATGGGGGTATTCTGCCTAGAACTGCCGGTATGTTAGCCCGTTCCGTGCCGGGGCGCGGCCGCGGGCGCCGGGTCAGTAGTCCAGCCGTCCGTACAGTTCGCCGAAGGGCACCATGACGTGCTCGCGGTAGCTCGGGCGCTGCTGTAGCCGCTGGTACCAGGCCTGGACGTGGGGCACGTCGGGCCGGGCGATGTCCAGGCCGAAATAGCGGTACAGCGCCGTGCCGGCGGGGATGTCGGCCAGGGTGAGCCGGTCGCCGCCAAGAAAGGGCCGGGTCGCCAGCAGGGTATCCAGCAGGCGGAAGTACCCGGCGCATTCCTCGACGCGGGCGCGGATCCGGTCGGGATCGCGCAGGGGTTCGGGGGTCCGGTAGTAGCCCCAGAACACGCCGGTCAGGAAGGCGGGTTGCAGGGACGTGTGTGCCCAGTCCATCCAGCGTTCGGCCTGCGAGCGCGCGGCCGGGTCTGCCGGCCAGAAGTCCGGGGCGCCGTGGCGGGCCGCCAGGTAGCGCAGGATGGTATGGGATTCCCAGACGACGGTGCCCTGGTCGTCGATGACCGGCACCCGGCCATGGGGGTTCATGGCGCGGAATTCAGGCGTGTCGACCAGGCCATGCTCGCCGCCGGCGGGGATGTGTTCGCAGGCCAGGCCCAGTTCGCCCGCGAACCAGAGCACCTTCTGTACATTGAAGGAACTGCGCCGTCCCCAGATCCTGAGCATGCGGCCTCCCTCGGCGTGCCTACCGCGCGAGCGCCTTGAGCGCCAGCTTGATACCTTCCGAGACGCCCACGCCGGCCGGCAGGTTCTTTACCGAGGCGACGGCTTCGCGATCGGAATAGCCCAGCGCCACCAGGGCGTTGAGAATGTCCGTCTGGCCGTCGGCCACCACGTGGCCGGCCGCGGCACCGAGATCGGCGCCCAGCTTGCCCTTGAGTTCCAGCAGCAGCCGTTCGGCCGTCTTCTTGCCTATGCCCGGCACGCGGGTCAGGCGCCCGGCCTCCTGCAGGGTGACGGCCTGCGACAGCTCGGCCACCGTCATGCCCGACAGCACGGCCAGCGCGATCCTGGCGCCCACCCCGCTGACCTTGATGAGTTCGCGGAAGGTGACGCGTTCGGCCGCGGTGCCGAAGCCGTACAGCACGTGGGCGTCCTCGCGTATGGCCAGGTGGGTGAGCAGCGTCACCCTGGCACCGAGTTCAGGCAGGGAATACAGCGTGCTCATCGGCACGTCCAGTTCATAGCCCACGCCGTTCACATCCAGGCAGACGGTGGGCGGTTGTTTCTCGACCAGCGTTCCGGTCAGGCGTCCGATCATGAGTTCACCTTGGCGACTTGTCGTCGCACGTCATACTAATCTTCCGGCCCGCAGCCGGTTGCCGCGGCGGGCGAATGCGGGGTGGTCGCCATGCTCGCGCAGGCGATCCGCCATGGGGGCGACGTGCGCATGGCAGATGGCGCAGGCCAGCGCGTCGGCGGCGTCGGCCGCGGGGGCGCCGTCCAGCGACAGCAGGTGCCGCACCATGGATTGCACCTGGGTCTTGGCGGCCCGTCCGGTGCCCACCACCGATTTCTTGATCTGCAAGGCGGTGTATTCGTGCACCAGCAGCCCGGTGTCGGCCAGCGCGCACAGGGCCGCGCCGCGGGCCTGGCCCAGCAGCAGCGTCGAGGCGGGGTTGGTGTTGACGAAGACTTTCTCGACGGCGGCGAAGTCGGGCGCGGTGTCGCGCACGACCTGCCGCAGGTTGTCCAGGATGATCTTGAGCCGCGCCGACAGGTCGTCGTCGGCGGGCACTACGATGGTCCCGCTGGCGACGTAGCGCAGCCGCGGGCCATCCGATTCGATCACGCCGAAACCCGTGCGCCGCAGGCCGGGGTCCACCCCAAGAATACGCATGATGTCAGCCTACCCCATATCCAGGGCGCCGCGGATCCGGCTTTGCCGGTCCGCCAGCGCCGCCCCCTGGAGGGGGCGCCCGAAGGGCGTCGGGGGTGGTCTCATCAGTGGCGGAAATGGCGGGTGCCGGTCAGCACCATCGCGATGCCGCGTTCGTCCGCCGCCGCGATGACTTCCGCGTCCCGCAGGCTGCCGCCCGGCTGGATGACGCAGCTCGCGCCCGCGTCCACCACCACGTCCAGGCCGTCGCGGAACGGGAAGAAGGCGTCGGACGCCACGGCCGAACCCTGGAGCGACAGGCCGGCGTTCTCGGCCTTGATCGAGGCGATGCGGGCGGAGTCGACGCGGCTCATCTGGCCGGCGCCCACGCCCAGCGTCATGCCGCCGCCCACGAACACGATGGCGTTGGACTTGACGAACTTGGCCACCTTCCAGGCGAACAGCAGGTCGTCCATCTGGGCTTCGGTGGGCGCGACCTTGGTGACGACCTTGAGCTGGTCGCGCGCGACGTTGAACGAGTCGGGCTGCTGCACCAGCCAGCCGCCGCCCACGCGCTTGACGTCGAAGGCGTTCACGCCGTCGCCCATCGGGATCTCGAGCAGCCGCACGTTCTGCTTGGCGGCGAAGATCTCCAGCGCGCCGGCCTCGTAGGCGGGGGCCAGCAGCACTTCGACGAACTGCTTGCTGACCGCCTGCGCGGTGGCGGCGTCCACCGGACGGTTGAAGGCGATGATGCCGCCGAAGGCGGACGTGGGATCGGTCTTGAACGCCTGCTGGTAGGCATGGAGCGCGTCGGTCGAGACCGCCACGCCGCACGGGTTGGCGTGCTTGACGATGACGCAGGCCGGCGCGTCGAAGGTGCGCACGCATTCCCAGGCGGCATCGGCATCGGCGATGTTGTTGTAGGACAGTTCCTTGCCCTGCAACTGGCGGTAGTTGGCCAGCAGGCCGGCGGCCGGCGCGGTGTCGCGATAGAAGGCGGCGGACTGGTGGGGGTTCTCGCCGTAGCGCATGGCCTGGCTCTTGGCGGCCTGGAAGCTCAGGATCCCGGGGTAGGCCTCGCGCGCGGGCACGGCCTCCTGGGCCGGCGCGTCGGCCAGGCTGGTCAGGTAGTTGGCGATCGCGCCGTCGTACGAGGCGGTATGGGCGAACACCTTCTTGGCCAGGTTCAGGCGCAGGGCGTAGGAGGTCGCGCCGGTGGCATCCATTTCCTTCAGCACCTGGGCGTAGTCGGCCGGATCGATGACGACCGTGACGCCGCCGGCTTCCGTGCCATGGTTCTTGGCCGCCGCGCGCAGCATGGCCGGTCCGCCGATGTCGATGTTCTCGACGGCGTCGGCGAAGGTGCAGTCGGGCCTGGCGACGGTTTCGCGGAAGGGGTAGAGGTTCACCACCAGCAGGTCGATGCGGCCGATGCCGTGCCCGGCGATGGCGTCCAGGTGGGCCTGGGCGTCGCGGCGGGCCAGCAGGCCGCCGTGGATCTTCGGATGCAGCGTCTTGACGCGGCCATCCATCATCTCGGGAAAGCCGGTGTAGTCGGAGACTTCCTGCACGGGCAGGCCGGCCTGGGCCAGCAGCTTGGCCGTGCCGCCGGTAGACAGCAGTTGCACGCCGCGGTCGTGCAAGGCCCTGGCGAAGTCGACGATGCCGGATTTGTCGGAAACGGAAAGAAGCGCGCGTTCGATTTTCATGAGAGTGGGGCAGAATGGCGTGCCAGGGCAGGCACGGAACAATGGGGAGGGAGTCGCCGCGTCAGACCTTGATCTGGTAGTGGTCGAGCTTCTTGCGCAGGGTGTTGCGGTTGATGCCGAGCATCTCGGCGGCACGCGACTGGTTGCGGTCGGCCTTTTCCAGCACGACCTCCAGCATGGGGCGCTCGACGGCCGTCAGCACCATGTCCCAGATGCCGCTGGTGGTCTCGCCTTCGAGATCCTTGAAGTAGCGGTCCAGGGTGTGGCGCACGCACTCTTCAAGCGTATGTTCTTTCATTGGTTGTTTCCTTGATGCGCGGCCTAGGCGGCCAGCCGCGAAGCCGTCGGTTCCATCGGGCGATCGAACCAGTCGGCTACCGCCCGCCATTGGTCGCGCGTGTTTTCTATCAAATTCAGCTGCGCACAGAACTGCGGCCCTCCCGGCAGCATGCCCAGATACCAGCCGATATGCTTGCGCGCGGTCCGCACGCCCGTGTACTCGCCGTAGAAACGGTAGTGGTCGTCGAGGTGCTGCAGCAGCAGTTCGCGCATCTCCGCCTGCGTGGGAGCGGGCAGGCGGGTGCCGGTGCGCAGGTAGTGGTCGATTTCCCGGAACAGCCAGGGCCGGCCCTGGGCCGCCCGGCCGATCATGACGGCGTCGGCGCCCGTGTCGTCCAGCACGCGGCGGGCCTTCTCGGGCGAGTCGATGTCGCCGTTGGCGATGACGGGGATGGTGAGTTCGGCCTTGACCGCGGCGATGGTCTCGTACTCCGCATCGCCCATGTAGAGGTCCTCGCGGGTGCGGCCGTGCAGGGCCAGGGCCGCGATGCCGATGTCCTGCGCGCGCCGCGCCACCCGCAGGACGTTGCGGTCGGCACGGCGCCACCCGGTGCGGGTCTTGAGCGTGACGGGCACGCCCAGCGGTTCGCACGCGCGCACGACGGCTTCCAGGATGCGCGCGACCAGGTCTTCGTCGCGCAGCAGGGCCGAACCGGCGGCCAAGTTGCAGACCTTCTTGGCCGGACAGCCCATGTTGATGTCGATGATGCGGGCGCCCTTGCCGACGTTGAAGACGGCGGCCTGCGCCATCATTTCCGGGTCGCTGCCGGCGATCTGCACGGCGATGGGATCGCTTTCGCCCTCGTGGTCGAGCCGGCGCGAGGTCTTGACGCTGTTCCACAGGCGGGGGTTGCTGGCGGCCATCTCGGACACGGCATGGCCGGCGCCCAGCCGTTTGCACAGTTGGCGGAACGGACGATCCGTCACGCCCGCCATGGGAGCGACGAAAACGTTGTTCGGAAGGTCGTAGGGGCCGATGCGCATGACTGAATGCGCCGTCAGCCCCATTCATGGGGGGATGCGGCGCGTGGGCAAAATGTCCGAGGAAGGCGGGGATTGTACCGCTGTCGGGGCGCCGCGGCGATCAGGCCCGGAGTCCCTCCATCAATTGTCTCGCCAGCGGCCCGCGCAGCGTGCGCGACATGTCCAGTCCCAGCAGCGCCAGGCCGCAGGCGTGTTCGACGGGGGCCAGGCCGGTCGCGAAAATGCGCGGCATGACATCGGTCAGGCCGCTGGTCAGCCAGCGGTCGGCCCCGCGGGCGCGGGCGTAGGACGCCAGCAACGGGGCGGCGTGGGCGGACGGGTCGCGCAGCAGGGGGGCGAGGCTTTCGGCCAGCCGCGCGGCGTCGCGCAGGCCGAGATTCATGCCCTGGCCGGCGACGGGATGCAGGGTCTGGGCGGCGTTGCCGATGGCGACGATGTTGCCGTCGGCGACGTGGCGGCGCAGGTTGATGCCCAGGGGGTAGCGGTGGCGCGGGCCGGCGGCGGCGAAGCTGCCCAGCCGGGTGCCGAAGGTCTGGCCCAGGGCGTCGGCGAAGGCGGCGTCATCCAGGGCTGCCAGGTGCTCGGCATGGCCGGGGCGGCAGCACCAGACCAGTGCATGGCGGCCGGTGTCGTGGGCCGGGCCGGCGGGGTAGGGGAGCAGGGCCAGGGGGCCTTCGGCGGTGAAGCGCTCCCAGGCCCAGCCCGGGCGTGGGCGGCTGGCGCGGACGATGGCCAGCACGGCATGCTGGCCGTAGTCGCGGTGCAGGTCGTTGCGGGCCTGGTGGTCGAAGGTGCCGCCTTCGGCGTGCACGCAGGCCCGGGTGGTCCATTCGTCCCCGTCCTGGCCGATCACGGGCGCGCCGGTTTCCTGGCGCAGGATGGCCGCGGGCCCGCCCGCGCGGATGGTGACGCCCGAGAGCGCCAGCGCGGCGTCCAGGGCGTCGACGATGGCGGTGTACGGCAGCACCGTGCCCAGGGCGGGCACGCCGAAGTCGGCGTGCGAGATATGGGTGCGGCCCAGGCGGCCTTGCTGCGAGACGTGGACGTGCAGGATGTCGGCGCCGCCCGCCGGCCAGGCGCCCAGCGACTTCAGCAGTACCCGGCTGCCGTGGTTGAGCGCCATCGAGCGCGGGTCGGCCGCCGTGGCGGCGGGCGCGATCGCCGCGCGCCGCGGGCGGCACAGCACGATGCGCCCGGGGCGGGTGGTCGCGCGGGCCAGGAGCAGCGCCAGCGTGGCCCCGACGGGGCCGCCGCCCAGGATGGTGACGTCCGCCTGCATGCCTGCGTCAGCCACGCATGATGGCTTCGATCTCGTCGGCGGCGACGGGGACGCCGCGGCTGATCAGCTCGCAGCCGGACTCTGTCACGACCGCATCGTCCTCGATGCGGATGCCGATGTCCCAGAACCGCTCGGGCACGTCGGCCGCGGGGCGGACGTAGATGCCGGGCTCGATGGTGAGCACCATGCCCGGCCGCAGCGTCCGCCACGGACGGGGTTCGTCCGCGGACTGCGCCGCGCCGGGTTCGCGGTAGTCGCCCACGTCGTGCACGTCCATGCCCAGCCAGTGGCCCGTGCGGTGCATGTAGAAACGGGCGTACTGCTGGGATTCCAGCACGCCGTCCAGCGTGCCGGTCAGCAGGCCCTCGTCGATCATGCCCTGGGCCAGCACGCGGACCGCGGCGTCGTGGCCTTCGTTCCAGCGCGCGCCGGGGCGGGTCAGGGCGGCGGCGGCGTTCTGGGCTTCCTGCACGAGGTCGTACAGCGCGCGCTGCGGGCCGCTGAAGCGGCCGTTCACCGGGAAGGTGCGGGTAATGTCCGAGGCGTAGCCGTCCAGTTCGCAACCGGCGTCGATCAGCATCAGGTCGCCGTCCTTCAGTTCGGCATCCCCGGCGCGGTAGTGCAGCACGCAGGCGTTGTGGCCGGTGGCGACAATGGAGTTGTAGGCCACGGACTGCGAGCCGTGGCGGCGGAATTCGTGCAGCAGCTCGGCCTCGATCTCGTATTCGCGCAGGCCCGGACGCGACGCCCGCATGGCGCGCACGTGGGCGTCCGCCGAGATGGCGCCGGCACGGCGCATGGTCTCGATCTCGAAGGCGTCCTTGACCAGGCGCATTTCCGCCAGGATGGCGCGCAGGTCGTAGCTGCCGGCGGGCGCGGTGGCGCCGGACCGGCCCATGGCGCGCACGCGGTCCAGCCAGCCGCGCAGGTGGGTGTCGAACAGGCGGTCGCTGCCCATGGGCACGAACAGGGCCGGCTGGTCGGCGATGAGCTTGGGCAGCTCGTCGGCCAGCGCCTCGACCGGCAGGGCGCGGTCGAAGCCGAACTGCCCGGCGGCCGCGTCGGGGCCGATCCGGTAGCCGTCCCAGATCTCGCGTTCCAGGTTCTTGCCGCGGCAGAACAGGATGCTGCGGTCCTCGGCACCCGCGATCAGCACCAGCCAGGCCTCGGGTTCGGGGAAGCCGGTCAGGTAGAAGAAGTCGCTGTCGAAGCGGAACGGGAATTCGGCGTCGCGGTTGCGGACGAGCTCGCGGGAGGTGGGCAGGATCGCGATGCCGCCGCCGCGGGCACGCATGATGTCCAGCACGCGCCGGCGGCGCGCGGCGAAGGGGGTGAGGTCCTGGGCGGGAATGCTCATGGCGATGGATCCGTGCGCGGGAATGACCAATGTTTATTGTAGGCTGGCATCGAGGTCGGCCAGGCGCCGGGGCGTGCCGACGTCGGTCCAGCGGCCGTCGTGGCGCATGCCGCCGGCCCGGCCCGCCGCCATGGCGGTGCGCAGCAGGGGCGCCAGCCTGGCCGGTTCGCCCGCCGGCAGGCCGGCGAACAGCGCCGGCTGGTAGACGCCGATGCCGGCGAAGGTCAGCCGGGGCTCGCCGTCCTGGACCTGTCCGGAGGGCGCCAGGCGGAAATCGCCCGCGGGATGGTGCGCGGGGTTGGCGACCAGCACCAGCCAGGCCAGGTGGTCCTGCCGCGACAGGTCGCCGGCGGCGGCCTGGGCCAGGGCGGGATCCCAGTCGGTCCAGATGTCGCCGTTGATGACCAGGAACGGTTCGCCGCCCAGCAGCGGCAGGGCCTGGCGGATGCCGCCGGCCGTTTCCAGCGCGGTGGGCTCGGCCGAATAGCGCAGGCGCACGTCCCAGCGCGAGCCATCGCCCAGCGCTTCCTCGATGCGCGCGCCCAGCCAGGCGTGGTTGACGACGATGTCGCGCAGCCCCGCCCGCGCCAGCCGTTCGATGTGCCAGACGATCAGGGGCTTGCCGCCCGCCGGCAGCAGCGGCTTGGGCACGGTATCGGTCAGCGGCCGCATGCGTTCGCCGCGTCCGGCCGCCAGGATCATGGCGCGCATCAGAAGGTGTAGCCGGTTGCGGACGCCTGCCCGTCCAGCCGGTCCAGCAGCTTCATCAGCGGCTTGAAGGCCAGGTAGCGGCTGGCGACCTGCCGTACGTAGGCGTTCACGCGCGGCATGTGGTCCAGGTAGGCGAGCTTGCCGTCGCGATGGGCCAGGCGCGCGAAGACGCCCAGGATGCGCAGGTTGCGCTGCAGCCCCATCCATTCGTAGGCGCGATGGAAATCGGCGAAATCCGCCGCCACCGGCAGCCCGGCCTTGCGCGCCATTTCCCAGTAGCGGATGCCCCAGTCGAGCTGCTGCGGCTCCTCCCAGGTGGTGCGGGCGTCGGTCAGCACCGAGGCGAGATCGTAGGTGATGGGGCCGACCACCGCGTCCTGGAAGTCGATGACGCCGGGATTGGGGCCGTAGTCCGGTCCGCCGGCCGGCAGGTCGGTGAGCATCAGGTTGGGCGAGTGGTAGTCGCGGTGCACCAGGACGAAGGGCTGGGCCAGGTTGGCGTCGATCAGGGTCTCGAACACGGCATCGAGCGCGGTCCGGTCGGCCGTGTCCAGGGGCTGGCCGCGGTAGCGCGCGGCGTACCAGTCGGGGAACAGTTCGAGTTCCGTCGCCAGGCGGGCCTTGTCATAGCGCACCAGGCCGGTGGTTGCGCTTTGTTGCAACTTCACCAGCGCCGCCAGCGCGTCCATATAGATGCGGTGGGTGTCGTGCGGGGTGGGCGTGCCCCGCAGGTAGTCGACGTAGGTGCTGCGCCCCAGGTCCGACAGCAGCAGGAAGCCCTGGCCGAGGTCCTGCGCCAGCACGCGGGGCACGTGCACGCCGGCCGCGTGCAGCAGTCCGGCCACGTGCAGGAAGGGACGGCAGTCCTCCTTGTCGGGCGGGGCGTCCATCACGACCGCGGTGCCGGGGCCCATGGCGATCCGGAAATACCGCCGGAAGCTGGCGTCGCTGGAGGCCGGCTGGAGGGTGGACGGGTCGAGCTGGAGAGCCGGGGGAAGGCTGGACAGCCAGGCGGCGGCCTGGGCGCGCCTGGGGTCGGCGCCGGCCTGGCCGGCGGCTTGATCGGGGATGGCATTCATGCCTCCTATAATACCGACCGATATCGGTTCCCGGAACGAACCCGGCCCCCTTTTCGGCGGGGCCCGGCGCCCCCGCTGAACGCCGCGGGCCGCTATCTTTTTTTACCGCGCGTGGCCGTCGGCTCGCGTATTCTTCGACTTTCCGTTTTTTCATTCCTCGAGGCCCGTGCGATTGATCCGGTGGTTCAGCCTGTTTGCAGCATTTGCGGTAGCGCCGATGGCCTATGCGCAAGACGGTCCGTCCGAACCGCAGGCCGGGGCCGGGCCGGTTTCCGGCCGTGGCCTGCGCCTGTCGCCGGGCCTGCGCGAGCACACCTATGATCCCGACCGGCTGCCGGCGTTCATGCAGGCCGACACACTGACGGCCGATGGCCAGGACAAGCTCCGGCTGGAAGGCAACGCGCAGGTGCGGCGCCAGGGCACCATCCTGAAGGGCGACACCATCGAGTACGACCAGGTCGAGGACGAACTGGACGCGCTGGGCAACGTGCGGCTGGTGCGCGACGGCAACCTGCTGACGGGGCCGAGGCTCAAGCTCAACATGAGCAGCGGCACGGGCGAGATCGACAACGCCCGGTTCTTCTTCGGGCTCAACGGCGGCAGCGGCTCGGCCGAGCGTATCCGCATGCTGGGGCAGAACCGCGTCCACGCCGACAGGGTGCGCTATACGGGATGCGCCTGCGAGAAGCCGGACTGGGAACTGCGTGCCCGGAGCGCCGATTTCGACTACGACGCCGGCGAGGGCGTGGGCTACGGCGGAGTGCTGTATTTCAAGAACGTCCCCATCCTGGCATCGCCCGTCATTTCCTTCCCGCTCAACAACGCCCGCAAGTCGGGGTTCCTGTCGCCCACCTTCGGCCTGACCAGCAAGAGCGGTCCGGAATTCGCGATCCCGTACTACTTCAACATCGCGCCCAACCGCGATGCCACCCTGACCCCGAAGTTCATGCTCCGCCGCGGGCTGCAACTGTCGGGCGAGTTCCGCTACCTTGAACCCTCGTTCAGCGGGGTGACGCGGTTGAGCTACCTGCCCGACGACAGGGTGGCGCAGCGCGACCGCTATCTGTTCAGTTCGCAGCACCGGCAGCAACTGACGCCCAACCTGGGGTTCAACTGGAACGTCTCCAAGGCTTCGGACGACGCCTATTTCCGCGATCTGTCCGTGCTGGGGACGGGCCTGGCCTCGACCGCGACGCTGGAACGCTCGTTCTCGATGAACTGGCAGCAAGGGTACTGGGAAGCCTACGGCCGCGTGGTCAGCTACCAGACATTGCAGGATCCGCTGGCGCCCATCGTGCCGCCCTATGGCCGCGAGCCGCAACTGCACCTGACCGGCCAGCGCTACGACTGGAACGGCTTCGACGTGCGGATGGACGCCGACGCCACGCGCTTTCGCAGCAATACGCTGGTCAACGGTTCGCGCGCCTACGCCTATCCGTCGGTGTCGTATCCCATCATCCGGCCGGGCGGATTCTTCATTCCCAAGGTCGGCATCCATTCCACCCGCTACAACACGGATTCCTTCCAGGGCGCGGCGTCCTACACCGCGAACCGCACCGTTCCCATCGTATCGCTGGACACGGGCCTGATCTTCGAGCGCGACAGCACGCTGCTCGGCAGGGAGGCCCGCCAGACGCTGGAACCCCGCCTGTACTACCTGCGCGTGCCGTACCGCAACCAGTCGAACCTGCCCATCTATGACACGGCGCTGGCGGATTTCAACTTCGCGCAGATCTTCTCCGAGAACCTCTATTCCGGCTGGGACCGGATCGCCGAGGCCAACCAGTTGACCGCGGCGCTGACCACGCGCTGGCTCGATCCCAAGACCGGGGTGGAGCGCGCGCGCATCATGGGGGCCCAGCGGCTGTATTTCAGCGACCAGCGCGTCACGCTGCCGGGCGAGGAGCCCAGTTCCGACGGCCGTTCCGATTTCCTGGTGTCGGTCTACGGCGCGCTGACGTCGACGCTCAGCGGCGAGACGACGGTGCAATACAATCCCAAGATCGAGCGCGTGACCCGGTCCACGATCGGCGCGCGCTGGAGTCCGCAACGGCTGAGCACGATCTCGCTGGCCTACCGCTACAAGCGGGAGTCGGTCAGCGTGCCGGGCCAGGATTTGATCGATATCGCTTTCCAGTGGCCGCTGGCCCCCCGCTGGTTCGGCATCGGGCGCATCAACTATTCGCTGTTCGAGAACCGGATCGCCGAGGCGGTGGCGGGAATCGAATATAACGGCGGGTGCTGCTGGGCTTTCCGCCTGGTCGGCCAGCGCTACGCGGTGGCCAAGGACAACGCCACGACCGCGATGTTCTTCCAGCTCGAGCTGACCGGATTCGGCGGCATCGGGGCGAGCCCGATGACGACGCTGCGCCGGAGCATCCCGGGTTATCAGGTAATCAACCCGCCGCCTGAGAAAGGGACGGTGTTCGAAAGGTACGAATGATGGTTTCCAAAGTATTGCCCAGAATGACGAAAGCGGCGCATGGCGTCGCCCTTTGCTGCCTGGCCGCTTTGGCGGGCGGGTCGGCGGTGGCCCAGGGGCTGCGCATGCCAGGCGACCTCGGCGGTTCGCCGGGGGGCAGCGGGCCCACCCTGCTCGGACCGCAGTCCGCGCCGCCGGCCGCCACCCAGGCTCCCGTGGCGCCCGCTGCTCCGGCCGCCCAGGCGCCGCGCGGCACGAGCGGCTCGCGCATCCAGTTGGGCGACAACATCGTCGCCGTGGTCAACACCGACGTCATCACCCGCCGCGAGCTCGATGCCCGCGTGCATGCCGCCCAGGCCACGCTGGCGCGGCAGCAGATCGCGCCTCCGGACGCGGCCACGCTGGAGCGGCAGGTCCTGGAGCGCATGGTGGTCGAAAAGACCCAGTTGCAGGAAGCGGCGCAGACCGGCATCCGCATCGACGATTTGCAGCTTGACCGCGCCATCAGCCGGATCGCCCAGCAGAACAACGTGTCGGTCTCGCAGATGCGCGACCAGATCGAACGCGATGGCCTGCCGTTCTCGATCTATCGCGACGACCTGAGGCAGGAAATCACGCTGCTGCGTTTGCGCGAGCGCGCGGTCGACAGCCAGATCCAGATCTCCGAGCCCGAGATCGATGCCTACCTGTCCGAACAGCACGAAGCCGCGCCTTCCGAGCTGACGCTGTCCCAGATCCTGGTGCGCGTGCCCGAAGGCAGCTCTTCCGACATGGTGGCGCGCTTGCGCCGCAAGGCCGAGACCCTGCTCCAGCAGGCGCGCGGCGGCGCCGATTTCGCCCAGCTGGCCGCCTCCTCCTCGGATGGCGAGGAAGCCCTGCGCGGCGGTGATCTCGGCACCCGTCCCACCGACCGGTGGCCGTCGATGTTCGTCGACGCGGTGGCGCAGTTGAGCGTGGGCGGCATCAGCGAGATCATCCAGAGCGGCAACGGCTTCCACATCGTCAAGGTGGTCGACCGCAAGTCCTCCGGCGGCACCACGGGCGGCGGCGCGATGCCCGTGCGGCAGACCCATGCCCGCCATATCCTGATACGGCCGACCGAAGTGCTGACCGCCGAGCAGGCGCGCGAACGCCTGGCCAATATCCGCCAGCGTATCGTGGAAGGTGGCTCCAGCTTCGCCGACATGGCCCGGCAGTATTCCAATGACGCCTCGGCCCCGCAGGGCGGCGACCTGGGCTGGCTCTCGCCCCAGGAAACCGTGCCGGAGTTCGAGCGCGCCATGGATGCGCTGCAGCCCGGCCAGGTCAGCGAGCCGGTGCAGTCGCCGTTCGGTTGGCACCTGATCCAGGTCGTCGAGCGCCGCACGCAGGACGTCGGCCGCGAGCGGCAGCGCGCCGAGGCGCGCCAGACGCTGTTCCAGCGCAAGCTGGACCAGGCGTATGAAGACTGGGCGCGGCAGTTGCGGGACAAGGCCTACGTCGAATTCCGGTTGAATCCTCCCCCCGCGCCCTGAGGGGGAGGCCCCAGCCGCTACGCGGCAGCCCCCCAAGGGGGCCGGGACCCGCCTTGGGGCGGCCCGGCGCCGGGTCCCGGGGGGCGGCTCTGGCAGACCGGCGGAGCCGGATCCGCTGTGCCCTGGGGTACAACTTGGCTAATGGGGACGGCGTTTTGGGCGCCGTTTTTTGTTTTTCGTGAGGCCGGTCGTCAGGCTGGCGGATGAGTGAGATGAGTACGATGCGCAGGCTGGTCTTGACGACCGGCGAACCGGCGGGGATCGGGCCTGAGTTGTCGGTCGCGGCCGCGGCGTGGTTCGCGCGGGAGCGCGGGGCGGGGCGGGTGCCGGCGGATGTGGAGCTGGTGCTGGTGGGCGATCGCGATCTGCTCGTCCAGCGTGGCGGGCAGGATGCCGCCGCGTTGGCGGGGGTGGGCGTGCATCACGTGCCGCTGCGCGCGCCGTCGGCGCCGGGCCGGCTGGACGTGGCCAATGGGCGTTATGTGCTGGACACGCTGGATGCCGCCATCGCCATGGTGGCCGATGGCCGGGCCCAGGCCATCGTCACGGCGCCGGTCCACAAGGGCGTGATCAACGACGCTGGCGTGGCTTTCTCGGGGCACACCGAATACCTGCAGGAGAAGGCGGGCGTCGACAAGGTCGTGATGATGCTGGCCGGCGGCGGCCTGCGGGTGGCGCTGGCGACCACGCACCTGCCGCTGCGGGCGGTGCCCGATGCGGTCACCGCGCGGACGCTGGACCAGGTGCTGCGCATCCTGGATGCTGACCTGCGCCGGCGTTTCGGGCTGGCGAGTCCGCGCATCGCGGTGTGCGGCCTGAATCCGCACGCCGGCGAAGGCGGCCACCTGGGGCGCGAGGAAATCGAAGTCATCGCGCCGGCCATCGCCCGGGCCCGCGCCGCCGGCATCGATGCGCATGGCCCGCTGCCCGCCGATACATTGTTCGTGCCCGCGCACGTCGCGCAGTTCGACGCGGCGCTGGCCATGTTCCACGACCAGGGCCTGCCCGTGCTCAAGCACGCGAGTTTCGGGCATGGCGTCAACATCACCCTGGGCCTGCCCTATGTGCGGACTTCGGTGGACCATGGCACCGCGCTCGACCTGGCCGGAACGGGCAAGGCCGATCCCGGCAGTTTGCAGGAGGCCATCGTCATGGCCCTCCAGATGATACGAACCGGCACCCAGGCGGATGCCGGCTCCGGAGTTTCCGCATGAAACATCAGGCGCGCAAGCGCTTCGGCCAGCATTTCCTGGTCGATGAAAGCATCACCGATTCCATCGTCCGCGCGGTGAACCCGCGCCGGTCCGACAACGTGGTGGAGATCGGCCCCGGCCTGTCGGCGCTGACCCGGCCGCTGCTGGACAAGCTGGATTGCCTGAAGGTCGTCGAGATCGATCGCGACCTGGCGGCGCGCTTGCGCGGGCAGTATGCGCCCGAACGCCTGCAGGTGACCGAGGCCGACGTGCTGACCGTGGATTTCGCGCCGTTCGGCCAGGCGCTGCGCGTGGTGGGCAACCTGCCGTACAACATTTCCAGCCCGCTCTTGTTCCACCTGATGGCCTATGCCGACCAGGTGCGCGACCAGCATTTCATGTTGCAGCGGGAAGTCATCGACCGCATGGTGGCCCGGCCGGGCGATGCCGACTACGGCCGCCTGTCGGTCATGCTGCAGTCGCGCTACGACATGGAGAAGCTGTTCGACGTGCCGCCCGAGGCCTTCGATCCGCCGCCGCGCGTGGTTTCCGCCGTCGTGCGCATGATTCCGTTGCCGGCCGACCGCCCGCGCGCGCGCAGCGAGGAAGCCCTGTCGGCCACCGTGGCCCGGGCGTTCGCCCAGCGCCGCAAGATGCTGCGGCGCGGCCTGGGTGACTGGGCGGCGCTGGTGCCCTGGCAGCAGTTGGGGATACCCGACACCGCGCGCGCCGAGGAGTTGTCGGTGGCGCAGTTCATCGCCATGGCCGACGTGCTGCACGAAGCCGGCGTGGCCTGACCGCACCGGCCTGCCGTGGCGGGCGCGTCATTCGGGCTGGATGCCCGCCTTGGCGACGATGCCCCGGTAGGTGTCCACGCTGCCGGCCAGCAGCGACGCGAATTTTTCCGGCGAAGGATGGGCCTCGACCTCGAAGCCCGCGGTCTCCAGGCGTTCCTGCAGGTCCGGCGAGGCCAGGGCCTTTTCGACGCCGCTGCGTAGTGCCTCGACCACGGCGGGCGGCATGCCGGCGGGGCCGAGCAGTCCCACCCAGGTGTCGGGCACGGAGAAACCGGGCAGGCCGGCCTGGGCCAGCGTGGGCACGTCGGGCGCGGCCTTGGCCCGTTCGGCCTGCAGCACGCCCAGCAGTCGCAGCTTGCCCGCCTTCACGTGCGGCAGGACATTGGAAAGGACCAGGATGCCGACCGGCACCTGCCCGCCCACCACGTCGTTGAGCGCCGGCGCGCCGCCTTTGTAGGGCACGTGGATCATGTCTATGCCGGTCGTCGCCTTGAGCAGTTCGCCGCCCAGTTGCTGGGACGATCCGACGCCCGACGTGCCGTACGAGAGCTTGCCGGGCCGCGCCTTGGCATAGGCCAGGAATTCCTTCAGGGTCTTCACGGGCAGCCCGGCGTTGACCACCATGGCCTGCGGCGCCGTGCCTATCATCGCCACCGGCGTGAAATCCTTGACCGGATCGTAGGGGACGTTGCGCGAGAAGAACGGCAGCGTATTGTGGGGCGGCCCGAGTTGCATCAGCAGCGTGTAGCCGTCCGGGGCGGCCCGCGCCACCAGTTCGGAGCCGATCATGCTGTTGGCGCCGGCGCGGTTGTCGACGATGAAGGTCTGGCCCAGCGCTTCGCCCAGCTTCTGGGCCACGGACCGCGCGACCGTATCCGCGGCGCCGCCCACGGCGAAGGGAACGACTACCCGGACGGGGCGGTCGGGATAGGTTCCGGCCAGGGCCGGCAAGGGCATCAGGCAAAGGGCGGCCAGCGCCCGCCTCATGGGATTCATGGTGTCTCCTTGGTGTTCGTGGTCGCGGCCGCGCGAGAGGCGGCCGTCGTCGTATCAGGCTTTCGGCGGAAAGCGCTCGGAATAGGGAATGAAGCCGATGCGGTGTTCGTTGACCCAGTGGGCCAGTTCGTCGTGACGGGGGAACCAGACGCCGGGGTGGGAGGTGATGTAGCCCAGCACCTCGTCCAGCATCGCGCTGATCAGCGGCCGTCCGCCGAAGTGGCCGTGCACGGTGATGTTGATGAACGCGTTGGGTTCCTTGCGATACAGGAAATCGAAGGTATCGCGGTAGCACTGGAAGAAGTCGCGCGGGGCGGCGCGCAGCACCCGGTTGTCGGCGAAATCGCTGTGCGGGATGGCGACCATGCCGCCGTGCCGGGTCTGGATCTGGCAGGGCAGGTCCAGGTAGTTGTAGTCGCCGTGCCAGAGCATGCCTTCCTCGGCCAGCAGGTCCGCGGTCCGCTCGGTGGTCGCGATGGTGGAACTCAGCCAGCCTTGGGGCCGCACGCCGGCGGTGCGCTGCAGGATGTCCAGGCTCTTGCGGATCAGGGCGCGCTCCTGCGCCTCGTCCAGGCCGGGCAGCACTTCATCCTGCGCGTAGTTGTGCCCGGCCAGCTCGAAGCCTTGGCCGACGATGGCGTGGATGACCTCGGGAAACAGTTCGGCCACCCGCGCATTCACGCAGAACGTGGCGGGCAGCCCGCGCTCGCGCGCCAGCCGCATCAGCCGGTAGGCACCGGCCCGCGCGCCGTATTCCGACCAGGTGATGCCGGCCAGGTCCTTCGCGCCGGGCTTGGGGGGGCTCGTCATGGGCGAGTAGGGCGGGGCCTTGCCTTCGGACCAGCTTTCGACCAGGAAGGTGAGCGCCACGACGATGCGCGCGCCGCCCGGCCACATGGATGCGGGAGTGGACATGAAGTCTCCGTTGACGTTGCCTACGGGCTGGCCGTAGCGATGCCGTCCACTATCCCTGCTTCCCGGACTTTTAACAATTTTAACTTTTTTAATTAAAATTAAGGATTATTGTAAATCGGCCTTCTTTTTCCATGCCCGACGCGTTCAAGATCCCCCAGCTTCGTCAGTTCGTCATCGCCGCCACGCGGCAGAGCCTGCGGGCCGCGGCCGAGGAAACCCATCGCACCCAGGCCGCCGTCACGCTGGCGATGCAGGGCCTGGAAGCCCAGGTGGGCGGCAGCCTGTTCGAGCATGGACACCAGGCCCGGCTGACACCCCTGGGCGAGTCCGTGCTGCCCTTGCTGCGAGAGTTGGTGGCCCTGCACGACCGCGTGCAGAACGAGGTCGGCTTGCTGGCGTCGGGCGAACAGGGGTCGATTGCCCTGGCGGTCATGCCTTCGCTGGCGGAGGAGTGGCTGCCGTTGATGCTGCGGCGGTTCGCCGTGGACTATCCCGGCGTGAGCCTGAAGATCGCCGATGTGTCGTCGCCCCAGGTCGGCCCCATGGTGGCCAGCGGCGAGGCCCAGCTCGGCATCGCCGGACTGGGCGCGGATCTCGCTGGCCTGCACTGCATACCCGTGGCCCAGGACACGTTCGGCGTCGTCTGCCGCCACGACCACTCCATCGCGGGGCGCGGGCGTTCGGTGTCCTGGCGGATACTGGAAGGCGAGCCCATCATCGAGAACACCACCTTCCACGCGCTGCGAGAGCATCGCATGGCGGCGCTGCTGCAGCGGCCCCACCTGGTCATCAAGAACCGCACGTCGCTGATCGCCGCCGTGAAGGCGGGCCTGGGCATTACCGTGCTGCCCACACTGGCGCGCCCGGCCACCGAGCACGATCTGGCATTCGTCCCGCTGACGGCGCCGCGTATCGAACGCCGTGTCGGCGTGCTGCACGGCGCCGGCCGGTCGTTGTCGCCGGCGGCGGCGCACATGCTGGGGCTGATGCTCGATTCGTTGCGGGAGTTCGCGCGGGCCAAGGGCGCGCGGCCGATTCCCCCGCCGGTGGGTCAGCCGAAGAACCAGTAGCACACGCCTATGGCGGCCAGCACGCCCGCCAGGTCGGCCAGCAGCGCGCAGCCGACGGCGTGCCGCGTGCGCTGGATGCCGACCGCGCCGAAATACACGGCCACCACGTAGAAAGTGGTTTCCGTGCTGCCCTGTATGGTGGCCGACAGCAGCGCGGGGAAACTGTCCACGCCGTGGTTCTGCATGGTCTCTATCATCAGCGCGCGCGCGGCGCTGCCCGAGAAAGGCTTGACCAGCGCGGTCGGCAGGGCGTCCACGAAACGGGTGTCGAAACCCAGCCACTGGATCGCCAGGCGCAGGCCGTCCAGCACGAAATCGAGCGCGCCCGAGGCCCGCAGCACGCCGATCGCGCACAGCATGGCGACGAGGTAGGGCAGCAGGCTCTTGGCGACGTCGAAGCCGTCCTTGGCGCCTTCGATGAAGCTTTCGTAGACGGGGACCTTGCGGATCGCGGCCACGACCAGGAAGAACAGGATCAGCGCGAACAGCGTCAGGTTGCCCAGCAGCGAGGACAGCGCGCCCAGCGCCGCCACCGACAGCGTGGACAGGAACGCCATGAAGCCGCCCAGCAGCAGGGCGGTGCCGCCGATCCAGGCCAGCACCACGGGATCCCAGACCCGCAGGCGCTGCACCGCGGCCACGCACAGGAAGCCCGCCAGTGTCGAGGCGCTGGTGGCCAGCAGGATGGGCAGGAAGACCAGGGTGGGGTCGGCCGCGCCCTGCTGCGCGCGATACATGAAGATCGTGACCGGCAGCAGCGTCAGCGACGAGGCGTTGAGCACCAGGAACAGGATCTGCGCATTGCTGGCCGTGGAGCTGCTGGGGTTGAGCGTCTGCAGCGATTTCATCGCCCGCAGGCCGATGGGGGTGGCGGCGTTGTCCAGGCCCAGCACGTTGGCGGCGAAGTTCAGCGTGATCAGGCCGATGGCGGGATGGCCGCGCGGTACTTCGGGCATGAGCCGCGCGAACAGCGGCCCCAGGATCCGCGCCAGCGCATCGACCAGTCCGGCCTGTTCGGCGATCTTCAGGAAACCCAGCCAGAGCGCGATGGTGCCGAACAGCAGCACCATCACTTCCACCGACAGTTTGGCCATCGCGAATAGCGAGGCGACCATGGCCTGGAAGACCGCCGGGTCGTGGGCGATGCCCCAGCGCGCCAGGGCGGAGACCGCCGCGGCGACGAAAAATCCCAGCCAGAGTTTGTTCAGCATGCGCGACAGGAGTGGGAGAAGGCACCGGCCCGGCGGGCGCGGCAGTCCGCTGATTGTAGCGACTCGCCCCGTGGTCGGTCAGCGGCGGCGGGCGAATGCCGCCGGCGTGACGCCGTTCCAGCGCCGGAAGGCGCGCGCGAAGGCCTTGTCCGATTCGTAGCCCGCCGCGGCGGCGACTTCGTCCAGCGTCAGGGCGGGATCCTTGAGCTTTTCGGCGGCGACGGCCATGCGGTACGAAGTCAGGTATTGCATGGGTGTCATGCCGACCAGATGACGGAAGCGCTCGCTGAACACCGTGCGCGAGAGGTAGCAGGCCGAGGCCAGCGTGGCGACGGTCCAGGGGCGCTCCGGGTGGTCGTGGATGGCCAGCATGGCGCGCGCGATGCCTTGGTCCGCCATGCCGCGCAGCATGCCGGCGCCCCGTTCGGCCGACGCGCGCAGGTGTTCCCCCAGGACGTGGACCAGCAACAGGTCGGCCATGCGTGCCGTCGCCAATTGCCATCCCGGCGGTTGCAGCAGCGACTGGTCGACCAGCGATGCCATCGTCTGCGCCAGCGAGGCGGTCATCGGCGTCTCGCGCCGGCGGATCACGACCAGCCGGGGGAGGGTGTCGACCAGCATGCCCGGACCGCTGTCCGGCATCCATAGGTGGAGCGAGAACATGTCCGTGACCGGGCCGCCACCGCCGTGCGAGAACACGATGGGCCGTTCGCCGTGGGCGCCGACCTGATGCGCCGAGATCAGGGGCTGGAACGGACGGGCGGGCAGCCCGGGGGCGGACGAGATGGTGTGGGTGTCGCCGTGAGGCAGCATCAGGATGTCGCCGGCCTCGATCAGCCGCGGTTCGTCCTGGCCGACGGCGATCCAGTAGGACGTGCCGGTGGCCATCCTGATCAGCGCGCCTTCCACGCCGTCCGACCGCAAGGCCCACGGCGCGGAAAGCGCGAAGCGGGCCGTCACCGCGCGATCGGATCGCCAGTGGGCCAGCAGGCGGCTGAGGAGGTCACCGGAGGCGTGCATGCGGGGTCGGAGGTCAGGGCGGGGCCGCGTGGCGGATTTCCGGACGCCTGGTGTCCGGATCCGGCGTGCCGGGGGTTGAGGCGGGCGCCGGCGGCATCGACACTTATGGCATCGACACGGAGATTATCATGCCTCGAATCGACCACGCCCTGATCGTCGGCGCCGGCATCGCCGGCTGTTCGGCGGCGATCGCGCTCGCTCAGCGGGGCACGCGCGTGACCATGGTGGAACGGCAGCGGGCCTGGCAGTTCCAGAGCTCCGGCCTGTTCATCTACAGCAACGGCCTGCGGGCGCTGCGGGAGATCGGCGTACTCCCGCAGATCCTCCTGGCGGGGTTCGCCGTGCCGGGCGGCCGCAACCGCTATTTCGGCCCGGCCGGCTCGTTCATCGTCGAGACGGTCTATCCCTCGCTCGACGGGCTGCCCGCCATCCTGGGCATCAAGCGCGCCGAACTGCATCGTATCCTGGCCGCGCGTATCGAGGAGCTGGGCATCGTGCTCAAGCTCGGCACGACGGTGGCGGACCTGCCGGCCGGCGACGGCGACGGACCGATGCGCGTGGCGCTGTCAGATGGCACGCAGGTGGCCTGCGATCTCGTCATCGGCGCCGATGGCATTCGTTCCCAGGTGCGGGCCGAGGCGTTCCCGGACCTCGTGCCGAGCTATTCGGGCTTTGGCGTCTGGCGCAGCGTCCACGACCGTCCGCGGGACCTCGACGCCAAGATCATGATGATGGGAACGGGCAAGCGCCTGGGCATCATGCCCATCAGCGACGAGAAGCTCTATCTGTTCGGCGTGATGCTCGAACCGCAGGACTCCTGGTACGAGCGTGCCGAGTGGCCGGCGCTGATGCGGGAGCGCTTCGCCGAGTTCAGGGGCCCGGCGGGGCCCTTCCTGGATCAACTGGGAGAAGGCGCGGAGGTGCTCTACACCGGCGTGGAGGAGGTGATCGCCCCTTTGCCCTGGCACCGCGGGCGGGTACTGCTGATCGGCGATGCCGCCCATGCGTCGACGCCTTTCATGGGGCAGGGCGGCGCGATGGCGCTCGAGGATGCGGTGGTGCTGGCCGAGGCGCTGGGATCGGACGCGACGCTGGACCAGGCGTTGCTGGCGTTCGGCCGACGCCGCCATCCCATGTGCAGGCTGGTGCAGGATGTCTCGCGGCAAGTGGGGCAGGCCGGCGCGCTGGAGGACGCCGAGGGCTGCGCGCGCCGCGACGATGCGTTGCGGCGGGAAGGGCAGGCGAAGGTGGATGGTTTCTTCGCCGAGCTGGAACGACTGCGCGCGGCGGGCCGGTAGCGGCCGCCGCGCGACGGGGCGTCAGTCCTTGTGGGTGTTGGCCTGGATGAATTCGATCTTGTAGCCGTCCGGGTCTTCGACGAAGGCGATGACCGTGGTGCCGTGCTTCATGGGACCGGCCTCGCGCGTGACCTTGCCACCCAATTCGCGCACGCGGTCACAGGCGGCATAGGCGTCGTCCACCGCCACCGCGATGTGGCCGTAGCCGGTGCCGAGGTCGTACTTCTCCACGCCCCAGTTGTGCGTGAGTTCGATCACGGCGCCGTCTTTTTCGTCTTCGTAGCCGACGAAGGCCAGCGTGAATTTGCCGTCGGGATAGTCTCTGCTGCGCAGCAGGCGCATGCCCAGGACCTTGGTGTAGAAATCGATCGAGCGTTGCATGTCGCCGACGCGGAGCATGGTGTGGAGTAGTCGCATGGGTTACCTCGCTAATCGTGAAAGCGTGAACAGGCCCTAGTGTAAACAGGCCTAGTCGAACCTCGGCAGGCTGCCCGGGTCGTGGCGCCGCAGCGTCTCGCGGGCATTCTCGAAGCCGGGCATCAGTTGGCCGACCTCGGCCCAGAAGCCGGGGCCATGGTTCATCTCGCGCAGGTGCGCCAGTTCGTGCGCGATGACGTAGTCGATGATGATGACCGGGAAATGGATCAGGCGCCAGTTGAGCAGGATGTTGCCCTCGCTGGTGCACGAGCCCCAGCGCGTGGCGGCCGACGACAGCCGCCAGCGGTTGATGGACAGGCCGGTGCGGGCCAGGAACTCGCGCAGGCGGACATCGAACAGGACGCGGGCGCGGCCTTGCAGCCAGGCCTGGACGGTATCGCGGATGCGGGCCGCCGTCGCGTCGGGCGGCAGGCCCAGCCAGAGCACGTCGCCGTCGGCGGGTGCGTCGAGGTCCGCCGTGGCCAGCGCCGTGTCGCGCTGTGCGTCCAGGCGCATGACGATGCGGCGGCCCAGGTAGGGCAGGTCGCCGCCGTCCTCCCAACGCGTCTGGTTCAAGGCGAGGCGTTCCCTGCGCTGCTGCCATTCGTGCAGCTTGGACAGGATCCAGCGCGCCTTTTCGCGGACAGCGCCGTCGATCTCGGCCAGGCCGACCCAGCGCGGCGCGGTCACGCGCAGGCCGTCGTCGCCGATCAGGAAGCCGATGGTGCGGCGGCGCGAGCGTTGCAGGACGAAACGTATCCGCTGTCCCTCGGCCACCACTTCGTGCCAGCGCGCGCCGGGCGGCAACTGGAGGGCCGGGGCCGGGATCGACGGCGCGGCGGGCGGGGGCGCGGCGGGCGTTGCCGCCGGCACCGCCACGGCCCGGGGCGGCTCGGCGAACAGGTCGAGCTGCGCGGACTGGGGAGCGGTCTCCCGCTTCGGAGCCGTGGGCGCGCCGGTGTCGGAAGCGGGGCGTGTGGCCATGGGGGCTAGCCGGCGGCGCGTTCGGCGCCCCGGGTGTCCGGATAGCGCTCGGGGTTGAGTTGGCGCATTTCGGCCTCGATCCAGTCCTCGGCACGCCGATTGATCTCGTCGGCGGTCAAACCCTGCGGATCGATCGGCGGCCCGATGGATACCGTGATCAGGCCGGGCCGCTTGACGAAGGCCTTGCGCGGCCAGCATTCGCCCGCGTTGTGGGCGATGGGCACGACCAGCGCGCCGGTGCGCGCGGCCAGGCGCGCGCCGCCGCTCTTGTACTTGCCCTTCTTGCCCGGGGCGATGCGGGTGCCTTCGGGGAACATGACCATCCAGCGGCCGGAGGCCAGGCGTTCGCGGCCCTGTGCCACCACCTGCTCAAAGGCATCGCTGCCTTTCTTGCGGTCGATGGCGATCATGCGCAGCCCCGCGAGCCCCCAGCCGAAGAACGGCACCCAGTTCAGCTCGCGCTTGTACACGTAGCAGACTTCGCGCGGCATCCAGGCGGGCAGGAACATGGTTTCCCAGGCCGACTGGTGCTTGGGCAGCAGGATGGCCGGCTGGTCGGGAAGGTTTTCCCAGCCCTTGATGCGCCAGCGTATGCCGACGATCCAGCGGGCGCTCCAGATCATCAGGCGGGGCCAGCCTATCGTGAGCCGGTAGCGCCATCGCAGGGGCAGGGGAAGCCACAGCACGCAGACGATGGCGTAGGGAATGACCGTGACGACGAGGAAGATGGCGAACAGCAGCGACCTGAGCCAGCGCATCAATGCTCCTCGGCCTGGGCGGCGGTTTCGAGCGCGTCGGCGACTTCGCCCAGATCCTTCCAGACCATCGTGCCGGGCGGCAACTGGCCTTTGGCGAGGGTCTTGGGGCCGTTGCCGGTCAGCACCAGCCAGGGCGCGCAGCCGGCGGCCGCGGCGGCCTCGAGATCGCGGCCTGAATCACCCACCGAGGGCACGCCGCGAAGATCGGTCTCGAAGCGCCGGGCGATTTCGCGATACAGGCCGGGCAGCGGCTTGCGGCAGTCGCAGCCTTCGTCCGGGGCGTGCGGACAGATGAAGATGGCATCGACGCCGCCGCCATGCCTGGCCAGCGCGGCCCGCAGCTTGGCGTGGATGGCATTCAGCGTGGCCGCATCGAACAGGCCGCGGCCCAGGCCCGACTGGTTGGTGGCGATCACGACACGATAGCCGGCCTGATTGATGCGGGCGATGGCCTCCAGCGCGCCGGGAAGTGGAATCCACTCGTCCGGCGACTTGACGAAATCGGGGCTGTCCTGGTTGATGACGCCGTCGCGGTCCAGGACCACCAGCTTGGGGCGGGCAGGGGGAGTGGGCATGTTAAGCGGTCGCCAGGCGGGATAGATCGGCCACGTGGTTCATCATGCGATGCAGTTCGGCCAGCAGCGCCAGGCGGTTGGCGCGCACGGCGGGGTCCTCGGCCATGACCATCACGTCGGCGAAGAAAGCGTCGACCGGTTCGCGGGCTTGCGACAGTACCGTCAGGGCGCCGGCGAAGTCGCCCTGCGCGAACTTGCCTTCGGCCTGCGGCCGCAGCCTTTGCACGGCTTGCGCCAGCGCCTGCTCGGCCGGCTCGCCGAGCAGGGCCGGGTCCACCGCGCCGGGTTCGCCCTCGGCCTTCTTGAGCAGATTGCCGATGCGCTTGTTGGCGGCCGCCAGCGCGGCGGCCTCGGGCAGCGCCGAGAAGGCGACCACCGCGCGCACCCGCGCCGGCACCTGGGCCAGGGGCGGCGTGACGGCGACCACGGCATCGACCGCGGCGCGGTCGAACTGGCCGGCCAACTGGTTGCGATAGCGTTCGAACACGAAGGCGCGGACCTCGTCGACCTGGGCGGCCGTGGGCGGGGTGGCGAAGGTTTCCGCCGTCCGCGCCAGCAGGCCGTCGAGCGTGAGTCCGGTCCCGTCGGCGGGCAGGCGTGCGCCCGCGCCGAGCTGCTCGAACGCGCTGATCAGCCCCAGGGCCGCTCGCCGCAGGCCGTAGGGATCCTTGTCGCCGGTGGGGACCAGGCCGATGCTCCAGATGCCCAGCAGCGTTTCCGCGCGTTCGGCCACGAACAGCGCGGCCGCCGTGGCGTCGTCGGCGCCGACGGGCTGGTCCAGGCGGATACGGTATTGCTGGCGGATGGCTTCGACCACGTCGGGCGCCTCGCCGTCGGCCGCCGCGTAGTAGGCGCCCATGACACCTTGCAGCTCGGGGAACTCGCCCACCATGCCGGTGACGAGATCGGCCTTGGCCAGCAGGGCGGCGGGGGGGGGGGGGGGGGGGGGGGGGGGGGGGGGGGGGGGGAAG